>JBBSJJ010000063.1:0-23845 GCA_038257335.1 Chitinophagales bacterium | reverse complement strand
CGTGCATATATTAGTGACTGCAGGTATGCCGCCTATTAATGTATTGTGTGGAATAAAAAAAAGGACTTTATGAAATATATTTAAATTAATAATTACCCATCTTCAATTTCAACTTACATGAAATGAAAAAATTAATTACCGCAATTGCTTCACTCTTAATATTTATTTATACGCATGCGCAAAGTGCCGCAGAAACCGAAATACGAAAACTTGAAAATGCCCAGAGAGAAGCATTTTTAAAAAAAGATACTGCAACATTGTTTGTTCTCTTTTCTCCAGACTTTATTGTAAATGCTCCTACCAATAAAATTACCACGCTCCAGGAACTTAAGAATCTTATAAGAAATGGGGAAGTTGATATGGAAGTTTTCGAAAGAGTTACTGAAAGAGTAACCTTTATAGAAAATTGTGCTATTGCAATGGGTCATGAAACTTTACAACCGACAGGGAAAATGCCCAATGCAGGTAAAATAGTAAAAAGACAATACACAAATATCTGGATGAAAAATAAAAATAGCTGGCTGTTGATAGCAAGACAGTCTACTATTATATCAGTCAACTAATCCGTTTTCCAAACCACAGCAGGAAAAATCTATTTTTTTTGAACAGCACATGAGAAGGCGCTCAGGCAAAACAACACCGGGTTTGAAAATGCAGCTTTTGGTTTACAAGCACTTTTTGCCAATACCGGAGGTGCTTTCAATTGTGCCTTTGGGGTGAATGCTATGTTTAATAATATTTCCGGAATTCAGAATATGGCGTTAGGAAAAGATGCTTTTTATGCAAATGTTTCATCAAATCAACATACAGCCATAGGCCTTGGCGCATTGTTTTCCAATACTGCAGCCGGCAATGCCGCAGTAGGAGTAGTCGCCCTTACTGCCAACAGTAGCGGTTCTTACAATGCTGCAATGGGTTTCGTTTCTTCTTCTGGAAAATCAGACGGGTATTGGCATTACAGCAGTTAGTGCGCTTACAAGCCTGGATGGCTGGACAAACTGGTAAATGCTACAGCCATCGGTTATAATACAGTGGTAGATGACCACAATAAAGTGATGATAGGAAATTCAGGTGTACCATCAATTGGAGGGCATGTTAAATGGACGACCTTTTCGGATGGCCGCTTTAAAAAAGAAATTACTGAAGATGAGAAGGGTCTCGAATTTATCAAGCTTTTAAAGCCTGTAGGTTATTGTGTAGATATAGCTGGCATAGAGGCGTTTTACGATACCACCGCATCATATGATACAGCCGGTGCTGGTATAAAAACAGTAGAAAAGAGAAAGCTTGCTGCATGCAGCAACACATAGGGAAACCGGCTTTAGTGCACAGGAAGCAGAGCAGGCATTACATAAAACAGTTTTTAGTTTTAATGTTGTAGATAAGCCAAATAATGAAAGAGCATTATATGGATTAAGGTATGCCGATTTTGTAGTGCCCCTTGTAAAAGCGGTGCAGGAACTACAAGTAATTATAGACACGCAACAAAAACTAATAGAACAACAGGAGAAGAGATTGAATGCATTAGAAGCAAAAAAATAAGCAACTACAAAATCAACATTCTTACAACATTTAAATCCTCTTGCTAATGCAGCTAAAAATAAATAGCTGAAATACACAGAACCAATAACGCACCCTGTAAAATTCTAAAATTAAAGTACTGTTACAAGAATGGTCTATCGCCGCATTAGCAATCATCCATTTCTTTATTATGTACTCATTAAAATACCTTTCTTTATACCAGGGTTTAAAACAATGCATGTATAATAGAATTAAAATCAACAACCTATTCATCCTCAAATTAATGATTTGTACAGGTATCTTTTTGTACTGCCAACCTGTAAACGCTGTTGCACAGCAACAGGCTTATTTTAATAATCTTACTGAAAAAGACGGGCTGAGCAATAACAGGGTTACCTGTTTTTTTGAAGATAAAACAGGGTATATGTGGATAGGCACCGAAAGCGGGCTGAACCTGTATAACGGCAATAGCTGGAAAGTATATAAACCATCATTACAGAAAAAGAATTATTTATCCAATGGTTTTATTACAGACATAGAACAGGATAAAAAAGGAAGCATATGGGTATGCACCAGGAAGGGTTTAAACCGGATTGATATGGCTGCAGGTACTACAGAAGTTTTTTTGCCCGGTGATTCTGCAAACGACAGCAACATTCCCAGCGACCTGGTATGGGATACTTATCCTGATACCGATACCAGCATCTGGATAGCAGCAGATTCAAGAGAATTTTGCCATTACAATCCGGCGAAAAGAAAATTTTACAGGTACAATTTCAGAGCGTACCTCCGCAGTAATCATATTGAAATAAATGAAGGCTACCACTCCATCTTACGCATATTGCCAAAATCTGCCTCAGAGCTTTGGCTGGCAACTACAGATGGTATTTTTAGTTTCAATAAACAAACAGGTGCATTTACATTGCAGGCATCCATTGCATTGAGCGAAATAACTTTTTTCTATTTTGATAAGATATTTAATAAAGTTTATTGTGTTGACGAGCAAAATAAATTATACTGTTTCAACGCATCAACAAAAAAATTGACGGCTGTTTCAATGCAACGAAGCAAACACGCCGGAAAATTTATTGCGCCCTATAACCGGAATGACAAACAACTCTTTGCTCCTGCGGCAGAAGGGTTGGCGGCTTTTAATGAAAACAATGAAGTGATGTATTTTTTAACAGGAACTGGTGGTAACGAAAATGATTTATTAAAAGGAAAAGTAAATTGCATTTATAAAGACAGGCACCAGAATACCTGGGTGGGTACTATGAATGGTGTAAGCAAATTTATTCCCGTTTTAAATAATAACCTTCACCTGTCTTTTCCAAACAATCTTACTGCTAACCCTCACCTGGCACTTAAAAATTTCACATACCTGGAGGCTGCTGATAGTTGGTTGATTGCTTCGTGGAAGGATAATAAAGTTTTTGAAGCAGACAATAAAACAGGAATAATGAAAGAACTTCAAAGACCTGTTGCTTACAGCCATGATACCTGTTATGCATTTTATTCCCACAATGCAGATTCCATTTTTATTTTTTCCACCGGTTCGCTGCTCCTATACAATTCCCGGTTAAAAAAATGGGCTAAAATCACATTGCCAATTCCTTACAATAAAACCGCTGTTACCTCCATGGCTATTGATGCTGCAGGTAATTACTGGATCGGCAATACCCTGAAACAATTATTTATTTATGATCCCCGGAGCAGGGATATATGGATACCTTCCAAAACCGATATAGGTGAGGATGCAACTAACTGCCTTGCTTCAGATGTGCAAAATAATTGTATGTGGATTGGCACATCGGGATATGGTATAATCAGGTATGATCTTTATAATAAAAAATTCAAACTCATCGCAGTAAATAATAAAAACAAAACTGCTTTACATTCCTCTATTATCAATGAAATTATACCACACGGCAAAGCTAATATTTGGGTGGCAACTTTTGAAGGAGGGCTGTCAAAGTATACAACATCGCTTGCACCGGATAAAGGCTTTACCAACTATGATATATCATCAGGCCTGCCAGACGATAATGTATATGGCGTGGCTGTAGATGAAAAGGGAGGAGCATGGTTTACTACCATTAATGGTATTGGACACATAGGTGCCGGGGGCAAATGGTTGGGATTGTATAATCAGCAGAACGGCTTGCCCTATTCTAAATTCAGGCAAAGAATTGCAGTACTGCCGGATGGAAAAATCGCTACGGTAACTGAAAATAATTTTATCTGTTTCAATCCCGCTGACATTATTGCATCTTATAATTATCCTGTAACCATAGATGACATTTTAGTGAATGATGCTGTTTCCGTAGAAAATACCAAAACAGGAAATAACGCATCATTCAATTACACTCAAAATGCTTTAACATTTAATTTCTCTGTGTTGGATTTTAATTCTCCAGGTGCTGTGGAGTATTATTATATGCTGGAAGGATTTGAAAAAGACTGGGTGTTTGCAGGAAAACAACACAGTGTTCGTTATTCAAAATTGCCTCCGGGTGAGTATATTTTTAAAGTAAAAGCTAAGAGAGAGAACGGCGATTATTATCAGCAGCAGGCAAGTTTTCAATTTTACATTACCCCTGCTTTTTGGCAAAGCGCCTGGTTTTATTTTATTTTATTGGCCACGGCCGGGGGAACTATTTACTGGCTGATAAAAAAAAGGATACAAACCATACGGCATGAGGCAGAAATGAAACAAAAAATTGCAGAAACAGAAATGATGGCACTGAGAGCGCAAATGAATCCGCATTTTATTTTTAATTGTCTCAATTCTATTGACAATCTTATTCAGATGGATGAAAAAGAAAAAGCTACTTTATACCTTTCAAAATTTGCAAAACTCATCCGTTCTATTTTAGAGAACTCCGCCCACAATACTGTACCCTGCTGGAAGGATATGGAAACCATGCAACTTTACCTGGAACTGGAGGCTTTGCGCTTTGATCATAAATTTACTTACCAGGTTACTATTGCTCCTGAAATTTTGAACGGCGACTACAAAGTTCCTCCGCTCATTGTTCAACCCTTTGTAGAAAATGCCATTCACCATGGCCTATTGAATAAATTGGACGGAGATAAAAGATTAAAGGTAGAGGTATATGCTACCCCAAATCATATTCACTACCTTATTGAAGACAACGGTATTGGAAGAAAGCTGGCAGCCACTTACAAACAACAAAACAAACTGGCTTACGGATCTATGGGCATGCAGATAACAGAAGAACGCATCAACCTCTTTAACCAGCGCAACAACGGAGCCGTTAACATCGAAGACCTCTGTGATGAAAACAACAAACCCATCGGCACAAGAGTAGCCGTGTCAGTCATTATTCAACCATAATACCAGTTATATGCTTACAGCAATTATTATTGACGATGAAACGAGCAGCCGCAATTCCTTAAAACAAAAGCTTAGGAACCACTGCCAGGATATAAACATCATAGGTGAATGCGAAGATGGCGAAGCCGGTATAAAAATGCTGACAACTAAAACACCGGATATTGTTTTTTTAGATGTAGAAATGCCCCGCATGAATGGATTCTCTATGTTGCAACAATTGCACAACAAAAATTTTGAAGTGATCTTCATAACTGCTTACGATCATTACGCCATTAAGGCCATTAAATTTAGTGCGCTGGATTACCTGGTAAAACCAGTTGCCATAGAAGATTTAAAGTTAGCCCTGGAAAAAGCCAGGCAAAAGAGAAATACGGAGACCGGTAATAAACGACTGGAACTGTTGTTGCAAAACCTGCTCACCGATAAAAAAGAATTGCAACGCATTGCCATCCCCTCCATGGAAGGGTTACAATTTGTAGAGACTGGTCAGATCATTTACCTGGAAGCTCAAAGCAATTATACTTGCTTTCACCTTATAAATGCTGGCAAACTCACCGTGGCCAAAACCTTAAAGGACTTTGAAGAATTGTTACCATCTTCGATATTTATGCGCATTCATCATTCTTACATCATTAATAAAACCCTGGTTAAAAAATACATCAAAGGAGAAGGAGGCCAGGTGGTAATGAAGGATGATACCGTACTGGATGTAGCCCGTCGGAAAAAGGAAGAATTTATAAAGGCAATGGGACATTGACCAAACTCTATTGAACGAAATCAGCGTCAAAGTTGGCAGGGCAGGAAATCGCTTGCAAACAAATTCTACTGTTCCATTATTACTTACCGTAACGGATAAACGCAATGAGCGCTTTATTGAATTGGCATTTGAAAGCCATCGCTTTTACTATCTTAAGAGGTCAATAATATTAACAGGCTCTTCTGCCTGTAATTGAGACAAGCTGGTTTTTCCTATTCCTTAAAGAGAAATGGATGCCAGCCAGGGGTTACTGGTAAAGAACACTGGTTACTAAAATTTAAAATACTTTTCCAAACAAAAGTCTACAATCACTCAAAATTGCAGACTTTTGTTTTTTGAACGAGTTACTTACCATTCTAAATTTTTGATTTTGAAAAAATTATTGTTTTCTTTATCGGTATGTCTTACCGCTTTGCTTTGCCAGGCACAGGTAAAATCGCCGGAGGCTTTTTTAGGATATAAAATTGGCAGCAGGTACACGCCTCACTTCCAGGTAGTAAATTATTTTAAACATGTGGCAGAGGCTATGCCATCGCTGGTTAAACTGCAGCAGTATGGCGAAACCAATGAGAAGCGTCCGCTGTATTTATCCTTTATTTCTTCTGCCGAAAACATCAGCAACCTGGAGAATATTCGTTTAAACAATATGCGCCTGGCCAACCTGGCAAAAGATAAAATGGCTCCTGCAGAAAATGGCCCTGCCATTGTGTGGCTGAGCTACAATGTACATGGCAATGAAACCTCTTCATCCGAAGCAGCCATGCTTACCATCTTTGCTTTAACCGATCCGCAAAATGCAGGCTCCAAAGAGTGGTTAAAAAATACCCTGGTTATTATTGACCCCTGCCTGAACCCAGACGGCAGAGATCGTTATGTAAACTGGTTTAATGGAGTGGTGGGTAATAATTACAACCCATCTATTAATGCAAGAGAACACCGGGAACCATGGCCTGGCGGCAGAAGCAACCATTACAACTTTGATCTTAACCGTGACTGGGCATGGCAAACACAGGTAGAGAGCCAGCAGCGCATCGTGCAATACCTGCAGTGGATGCCTTATGTACATGTAGATTTTCATGAGCAGGGCGTAAACCAACCTTATTATTTTGCACCAGCGGCTCAACCGTATCATGAAACCATCAGCAAGTGGCAAAGAGATTTCCAGGTTACCATCGGAAAAAATCATGCTTCTTATTTTGATAAAAACAACTGGTTGTATTTTACAAAAGAAGTATTCGATTTATTTTATCCTTCGTATGGCGATACCTATCCCATTTACAACGGCTCTATTGGTATGACGTACGAGCAAGGCGGCGGTCCTGCTGCCGGCCTTGGCATTGAAACAGATGAAGGTGATACGCTTACGCTTTACGACCGGGCCCTACACCATTTTACCACTGGCATGAGTACGGTGGAAGTAGCGTCGCAAAATGCCGGCAAACTGGTAAAAGAATTTCGCCAGTATTTTAATGAAGCATCTAAAGGAAATGTTGGAAACTATAAATCTTATATCATTAAAAACAATCCCAACGATGAAGGCAGGCTGAGAGCACTGCTGCAATTGTTAGATAAAAATGGCATTCAATATGGCACCGCTACCGGAAGCGGAAAAGGCTATAACTATCAAACACAAAAAGAAGAATCTTTTTCTATTGCAGCCAACGACATTGTGGTAAGCACCGCACAGCCAAGAGCAGTGATGGTAAAGGTTTTGTTTGAGCCATCCTCTAAACTGGTAGACTCTGCCACTTACGACATCACTGCCTGGGCGTTGCCATACACTTATGGTGTAAACGCCTATGCCAGCACACAAATGATAAATGTTGGTGGCGGAAAAACCCTGGCCGATTTTATAAACAACCCCACTGCAGATGCATATGCTTATGTAATTCCATGGCAGTCTGCAGCCTCCGCTGCAGCAGTAGCCCAGCTTTTGCAAAAAGGCATCAGGCTGCGCTTTGCAGAAGCTGCTTTTGAAGCCGGGGGCAATGCGTTTGGCAATGGCTCTGTAATTGTTTCTAAAAAAGGAAATGAAAGATTGGGCAGTGCATTGTGGAAAATTGTAAGCGACGTTTGCAACGAACACAAAGTAAAAATGCATGCAGTAAATTCTGGTATGGTAGACAAAGGATTTGATTTTGGAAGTGCGTATGTGCATCCTATGAAAGCCCCGAGGGTAGCCTTGCTTACCGGCGAAGGTGTGAGCGCCAATGCCGCCGGGGAAATATGGCACTTTTTTGACAAGGAGTTGAAATATAAAATTACGTTGGTAAATGCGGTGGACTTTGGTCGCACTAACTGGAGCGACTATGATGTAATGATCATGCCCGACGGGCGTTACAAGTTTTTGGCCGATAAAGACCAAGCCAAACAATTTGAACAATGGATTAATGGCGGCGGCCGGGTGGTAGCGCTAGAAGGGGCAGTAGCGCAACTCTCCAAACAGGAATGGAGCAACCTAAAATCTCAAAACAATGCCGAGGAAGACTCTAATAAAAAGAAAGACCCCTATGCAGACTTGCTCAATTTTGCAGATAGAGAAAGACTGAGCATAGCCGGCACCACACCGGGTTCTATCTTTAAAGTGGATGTAGACAATTCGCATCCGTTGATGTTTGGCTATCCCAAATATTATTACACCTTAAAGATGGATGCGGCCGTGTATGATTTCATAAAAGAAGGTGGCTGGAATGTGGGTACCATTAAAAAAGAAAACCAGGTGGCCGGGTTCGTGGGTTATAAACTAAATCCAAAATTGAAAGACGGTTTGCTGTTTGGCGTGCAGGAATTGGGCCGGGGTAGTGTAAGCTATATTACGGATAATATCATGTTCCGTAATTTTTGGGAGAATGGAAAATTAATGATGTGCAATGCCGTATTTATGGTGGGGCAGTAATAATCTTGAATAAAAATATTTTTAAAATGGCCTGTAAATGCAGGCCATTTTTTGTTGCTATTGAAAACTTTTTTACCCAATTGTCTATTATTGTCAGATACTGTGTTAACAACATCGACGCCTCCAGGGGGAGAATCCGGCAAACACCAGGTTTTGCTTTTTTAAACTTGCAGTTTTTATACTACAGTTTTTTTTGTCAACGTGCTGATATCTTTGATTTAGATGCATTGAATGTCTTTTACTTTTTACCAGGTTAAGAATATTTTTTACATCAATCACAAATTCTGCTGTGTTCGTACCCTGGGTAGTGATTATTTTTCGTGAGTTCCCATTCTTAATTTGCCAAATAACTGTTTATGGCTTATGCTTTTAGTTTGCAACTTACTTTATTTACCTAGCCGGTAAAACCATAAGCTGAAATGCCATTGTAGCTGCATCTGCCTTGTAATAAATGCGCCTCAGGTTCAGGGTGGTTCCAGTTCTCAGTTATTTTACGGGGAGGGCTGATGTTATCTTAAAGTAAAATCAGGCTTAGGCCACTATTGTTCGAAATAATAGTTTATAAAAAAAGGGCTGTCTCACTATATGAGACAGCCCTTTTTTTATAAACCAGTCATTTAAAAATAACCAACATTTTGAACTAATTTCTTGTTCACATCCATTTCTCTTTGCGGTATAGGAAGAATCATTTTTGGTGAATTCCAAGGCGTACCGGATTGTGTACCACGTGTTCTTTTTATATCATGAAGCCGATTTCCTTCAAATGCGGTTTCGAGATACCGCTCTTTTAAAATTGCTGCTAAATCGACTGTCGCCAAATTTGCTAAGCCGGATCTGTTTCTAATATCATTCACATCCTTTACTGGAGTTTGACCGATGGTTGTACCCACTTGAAAATTTGCTTCTGCACGGGTAAGATACATTTCCCCAAGGCGAACAACAAGTACATTTCCAAACCGATCAAGATGTTTTCGTGTATAATTATTACCTCCAACAACTGTAAAGAATGCGCCTCTTGCATCACCTGCTTCATACTTGGCAAGGTGAGCAGGAAAAATTTTACAATCACCCCTTCCTGAAGTGCCAGGCCCGGCATTAGTGCCAAAATATGTATTCATCCCATTTGTACCATCCTGTGTGGTAACTTTCATAGAAAAGATATATTCAGAAGGACTGTTGCCGGCATTATTGATAAAAGTAAAAAATAAGCCTGCAAAAGTTGCAGAAAGTGTGTGACGACCCGAGCTGATTACTCTGTGAGCAGCATCACGTGCTCCGGCATAATCTCCCTTCATCAACGCAACCCTTGAAAGCGTAGCTGCAGCAGCATTTTTGGTTGCAAAAATGGTGTTGGAAACGGGTAAAAGACTTTCTGCTTTCGTAAGATCCGCAATTACCAAAGCGTACACTTCGGCTACACTACTCCGGGCTTTAAAGTTTGCCTCGGTTATACTAGTTGTTGGAGTTAAAACTAAAGGCACACCAGGATTTGTTTGATTATCTCCGTCTCCCCAGGTTTTAGCATAAAGCCTTACCAATTCAAAATAAAGTGCAGCACGAATGAAAAGTGCCTCTCCCTCCACCTTATTTTTATTAGCAGCAGATGACGTTATTTTGTCAAGTGCCGATAACACATTATTACACCTGTTAATGGTATTATAACATTGATTCCAAATGCCAAGGGCAAAGGTATTATCTGCCGTCATTTCCAATTTATACGCATCTGAAAGTCCGGCAAATGTTCCCGTAAATCTGATATCGGCACTATTTCCAATCAGTTCGTTTAGTACCATAATCTCGCCACCATAAGCACTAACTCCTTGCAAGCCGTCATACGCTCCAATAAGTGTAACTAATACATCCCCTTCTGTAAGTAAGGCCTGCCCCTGTCCAATACTTTGGGTTGGAAGAACATCTAGTTTTTTTTCGCATCCTGTAACCAGTAAAGTAATAACAAGTGCGCTTATAAAATATTTTTTCATGTTTTAATTTTTTTTAGACTAATCTCAGATGTTTTAAAAATAGGTTTTGTAATAACTAAATCAACCCATACTCATTTATCTTAAATGATTGTGGAAGTTTAAAAGCCTATATTAATACCAAATAAAATTGTTTTAGGTTGTGGTGGGGTATAAAAGTCATTTCCTTTAGCAATGTTTGAATCAAAAGAATCGGAATTTACTTCAGGATCCCAATAAGGATATTTAGTGAACGTAAAAAGATTAAGTGCAGATGCATAAACCCTTACCCTATCCAGTTTAAATCTTGAAAGCACTGATGCAGGCAGATTGTACCCTAAAGTAACTGTTCTTACCCTGGCGTAAGCACCGTCAACTATATAGCGGCTGCTCAACTGAGCTCCATTATTAGACAACCATCTTGCCTGTGGAACTTTTGCATTTTGTCCTGGTGCCGTCCATGCACCTATCTGATCTACCGTCTGGTTATCTTCAAATCTGAAGTTAGCAGAAGAAAAACGACCCATACCATAAATATTAATTTGATTTCCCCAAACACCATTGATAAAAACAGAAAAGTCAATTCCTTTGTAAGAAAAATTATTGGTTACTCCGAAAATATAATCTGGATTTGGATCGCCAACAACAGTTCTTTGAGCCTGGTTATAACCTGATGCATTTACCTTAGTTTTATCGAGTTGGCCATTTACTGTGGTATTCTTAAAAAATAAAGCATCGCCGTTAGCATCATCCACGCCGGCATATTGCACTGTGTAAAAAACACCTATGGGCTGTCCTTCCATAACTCTGTTAATGCTGCCTACACCGCCTTGGATGACTTGTCCCTGTATGTTTAGTACTTTGCCTTTATTATTGGCAAGATTCAAATTGGTATTCCATTTAAAGTCTCCGATAAGGTTTTGTGTGTTAAGTACAATTTCAAACCCTTTATTTTCAAGGGTACCCACGTTTTTGGTTTGTGTAGTAAACCCCGATGTAGAGGGTATATTTACATTCAACAATAAACCTGAAGTCTTTTTTTCGTAATAATCAAGTTCTCCGGTAATTCTGTTATTGAACACACCAAAATCCAGCCCCAAATCCAATTGGGCTGTTGTTTCCCATTTTAAATCAGGATTACCAATTTGTGATGGTCGCTGACCTGCGTTACCGGCATAGCCTGCATCTCCTGTAAATAATCCAAGTTGTGGGAAGTTGCCTATTTCAGCGTTACCCACCTGGCCATAACTTGCCCTCAATTTTAAGAAACTGATCATTTTTATTGATTGTAAAAAACGTTCTTCAGTTAATACCCACCCAACCGATGCGGCCGGGAAAGTGCCATACCTTTCATTTGCACCAAAACGAGAAGAACCATCACGGCGTACACTAAATGTTGCCAGATACTTGTCTTTAAATTTATAATTTGCTCTAAAAAAAGTAGATACAAAACTAAAGTTTGTTTCTGAAGAACTACCGCCAGACTTGGTGGCTGCACTGGCAATTTTCTTGTAAGAATTTGAGGGGAAGTCAATGCCCTCTGTAAAATTATATTTTGCTGTACTCTGTTGGTACTGCATTCCGGAGGTAAGATCAATAGAATGGTTACCTATTTTTCTTATGTAATTAAAATAATTATTGGTGTTATAGTTAACAATGAAGGCAGCACGATTCACTCCAACGCCACGGGCGGCTCTGGTTTGATTTCTTACTGTTTGACTTTGAAAATATCCTTCTTCATTTTGGCTTAATATATCTACCCCAAACTCTGTTTGAAAATTAAGACCGGGCAATATTTTAGCATTACCATAAACGTTGCTAAAATTTCTAAATACTTCCTGGGTATATAATGCATAATCAATACTAAGTCTTGGGTTATAGTAAAGGCCTACATTCACATCTCCCGGAGGGGTACCCGTTGGCAAGCCGGTATTAGGATCTGTAAACGGGGTCATTGGCATAAAAGCCACCCCCTGCAATGGGTTTGAAAAAGCATTGTCATCAGGCAGTCGGCGGTTTAGTGTGCGTGCAAGGCTCATGGTAAAACCAATATTCAACCATTCCTTTGCCTTATGATCTAAATTAAGTCTGCCGGTTATCCTGTCTAAATTATTGCCCACTAAAATACCAGTTTGATCAAGATATTGGAGCGATCCAAAAAATTTTGTTTTTTCATTGCCTCCATTCATCTGAATATCTGCCTGATTGTATATTCCTTTCTGGAAAGCCTGATCCTGCCAGTCATAACTTTTTTTGGGGTCTGTTAACCACTGATCAAAACTATGATAGGCCATCCATTCCTTAGCAAAAGTGGTTTCACTATTTGGGTCATTTGGGTTTATACCATTTCTGGCATCGTACCATCTTGTTGCTCTTTGAAAGAGTTCTGCATACTGCTCAGAATTTAAAAAATCAACCCTTCGTGTTTCTTTTGAAGTACCCGTTTGATAGTTTACACTAAATAAAGTTTTGCCTGCACGGCCTCTTTTAGTGGTAATTAAAATTACGCCGTTAGCTGCCCTTGAGCCGTAAATTGCTCCTGCTGATGCATCTTTTAAAACATCAATAGATTCAATATCATTGGGGTTGATGTCGGATAATGGATTTGTGGCTCCACCGTATGAACTTTGGTCATTCGCGGTTACAGGAACACCATCAACAACATAAAGGGGCTGGCTACTTGCGCTGATAGAAGAATTTCCTCTAATCCTAACCGTTACGGCCTGGCCTAACTTGCCAGACTGACTGTTTACAAAAACCCCTGCAGCTTTACCTTGTAATGCAGCATCCACACTGGCTACAGGCATATTTTCAATATCCTTACCTTTTACTCTGGAGAAACTCCCCGAAATATCTTTCTTAATTTTTGTACCAAAGCCAGTTACAATAACCTCCGATAGTTGATTATCCATTCTGGTTAATGATACATTTGCCTGCCCATTGGCAATTCTAACTTCCGTGGATTGGTAACCAACATAGCTAAAATTTAATATAGTGGTTTGCTGGGTTACTTTTAACGAGAAAATGCCATCTGTGCCAGTAGTAG
This sequence comes from Chitinophagales bacterium, assembly GCA_038257335.1. Classification (GTDB taxonomy): domain Bacteria; phylum Bacteroidota; class Bacteroidia; order Chitinophagales; family Chitinophagaceae; genus Ferruginibacter. Next base: position 10,309 of record JBBSJJ010000063.1, on the reverse strand, counting down.
TAGATGCTTGTCCATTTTTTGAAACTACACTTACCCCAGGAAGTCCATTGCCATCTTTGGCATCAGTAACCTTACCAGTAATTTCTTTAGTTTGCGCATAAGTTTCGCAGATAAACAATAATGCAACTATGCATAATCCTATTCCTCTCATAAAAATTAGTTTGATTTGAAAAATGAAAGTAAGGATAAATTAACAATATTTTAATCTTATGTTTATAATATTTTTAGAAACAATTTCAAAGTTAAAACTTGCATTATAATTTTGCTCTATACAATCTCAGATAAAGCGCCAACGGAATCTGATCTTTACTAAATCTGGTAGTAAGAACATACCTATACGCTATAATAATTCGATAATAAGATAACAATAAAGCCAAAAATCTGCCATGGCAAACCAGTGGGAGCAAGAGATGCTGATAGGAATAAAATATTATGTGTCAATTTGATTTTTTGGCAGGGTAAAATAAAAGGAGCTTCCATTACCCTCTTCTGACTCTACCCAAATATCTCCGCCCATTTGCTCAATATTTTTTTTAGTTATCGCAAGCCCGATCCCCGTTCCGGGATATTTATCTTTGCCGTGAAGCCTTTGGAAAATAACGAACACCTTTTCAAAATATTTTTTTGATATTCCTATACCGTTGTCGCTAACACAAAATTGCCAGTGCATTTCTTTTTCTACGGCGCCGATCTTAATAATAACCTCTGCACCTGGCTGGCAATATTTTAAACTGTTGCTGATAAGGTTTTGGAAGACCTGTTTAAGTGCTATTTTATTAGAATGAAGTCCCGGCAGCCATTCAACAATAATTTTTGCATTCTTTTTTTCAATTTCGATGCGATAAAGCATCCTGATCTCATCTATAATTTCATGCAGGTTTATATCTTCTAAGACTACCTGCTTTCTGCTTATCTGTGAGAATTCAAGCAGGTCAATAATTAGCTGCTGCATTCGCTTAGCACCATCCATTGCAAACCAGATGTATTGTTTGCCTTTGGCATCGATAATATTTTCGTATTTCTTTTCCAACAGGGTTAAAAAACCCGTTACCATTCTAAGTGGTTCCTGCAAATCGTGCGATGCCGCATAGGAGAATTGTTCCAACTCGACATTCGTTTTTTCGAGCATTACCATTGCATGGGTTAATGACCCCTGTTCTATACTTAACTTATGCGCAAGATTTTTTTCATTATCCAATGTTTGCTGCAACCCGATGAAGAGTTTTGGGATAAGTAAAGAAAGTAAAAAGCTCAGAAAAACCAGGCTGGAGGACCCTGCTATCCAGGCACCAGTAGAATGTGCCAAATCATTTGGCCAGGGCAACAGCTCGTAATAAACGGCCACTGCAAAGACTATAGCAATACAAGTATTTGCAATAGCCGGCCATGCAGAATATTTTGTTGGAAAAATAAGGATACTGAATACACAGGCTACCAGCAGGTATAATTGCCCCGAGCCTTGGGAACCCACTGTGTACAGCATAATACAACTGAGGAGGTAATTGCTAACTATAAAAACTATTTTGCGAATGTATATCGGAATACCTTTTACAAAAGCAATGATTAGGATACTTATTAATACGGCTATGTCTGCCTGCGCAATTATATATTGATGTGTAAAAAAGCTCCAATATACACCTGGAATTAACGCTATAATACAAAACGGTAACAAAAAGATAATCATACCTGCGAACAAATTATTCCGCCAGTAGTTTATATCTTTTATGGCAGTTGCCGGGCTGGCGCAATTACGTTTAATGCTGTTTATATACCTTCTCCTTATATTCATTCTGTAGTTATAGTAACACTAAATGTGCCTCCCTGGTTATTTTAAAATTTGATCAGATGCTTCCTGCGAAATTTTCAATTATTATTTGCAAATTGAAAAGCTTATGCCTGCCTGCATATTTATCTTTATCATGAAGCGCTTGAAAGGTAATAAATATCCTGCCAAAATATTTTTTAGCCATACCAATATCACTATCGGCTACTGAAAGTTGCCGATGGCGGCTTAATGCATTAACGGTATTCTTAATAATAGCAGCGGCATTAACCCTGCTGAAGTTTAAGGCATCGCCAATTAGGGTTCGACAAACCTGACATGAGAGCGAAACGGTAACCAAACAAAAGCGATAAATTCAGCAAAAGTGTTGTAACGTTTTATTATTAACTATTTTACGACAGGCATTATTAATATACTTGCGTGGTTAGGATCATTGTAAATTTTTACATTGGCAACATGCGCATCTTTTGCAGTTTCGTTAGCAACGATGCCCCCGCTACAATAATTTTTTTGCGTTTTGATTGTATTCGGAGATGTTATAACTAATCGTAAGCGGCTACCCTTCTCTATAACTCTTGATATAAACCGGAAGCCCTTAAAATGAAATAAATTAATTTTACCGGGTATCAATAATTGTTCTTTCCCCAGACTCAGCATATACCGTGCTCTCACAGTATTACTCGTGAGTAAAACTGATGTTCCATCTGATTTTATTTCATACACATCCGCTTCAATATCCAGATCTTTCACATCAGTTTGCAAGTAAGCTTTCAGTTCAAAAAAACCAGACACTTCAGTTTCAGTTTTAAATGCAGCCGAGTGATAGACGATGCCTTCATCTTCCAGGATGTAAGCAAGCGTTTGGTCAGCCATTTAAATGAACACCATCACGAAGTTTAATTTTTACGCCGTATAAAATATCAATCTCCCGGGCAGATGTAATGAGAGCATCAGTAGTTAACAACACAATGATTGAGAACAAGAATTTCATAATTATTTAAGTGTTTATTTTGATGTTAGCACATTACGGGCAGTGTATGTTACAGGCAAGCATTCGTTGCATATATACCGCAAACTCCTCCTAAATTTATACATAAAAACCGATTGTATTTTTTATTAGCCGGCGTTGTTGGCGGGCAGTAACTTTTGTACCTGTGCCGGCTATGAACACAGCAGCGCTTCTGTTTATGATTTGCCGGAAGTAAAAGATTTTACGCCTGTGATGATGGGAAAGGTATTTAATTAATTTTCTATGCGGGAATAAAATGAGTGTCAAATGCTGTAAAAACATATATTTGATAACAACTTTATTTTTAGAGACCAACAAAACTCACTGCAATCAGCTGAAAGATTAAACACTTAAAAAATGAAGGGGATGTTGATATGAGAACAACCTATTTTTCTTTTACTTGGAAAACTAAACTGCATTTGAAATCCCTTCGCAGAACCATACGCCTCACCTTTATTTTTTTGCCAGTTTTATTTATTGTTGTCACAACAAAAGGGCAAGTTACTCTTGAGAAAATTCCGGGTTTGCCTACTAAAGATATCTATGATCTTCATGTAGACAAGAAGGGTTATTTATGGATAGCACATGGCTTGGGTATCAGTCGCTACGATGGTTTAAATTTCATTCAATTTACAAATCCGCTTATCACCGCCCTGGCAATGACTGATATTGTGGAAGACAAACAGGGAAGAATATGGTGCCACAACTTTTCTGGCCAAATTTTCTATATAGAGCAAGGGAAACTTAATTTCCTGGCCTCCTATGATTATAAAAAAGAAAACCAAACCCCTACCATGGTTTTGTGTGGCGATGAAATATTGGTTGCCGGTGAAGCAGGCCTTTTTGTCTGCTCTACTGTCACCATGAAAAGTAGCTTCCTGCCTCTTGTAAATACATCCGATGCCGGACAGATATCCATATCCGTTGTAGGGAATAGGGCGGTTATTTTAAATCACAGCACATGGTATCTTTATCAACAAGAATCGGGCATACGCAGACTGCGTCCAGATCCCTCTGTGCAGGTGCAGAAGGGCGATGAGGTACGCTTACAGCGCTCATCTTACCATGATACTATTTATTTAACTACCAATCCTTCTGGCACGCTGCAAAAACTGCTGCTGCAAAAACACAACTTACAAAGAATTAGTAAGACAGAATATGGGGACTATATTAATTCCGTAACGGTAGATGCCAGGGTTTGGGTAAATACCCGGAATAAAAGCATTGCCACTGATGGTTCTGAAGAAATAAACGATTACAATATTACCAGTGTGGTTACCGGTAAAGAAGGCAATACATGGTACAGCAGCTTAAAGGAAGGATTGGTCGTTAATTTTCAACCCTCAAAATGGAAAAAAATAAAATTCCCTATAGAGAAGGAAGATTTTGTACGAACATTGAATGCAACTGACGGTTATTTTTTTGCTGGCACTCAAAAAGGTTCGCTGATAGCAATGAATAGTGATACCAGTGTTCCGCTGTGGAAATATAATTTGTTCAATGGCTTCGGTTCTATTGATTTTATCCGGCTTCTTAAAAGTCACCAATTCATTGTAGGTACTTCTACAAATTCGTACATAGTAAATCCTCTGCAAAAAAAAATTAGCGATGCGTTGCCTTTGAAATCCATCATTGATGCCGACTTTGCTAATAATGGTTTATACCTGGCAACTTTAAATGGTTTCTACGTGCTGCCATATCTTGATTCATCGCTTACTTTGGCAAATTGGAAAACAAGCATGCAGCAGCAGTTTCCCTTTTACCAGTGGAATCAACGGATCGATCATCCATACCTCCTGTCTATGCAGCGCAGCCAGGCCATTCGGTTTGACAAGAATAACCAGGCACTTTTCGTATCTACCAAAAATGGCTTGCAGCAAGTTACACAACAAGGTATAAAACCGTTTTATATTAATGGAAAAGAAGTGTATGTTTCCTCTTTAGGGTATAAAAATTCGGTGTTATACATAGCCACTATCAATGATGGCCTATGGATAAAAAAAGAAAACGATTCCTTAGAACATTTTACTACCGCCAACTATTTATTTTCCAACACCATTGTTCGTACAAAGGTAACAGGAGATCATCTATGGTTATTTGAAAATAAAGGTATCCAGGTATTCGATATTAAAAGCGACAGGATACTACCAATAGATCTTCCCAATATAAATGATGCAGATGTTTTTGATGTAGCAGAAAAAGATGGCTACGCATATCTTACAACCGCAGAGGGTATTTATAAAGTGCCTTTAACAGGAGCTATTGAGAAAAGGGCTCCCCTTGGCTACCTTGATTATGTAGTGGTAAATAATAAAGACACCCTATTTACACAAGGTAATCAGTTGGCTCCCGATAAAAACGATGTACAATTCTTTTTTTCCTCACCGGCATTTTATCGTCCTAAAGCTACCTCATTTAAGTATCGTTTAATTGGAGATGATGATCGTTGGAAAACCATGGAACCTAATGAACGGATGCTGCGTTTTTCAGCTCTTCCGCCGGGTGCATACACATTTGAAGCACTAGCTGTAAGTAAAGACGGACTACAGCAAGAAAACCCTATCAGCTTTAGTTTTGTAATTCGTAAATATTGGTGGAGCCAATGGTGGTTTATTGTTTTAATAAATGTAGTTATTATTGCCATGGTGCTGTTCTTAATTCGCAACCGCATTAATCAACGATTGAAAGTAGAAATGATCAGGCGGGGAATAGCCAGTGACCTGCACGACGATATTGGCGCAACGCTAAGCAGCATCAATATATATGCAGAAATGGCGCAGGAAGAAGTGGGTGAGAATGAGCACCTGGAGCAAATACGAGGGCACGTGGATGATACCATATCCAGACTCGATGACCTGGTGTGGAGCATCAATCCAAAACACGATAGCATGGAACATTGGATGCAGCGGATGCACTACACTTCTGTTGTTCTTTTGGAAGCTACCGGGGTTCAATGCCACTTTAATTATGATAAAGAAATTCTGAACATTAAACTCAGCCTTACCTATAAGAGAAATTTGTACCTGCTTTTTAAAGAGATTGTAAACAACGTGGTAAAGCATGCGCAATGCCACAATTGCCATATCAATATTGAGTACCAGCATCCATACCTTACACTAAGCGTGAGAGACGATGGTATTGGCTTTGACACCAGTTCGGTTCAGCAGGGCAGGAATGGTTTGGAGAATATGAGGTACCGGGCAGAGAAAATGAATGGAAATATCCAGATCATTTCAACCAACAAAAAAGGCAGTACTATAGTGGTTCAGTTAAAAGCAAAATAGAGGGAGGTATCCTTATAAAAACTTAGCTTAATTTATTTTTATACGATGATCAGATTAGCAATTGTAGAAGACAATCGTGTTTACATGAGCGCATTGGAAGCCTATTTAAACAAGATAAAGGATATAGAACTGGTTCACCTGGCAACAAATCTTCAATCTATGCCGCACTTAATTGCCGCAAAACCTGATGTGGTGATCATGGATATTGACCTTGGGAATGAATCGGGTATAAAAGGCGTGCAGGAAATAAAGAAAGCCTTACCAGGCACAGGTATTTTTATGTTGACCGTTTTTGATGACGAAGAAAAAATAGTACAATCCATACAGGCAGGTGCCGCAGGTTATTTATTAAAAAAAGATTCCCCGAAAAAGATTGTAGAAGCCGTTCGGGATATTTATAAAGGTGAGGCATCCATTAATGGCCAGGTAGCCCTCACACTGATCAATGCTTTCCCTAAATCTACCAACTACACGCCCGATTTTAATAAATATAATCTCACCAAAAGAGAAACAGAAATTGTTCTCTTACTCATTGAAGGACTTTCTTACAAGCAAATTGCCTCCCGTTCTTTTATCTCCATGGCCACATTGAATACCCATATCAGCAATATTTACGATAAGCTTGATCTCCATTCCCGGGCGGAAATTGCCGCCAAGTTCCGTCGCTAGAAAAATCATATAAATATATGAGTTAACATAGGTTTTATTCAATCATCTTTGTGCACTAACAAACCCTAAGAGTCCTAATCTCTCATATCCCTCGAATTCCCTACTGTTTTTTTAGCCAAAAAAGTCATGTCCATAAAAAACTGCTGGGTTACCCCCCTGAAATAACAGAATTGTCTTCTTTACAAACTCATTCCGAGGAACAAGCTATTTTAATGCTGCACCGGATTGAATTACGAAAGCAGTCTCAGTTTTAAATTTCAGTCAAAGTTTTTTGTGGCCATCCAATGCCTAACTGACACCTGTTTTAAAATCACAAGTTCTATAACCCCAACAAACAAATCGAACTTAAGTCTTTTTGGATTCCTTAAGATCTGAAATTGGATATCCAAAAGGATAATTATAAACTATGTTTTGTAAAAAAAGTAATAATGCACTGTATTAAAATAGAAATTACTGAATTCACAAGTTTCCCAAAGGAAACAGGCATTTGTGATGACAGTTAAGATATACTTCTCATGAAAAACCCTTTTATTACAAACCGCTTTTTTAAACACTTAAACTTAAACAAAATGAAAAAAACTAAATTTCCTCTAATAACCCTGCTTGTAGCCGCGTTATTTACAGTTGCATTTATTGGATGTAAAAAAGATTTGAATGATCCTTCTTTAACAAGTAATGCCGCTGTCGTTGTTGCCCCGTATACAACTATAAGCTTTAATCCAACTCCCGGGGTTGTAGGCCAAGATTTTACAGCCAGTGTAACTTTGGATCCTGTCCCAAACTGTGGCAAGGTTAGACTAGAACAGCGTCAATTACAAGATGGTACACCTACTTCAAAAGATGATGTACTCGGAACGTGGGTTACGGTTGCCGAAGAAACTCTTCCAGGCACATTACCTTTGACATACACATATGTTCCAGCAGTTGCCGGCCAGGTGGGCTACCGTGCACATTATGTTCCTTCGGGCGGACAATGCGCTTATAATGGACAACCATCAATAGGTGTAAATGCAACTATTGGCGCAGGATGTCAGGAAGGGATATCTCCCCAATTAGCAGGGGCGGTATCACTAGGCTCAGACGCTAAAGGTACAACGTGGAGGTTTACTGTTATTTACAATATAAATACCTGCGGCAACGGATATATGGGTAAACTACAGGGCGGATTAATTTCCGGAGCTACATTAGTTTCAGCTGCTCCAGCCGGTTATACAACTTCAGCTACAGCTAAAAGCACCGTTCTTACCTGGTCAAATGTTAGCGATGGTAATTATACTATTGTGTACACGGTCAAGTTAGCACCAGGAGCTGATATTCCAATTACAGGCGCATGGTCATTTAAATATCCAGGTGGTCAATATGGATATACAAATCGTATATTATTCGGTTTCTAATTTGAATGTTCTTTTTTTAAAGCCGTATCCTGAAAAGAGATACGGCTTTTTAAATTATAATTTATTATCTATCGGCATTTTTGTGAGCGGATCATGGTCTCGTACAATAGGTGTTGCACATGGGGCCGGGCATACCAATCGTTTAATGCTAGAATCCGAATTAGGTTGTATATTTAAACTTCATAAAGTAATACCGGACTTAAATTAGTCCGGTATTACTTTTACTTGAAAACTATCTTCGATGAGAGTAAGTGTTGTTATTATTGGTTCGATATTTTTATCTTCTGTTATCACTTCCTGTCAAAAAGAAAGATTTGAAGATCAGGATTATAAAACCCTGGGCACTTCAGCCAATGATTTTCTGTCTGAAAAAAGTTTCACCTCCATGAAGGTGCAAATAAGTTACATGCCTGGTAGTGAGCCAGCCGATTCATCACTTGACTATTTTAGCCAGTTTTTAAATTTATACCTCAACAAACCCGGGGGAATTACGGTATTCAAAAAACCAATTGTAGCAAGCGGAAAAAGTAGCTTAACGTTAAAAGAAATTGTGTCTATTGAAAATAAAAACCGCTTTTCTTTTACAGCAGGCAGAGAAATAAATGCTCATATCCTCATCACTGATACTTACTACTCCACCAAAGACATTCTCGCTACCTCCTACTGGAATACTTCTTATGTAATATTTGGCAAAACCTTAAACGATTTTTCTGGTGGCGCTGGCCAGGTGAGCAAGTTGAGGTTAATGACTTTATTACTTTGCCATGAAATGGGACACTTGCTTGGCCTCGTAAACCAGGGCACGGCAATGGTTACCAATCACCAGGATGTTGCTCATGGTGCACATTGCGATAATATGAATTGCTTAATGAATTTTGGAATACAAACTACCCTTGTAGCGGGTAATCCCGGCAATGCCGGCGTTCCGTTAGTGGATACGAATTGTCATAACGACCTCAAGGCAAATGGTGGTAAATAAGAGGTTGTTGAAAAATCGCTTACAGATTGTTTTAAAAAATTAAATACCAAAGCAATATCAAGGTAAATATTTCTTTAGGGTCTGCCAGCAACATTGCCCTCACCAAAACAGGTATCGGTTCCCAAGACCATCAAAAGTTTTTCATTCCGGTTATCAGCACATGGGGAAGGTGCTGGAAATAACGGTAATGACTTTATTTCAGTTTTATAGAAATTGCATGGGTGCTCCATGAAAATAGAAACCGTCCTTCATAATAAAGGAAGCAGCCTGCGCATACACAGAAGGCTCTGGAAAAGGCGTTGCAGGTAAGTGGAGCATTTACTTTAACGTGACGGTAGGAACATGCAAAAAAAAATGCGGAGAGAAGAAGAACAATTATTTAATAATTCTGAAACGTGGGCACCGCCCAATAGCTGGCTTGTGGTTTGTTGAGTGTATCCTAAACACTTCCATGCACATCCTCACCCGGAACACTGTCTTACTTATTTTTTGCGCTTTGCTTTCTGCAAAGAGTATTACGGCACAAACAAGTGAAACAGCCGGTTGGTTTTTTTTATCACATTCTCAGAAGCTGGATAAAAAATGGAGCTACACTACCGATGTTCAGCTTCGCAGCAGCCCCGGGTTTAAATTTTTCCAAAATGTTTTAGTAAGGCCTGGTGTGTTGTACCAGCTTACAGATAAACAGTCTGTAGGCATGGGCTACACCTATTTCGCCACCTGGGATCATAATGAACTGCCCCGTACTTTTGAACCCGAAAACAGAATCTTTGAGCAATACACACTCGAACTGGAATTTGGCCGTTTGAAGTTGAACAACCGTTTCAGGCTGGAGCAGCGCTTTATTAAACAAACTGATGAAACAGTATTTGCGCAAAGATTCAGGCACCAGGTGCAGGCAAAAATTCGCCTCAATGCCGACTCTGCTTTTAACAATGGTTGGCACCTCAATTTGCAAAATGAAATTTTCTTAAACATTCAGAACAAGGAAAAATTAAATGGTAATTTTTTTGATCAGAACCGGCCATATGCAGCAATGGGCTATCGCTTTAGCAAAAAAATAGAAACAGAACTTGGCTACTATCATCGTTACCAGTTAGAAAAAGATTCGAGGAAAAGGGAACCTATCGTTCAGTTGATGCTTATCACAAATTTATAAGCAAGGTGGTTTAGTTAGGGTTGGTGAGGGCT
>JBBSJJ010000062.1:0-24620 GCA_038257335.1 Chitinophagales bacterium | reverse complement strand
TAATATTTTTCCCCAATTCTTAAAATACGTTGACCCCGGGCGCCAGCTTTGTTTTTAATGATTGGTTTAAAAGCGGCTTTTCAATAAGAAGTGTTTGCGAAAGATTTTTCCTTAAGAATCTATGGTTCAACTAAAAAATTACGGCCGCTGTGTATAGTTGGTTAAAATAATTCGTGACCTGGGCTCTTTAAAAAAGCCGCAGCCTTTACCTTTGCGTTTTTAAAAACAGCCTTTACAATCATATTATGCAGATAACAGCCGCCACCGCCGCACAACTAAGAATTACCGAAGAAGAGTTTGAGATGATAAAGGTAAAACTTGGGCGAACCCCCAATTTTACTGAGCTCTGCGCTTTTAGCGGTATGTGGAGCGAGCATTGCAGTTATAAAAATTCTATCAAATGGCTAAAAACTTTGCCTAGAGACGGTAAAAATATGTTGGTAAAAGCGGGTGACGAAAACGCCGGGCTGATGGATATTGGAGAAGGGTATGGTGTAGTTTTTAAAATTGAATCACACAATCATCCTTCTGCAATTGAACCTTTCCAGGGAGCAGCCACTGGCGTAGGTGGTATCAACAGGGATATTTTTACCATGGGTGCACGGCCTATTGCTTCCCTAAACTCTTTGCGTTTTGGAAATTTAAAAGATGCTAAAACCCAGCATTTGCTGGCTGGGGTAGTACATGGTATTGGTCATTACGGTAACTGTTTTGGCGTACCTACCGTGGGTGGAGAAATTTATTTTGAAGAATGTTATCACACCAATCCATTGGTAAATGCGATGAGCGTAGGGATTTTGAAAAATGGGGAGACTGTTTCCGCCACCTCCGGCGATGTGGTAGGTAACCCTGTATTTTTTGTGGGCAGTGCTACCGGTAAAGATGGTATCGGCGGGGCAAGTTTTGCCAGTGCCGAAATTACGGCAGACAGTGCCGAAGACCTGCCGGCTGTGCAGGTGGGCGATCCCTTCCAGGAAAAGAAATTGTTGGAAGCCTGCCTGGAAGTTATTCAAACTGGTGCCGTGGTGGGCATGCAGGATATGGGTGCAGCAGGTATTATTTGTTCTACTGCAGAGATGAGTGCCAAAGGAAAATCGGGTATGATCATTCACCTCGATAAAGTACCCACCCGCCAAAAAGATATGAAGGCCTGGGAACTGCTTTTAAGCGAAAGCCAGGAACGTATGTTGATGGTGGTAGAAAAAGGCAAAGAGCAAATGGTGATAGATGTGTTTGAAAAGTGGGATTTGCCTTGCAGCGAAATTGGTGAAGTAACCGCCGACGGCATGTTGAACTTTTATATGAATGGAACATTGGAAGCCGTATTACCCGCAGAAGAACTTGTGCTGGGTGGCGGCGCTCCGGTATACGATCGGGAAATAAGGCGCCCGGCTTACCTGGATAAAATGGAAGCTTTTGACATTGCCTCTGTAAAAGAACCTTCAGATTTGAAAGCCGTTGCAGAGCAACTCATCAGCCTCCCCAACATAGCCAGTAAAAAATGGATTTACGAACAGTACGACAGCATGGTGGGCGCTGGTACGGCTACTACAAACACTCCCAGTGATGCAGCCATTGTTTTGGCGAAGCCTACCAATAAAGCGCTCGCACTTACAACAGATTGTAACAGTCGTTATGTGTTTGCCGATCCATACAAAGGTGCTATGATTGCCGTGGCTGAAGCTGCCCGCAATATTGTATGTAGTGGCGGTCAACCGTTGGGCGTAACCAACTGCCTCAATTTTGGCAATCCTTACGACCCGGAAGTTTATTACCAATTTACGAATGCCATCAAAGGCATGGGGGAAGCATGTGTAAAATTTGAAACACCCGTAACCGGGGGGAATGTGAGCTTTTACAACCAATCGCCTGATGGGCCCGTGTACCCTACACCCACGATTGGCATGGTCGGCATACTAGATAGTGTAAATGATAAAATGACGCTTGACTTTAAAAATGTGGGCGACTCAATTTATTTGTTGGGACTCAGTAGAAACGATATCGGTTCTTCCGAGTACTTACATAAAATAGTAGGCGAGGAGTTCAGCCCTTGTCCCTATTTTGATTTAGAAGAAGAGTATGCCTTGCAGCAAAAGCTGCAGAGTTTGATCAGCCATAAACTGGTGGTATCGGCGCACGATGTAAGCGAAGGCGGCCTGGCCATCACATTATTGGAAAGTGCTTTTAACAATAGCCTTGGTTTTGAAGTGGTGGCCAATGGAACATCGGTACGTAAAGACGCCTTTTGGTTTGGAGAAAGCCAGAGCCGGGTAGTAGTATCTGTTGCAATAGCCCAGGACCTGGCATTTACAAACGCCGTGCATGCGGCTAACATTCCTTTTACAATGCTGGGAAAAGTAACAGCAGAAAAGATTTTGATTGATGGAGAAGATTGGGGAACTACGGCTGACTGGAAGCATAACTATGACAATGCCATTGGGAATATTTTGAAAAACAGCGAGGCGTCGGAGGCGTTGGCTACAATCTAAGAAACAGAATCTGTTTTGGCACAGTTTGCCTTCGATAGCCAAGCTCGCCGCCAGCAAGCGAAGCATTAATAAATTTTTCCTGTTGCAAGATCTAGTTTAAAAGAACTCGTGTTTGAAAATGCTTCGAATTTTTTATTCGGAACAATCAAAAGGGTTGTGAGCCCTCCAGCAAAGTATGAGGGGAATAATGCGGCAGTGATAATCGATATTGACGGGTCGTAACGGACGGACTGGTAGTACCTGGCAAGATAAGTTGCTCTGAGCTCGAAACTATTTTCGATTAGGGTAAGTTTTGAATATGTGTTTTCTATTCGCATGTAGGGTATGCCTTTTTTGCAAAACCCCCACGCCCCATGGCTCAAAATTGAGTCACTCCCTGTAGGCTCAAGCAATATTATCTGCTCCTTTTTTTTCTTCACCACATAATTAAAGTTAATATGGGCGGGCTTGTTATTTAGAAAATCGCCCAATGTTCTGTAGATGCCGTCGTTGTAAGAATCAGTTTGAAGGATAGGATAATTGACTTTATGGGAGGGTATTTCATTAAATCTTTGAAACCCTGAAAAGTTACCGATATTTCTTGCTGCGGTGTAAGCAGTGTGTTGAAAGTGTAAAAAACTTTTTGACAAAATTTCGTCTGCACGGCTCCCGATATATGACTTCGACAGAATTGTGCTATCGTATTGGAAAAATAGGTAAAAAGAATCGCCTCGTTTAAAATACAGACTGGCCTCTATTCTGCTACCGATTCCATTATCCCGATAGTTACTTTTTACTGGCAACTGGGTCTCGTATATCCAGATCTTTTTAAAAACTACATGAAGCGTATCAAGTACTGCTTTGTGGTTTTCATTTAGTTTTTTGCTCAGATAGGGATAGAGGTTCTTTGAACTGAAATGCATAATAGGTATACCCATCTCCGTTAAAAAATCCAATCCTGCTTGTATCATTCCTATGATCATAAAGTTTCAAGAAAAACACGCTGTCTTCAGGTCGATTCTTCTCATTGCTCAGCGAAATCTTAAACGGTAGATAAGTCTTTGGGTCAACTTTGTTTTGATAGGCAATTTGAGCATCGGTAGTGAGCGAAGCAAGCAAATAGAAGCAAAGTAGGGAAAGGCGGGTTTTTTTCATGGGGGTATTTTGATATCTTCTCTTTTAAAGATAGGCAAAAAATGTACAGGTTTTTTTCAACTAGAGAGATAATCATCTTATCTTTGCCCGACCTCTAGGATATTTTGATCTTTTCCTCCGGTCAAATATTATTTTCTTATAAAATGTTTTTTTAAGTTTTGCTGCATAAAATGCTTTTCTGATTTGATTTGTGTTGATGAATCAAGCAGGGTTCAGGCAATTTTTGCTGCTAATATTTTGTTTTAAACCAATAATCTTACAACCATGGCCAAGTTTATTTTCGTAACAGGTGGAGTTACTTCTTCATTAGGTAAAGGCATCATTGCTGCATCGCTTGCAAAGTTGTTGCAGAGCCGTGGACTCACTGTCACCATCCAAAAATTTGACCCTTACCTGAATGTAGATCCGGGTACATTGAACCCCTATGAGCATGGTGAATGTTTTGTAACGGATGATGGTGCAGAAACCGATCTTGACCTAGGGCACTATGAGCGCTTTTTAAACGCACCTACCTCTCAGGCGAATAACGTAACAACAGGTCGTATTTATCAAACCGTTATCAATAAAGAAAGAGATGGAGAATACCTGGGCAAAACCGTGCAGGTAGTGCCACATATTACAGATGAGATCAAGCGCCGTATGTTGCTATTGGGCGAAAGTGGAAAGTATGATATTGTGATAACAGAGTTAGGAGGTACCGTCGGAGATATCGAAAGTCTTCCTTTTGTGGAAGCTGTGAGACAACTGCAATGGGAAATGCCCGAAGAAGATTGCCTCGTAGTACATCTTACGCTCATTCCTTATTTGAAGGCAGCCAAGGAATTAAAAACAAAACCCACGCAGCACAGTGTGCGCCTGCTGAGCCAGGAAGGTGTGCGTCCAGATGTAATTGTGTGTCGTACAGAACATCCTTTGTCAGAAGAAATAAAAAGAAAGATTGCACTCTTTTGTAATGTAAAGCCTAACGCAGTTATTGAAGCCATTGATGCAGGTACCATTTATGAAGTGCCGCTCAAAATGCTGCAGGAAGGGCTTGATGTAATCGTGCTAAAAAAATTGCATATCAATGGTTATGCGGCACCCGACCTTGGCAAATGGAGGGCATTTTTAGACCGGCTGAATTACCCGAAGAGCCGTGTTAAGATTGGTCTTATTGGAAAATATATCGAGTTGCAGGATGCCTACAAATCTATACTGGAAGGATTTATTCATGCAGGTGCTGTTAACCAATGCAAAGTGCAAATTGTAAATCTTCACAGTGAGTATATTACAGAAGAGAATGTGCAGGCTAAACTGGGCGAGTTGGATGGTTTACTGGTAGCGCCGGGTTTTGGGGCAAGGGGCGTAGAAGGGAAAATATTAGCTGTTAAATATGCACGGGAAAACAGGATGCCGTTTTTTGGTATTTGCCTGGGTATGCAAATGGCCGTGATAGAATTTGCAAGAAACGTTTTAGGCTGGCCCGATGCACACTCTACAGAAATGGACACCCAAACGCCGCACCCCGTGATAGCGCTCATGGAAGAGCAGAAAAAAGTTAAGAAAAAAGGTGGCACCATGCGTCTTGGAGCTTATCCCTGCTCCATACAGGAAGGCAGCCTGGCGCAAAAAGTTTACAACAGCACAGCTATAAGTGAGCGTCACCGCCATCGTTGGGAGTTTAACAATAACTTTTTAAACGACTTCGAACAAGCCGGTATGATACCCAGCGGAAAAAATCCACAGACAGGCCTGGTAGAAATAATGGAACTGGCCAATCACCCGTTTTTTATTGGGGTGCAATATCATCCGGAATTAAAAAGTACCGTAGAAAATCCTCATCCTTTGTTCGTAAATTTTGTGCAGGCAGCCAAGTGGTTTTCTGACACAAAAACCGGTGCAGTACCGGTAGAAATGGAACAACAGGCGTAAATAAGTTTCAAAGCCTGCCTGCCGGTAGGCAGGGTTTAAAAGTTGAAAGTTCGAACTCCATAAACTTTGAATACTGAACATTGAACTTTTGAACGTTGAACATTGAACTTTTGAACGTTGAACATTGAACTTTTGAACATCGAACTTTTGAACATTGAACTTTTGAACGTTGAACTGTTAGAACGTTAAACCTTTTATGATGCAGAAACTGAGTATGGAGGAATTGAACCGCAAAACGGTGGAAGAATTTAAGCGGTCTGAAAAAACCCCGGTGATTGCTGTGTTGGAAAATATACGCAGCGCCTACAATGTGGGAAGCGTATTTAGAACAGCAGATGCTTTTTTGTTAGAAGGTATTTATATAACCGGCTATACCTGCACACCTCCTCACAAAGAAATAAAAAAAACAGCGCTTGGTGCCGAAGATTCTGTAGAATGGAAACATTTTGCCAATGCTGCCGAAGCCATCGAGGAGTTAAAGAAGAATGGTTACAAAGTTTATGCAGTAGAGCAGGTAAGCAACAGCCTTTCCCTGGAAAAATTAGGCTTTGACACGGCAGATAAAATTGCAGTTATTTTTGGAAACGAGGTGGCAGGAGTGGAGCACGACACCATTCTGCAATGTGATGGCTGCATAGAAATACCCCAGCTCGGTATGAAGCATTCCTTAAACATAGCAACGGCTGCGGGTGTGGTACTCTGGGAAATTGTTAGAACAAGAATTGCCCCCTGACCCCCAAAGGGGGAATTGCGTCTTTAAAAATTTGTAGGCTTGTTTTAACATTAAACATCTATCATTGAACCTTTCACTTCATGACAAAAGTTAAAAACTACCTTTCTCTTATAAAATTTTCTCACACGATTTTTGCAATGCCTTTTGCTATCATCGGATTTTTTTTAGGGCTTGATTTATTTCTTAATCTCTCGGGTCTCTTTGAATACTCCCCGGTGTTGAGTGGTGGTGATGATAAGGATTTTAGTGTGATCTTCACCTGGAAGTTTTGGGCGATAAAATTTGTTTTGGTGATGCTTTGTATGGTTTTCGCCCGATCTGCTGCCATGGCTTTTAACCGTTACCTGGACAGAAATTACGATGCCAAAAATCCACGCACTGCCATCAGGGAAATTCCTGCCGGAGTTATTTCAGAAAAAAATGCTTTGGCTTTTACCATCATCAACTGTGTATTGTTCATTGGGTGTACCTATTTCATCAACGACACCTGCTTTTATTTATCGCCGGTTGCCTTGTTTATCATTTTATTTTACAGTTATACCAAGCGCTTCACCGCACTTTGCCACCTTGTATTGGGCCTTGGGCTTAGCCTTGCACCTATTGGGGCCTACCTGGCAGTAACAGGTGTTTTTGACTGGCTGCCACTGTTGTTTTCATTTGCCGTTCTCTTTTGGGTAAGCGGCTTCGATATTATTTATGCGTTGCAAGATGAGGAATTTGACAAGGCCAATCAACTGCATTCTATACCATCAATTCTGGGAAAAAAGAATGCCCTAATGGTATCTGTGTTGCTACATTTTTTAGCGGCTGTGGCAGTAGTGTTTGCAGGCTGGTACGCAGAGTTTGGATACTGGTATTGGGCGGGTGTGGCGGTTTTTATGGGTATGCTTGTTTACCAACATTCTATTGTGAAAGCGGATGACCTCAGCCGGGTGAATCTTGCATTTATGACCGCCAACGGAATTGCATCAGTGGTATTTGCAGTATTTGTATTGATAGATTTATTTTTTAACAGGGCATAATAATTCCTCCCCTTCGGGAGGTTAGGAGGATACATGGCAAGAATATTAGCAATTGATTACGGAGGAAAGCGCACAGGCATTGCCGTTACCGATCCTATGCAAATCATTGCCACGGGCCTTACTACCATTGACTCTCCTGAACTTATACCGTTTCTTAAAAAATATTTTTTGCAGGAATCTGTTGAACGAATCATTATTGGTTTGCCAAAAAACCTGGATGATTCCGATACACATGGTACCGCCCTGGCAGAGGCCGCTATCAAACGATTGAAAACTGCCTTTCCTCAAATACCTATTGTGCCGGTTGACGAACGTTATACATCCAAGAGGGCTAAAGAGGCCATGTTTGACATGGGCATGAAGAAAAAAGATCGCCGTAACAAAAGGCTCGTAGACGAAATTGCTGCCAGCATTATGTTGCAGGAATACATGGAAAACCCAGCTTTGGGAGGAATTTAGGAGTTCACTTTCTGAGTGAAGGTTGTCTTTTCGTGTATAACAATTAACTTTGCCGCTTTATAAATTTAAACCAACTGTTTCCCGTTCGGAAGCACAGGAGAATTATGATTTTACCAATTGTTGCATACGGCTCACCTATTTTAAGAAAGGTTTCGAACGATATTGATGCTGACTACCCCGGCCTCGAGAAGCTCCTGGCCGATATGTGGGAAACCTTGTACAATAGCAATGGCGTTGGCCTGGCCGCACCGCAAATCAACAAAGACATTCGTTTGTTTTTAGTAGATAGCGAGCAGATATTTGAAAACCAGGAAGAAGATGAGAAAGACGAATTTCCGGATGCACCGGGCTACAAAGGCGTTTTCATAAATGCCCATGTAATTGAACTTGCCGGTAATGAATGGAGTTACAACGAAGGCTGCCTCAGCATTCCAAAAATAAGAGAAGATATTCTGAGGAAGGAATCTGTTACCCTGGAATATTTAGATGAAAATTTTGTAGCACATACCCGAACTTTTAACGGCATCACTGCCAGGGTTATCTTGCATGAATATGACCATACAGAAGGCAAATTATTTATAGACTACCTCAAACCTTTAAAACGCACTTTGATGAAACGCCGGTTAGACGATATTTCCAAAGGCAAAGTGAAAATGGACTACCGGATGGTGTTTGTTAAGTAGCAGTGTTATTACCATTTACTTATCATCTTTTTACAATTACTTTGCAGGTATGAAGCCATTTTTCATACCTGTTTTTTGTTTGTGTATTACCCTATCGGCAGGAGCGCAAGATGTGGTAGATACCGTATATACCGGCAAAAAAATTGTAACGCTTACCGCCGTGGTTATCGATAAAAATTTGAATGTTCCCGGCTTTATCAACAAGATTAAAAACGACAGTAGTTATTACAAAGCCTTTCGCAACCTGCATATATTAGGCTTTACGGCTCTCAATGATATTCGCATGCTTGATAAGAAAGGTGGACTCAACGCCTCCCTTCGCAGCAAAACAAAACAAGTGCGAAACAACGGTTGCCGCAGCATGCAAGTGTTGGAAGAAACAGCAACAGGAGATTTTTATACCCTCGACAAGCAATACAATTATTACACTGCACAAATGTATGCCTCCCTTTTTTTTACAAGAGGTACGGTATGTGGCGAGAGTAATATTGTGGCTGGAACTTCTTTTTCTACAGATGGCAAAAAGGGAATGGAGAAGCATAAAGAACAATTGAGAATGCTTTTTTTTAATCCCGGCAAAAGGATAAGCGGTTTGCCATTTATGAGTAACAAGACTGCTATTTATGAAGATGATATGGCCGATCGCTATGATATGAATATTGATATGGACCTCTACAACAATATTTCCTGCTACGTGTTTACTCAAAAAGTGAAACCCGGTAAAACGGATGGGGTAATTGTAGACGAGATGATCACCTGGTTTGACGACCAGACTTTTGACGTAGTGGCCAGGAAATATTCTCTAAGTTATGATGCGGCTGTATACGATTTTAAAGTAGATATGGAAGTGCAAATGACCAAGGTTGGCAACCTGACGGTTCCCTCACTTATACGTTACGTTGGCAACTGGAAAGCCATTACAAAGAAAAGAGAAAGGGGCGTTTTTACAGCCACGCTCTTCAATTTTGAATAAGGACAGCTTAGCTTTAGTCATCTCATTCTTAGACTTACCTGCGCCTCAATTTATTCCGCTCAGTTTTTTTACCTAATTTGTAAAAAAAACTTTTATGCAGTTATCTACGCAGGTTATGGATCTTTTTTTATTGGCTCTGCCAATTGCATGTATTTCCTGGACGGTAACACACGAAGAAATATTTAAAGAACCCAGGGATTTTTGTGTGGAGAAATCTAAAACTTGCTCTAATATTTTACAAAGAAAATTCTTTTACCTGTTCACCTGCGAGTATTGTTTTAGCCACTATATTACGGCCATCTTTCTTGTTATAACCCACTACCATTTATTGTTTGAAGATTGGAGAGGCTACCTCATAGCTTTGTTTGCATTGGTATGGATAGCCAATATTTACATGAGTATTTTTGGGTTGGTGAGGGTAGGACTCAAGAAAGAAAAAGTGCAGGCAGACATTAAAGAGGTAGAATTAAAAGAAATTAAACCAGGCGAAGAGCCAGGCAAATAATCTATTTGCCAATCTTGTTCAACAAATCCTCCAACCCATTCATCTTTATTTCATACAAAGTTTCCAGCATCATACCCAGTCGTCCTTTGGGAAAACCCTTCTGTTGAAACCACTCCAGGTAGCTCACGGGTAAATAGCGTAACACTGTCCCTTTGTATTTTCCAAAAGGCATTTTCAGCGTAACTATTTCCAACAATAATTTGCCATCAGGCATTGGTACATCTTCCATAAAATATCAACGGCCTACCGCTGGTACAACTGGCAAACTTTCGTTGCCATCCGCATTTACTGCTTGCACTGCAAAAAAGTAGTTGTCTTTAGAATAAGGCAATTGTAATTGGGTAGCAGTTGTAAATATTTTCTTTTGCCAGAAAGCGCTCGTTGTTTCCCGCATCATTACGTAATAGCCTTTGGGAGTGCCAGTTGCAGGGGCTTTCCAATATAGCAAAGAATTGTTACCCAATTTTTTTACATCAATCTTCACTTCCTGCGGCATGGCAGGCGCCTTAGCCAGGTTGGCCAGGCTACTCAGGTTGAGTGCGGTATTTTTTCTGAGGTATTCAAAATCTATGAACTCCAAAAGGTCGCCATATTGTATACCATTTTCTTTGCGCACATCCTGGTGTTGGTGATAATAATTTTCATTCATCTCTGTAAATCGCACGGCTGCAAAACCATTTTCTACAAATGCAGTGTGATCACCTCCACGCAAAAAACGATCGTTGCGATAGATCATCACTACTTCTATATTATCTACATAGCGTTCACCTATCTCCTTTACATAGCGGGCAAGCTGCCTGCTGCTGCCATCATTTTCTAATCCCAGCTGGCGGATGGTTTTGGCATTTTTTTCTGTTTCAAAAGCGGGGAGGCCTTCGCTAAATACACGCACTTTTGTATTCTCAATAATATTTGTTTCGTTGCTGTTGTTGCTCCCCATGATATCGTTGTTAAGCACAGCTTCGATCTGCAAATTTTCCCTCCGTGCTTTGGTAGCCATAAAATGTGCGCCCAGCAGGCCTTGTTCCTCGCCGCTCACCGCTACAAAAACTACGGTGGCCGGAAAGTTTCTTTTACTCATTATCCTTGCACATTCCAATACGGCCGCCACACCACTGGCATCGTCGTTGGCACCAGGCGCATCGCCAATTCTGTCTAACACGCTGGTGCGCATGTTATCCAGGTGACCGCTGATAACAAAAATTCTTTTGTCGTTAGGGTCTGTGCCTTTTAGCGTTGCTACCACATTGCCCAAAAGGGTGGGAGTGTCTATTCTTCTTTTATCGGGCTGCAGCGTGGTAGTGTCTATAAAGCTTGTCAGCCTGCCGCCGGAAGTTTTCGCAAACTGGTTAAATTTAGTGAGTACCCAATTCCTGGCAGCACCAATACCACGAGTAGGATTGGTTTGTGTGCTCAAAGTATTGCGGGTGCCAAAGGCTACCATAGTGCTGATGTAAGACTTCAATGAATCTGCAGATACTTCTTGCACCATTGCCTCAATGGCCGGATCCCGGGCGATGATTGTTTGCGCAAATAATGGGGTGCTCGTACCATAAACGAAAATGAGTAAAACGATTTTTTTCAACATAAAATTAATGTAGGTTAAGTTAAGTGTGAACGGTCAATGGTCGAGATCTATTTCAGACCATTCAGCATTCACGAGTAGAACCGTCATATTATTTATAACATAGCAGGAATTAAATTTAATCCGCATTTTTAAACTGGCTGTACTTCCGCCATTTTTCAATTACCTGGCTGATGTCATCTGGCAATTCGCTCGTAAACAACATTTCTTTTTTGGTGGTTGGATGTATGAAGCCAAGTTCTTTTGCGTGCAATGCCTGGCGTGGGCACAATGCAAAACAATTGTCTACAAACTGCTTGTACTTGGTATACACGGTACCTTTTACAATGCGGTCTCCACCATAAAAATCATCGTTAAATAATGGGTGGCCAATGTACTGCATGTGCACTCTTATCTGGTGCGTGCGCCCGGTTTCCAGCCTGCATTCTACCAGCGTTACATAATTAAATTTTTCTAACACTTTATAGTGTGTGATGGCATCTTTGCCATGATCGCCATCAGGGTAGGTGGTAAACAATTTTCTAAAACGCTGGTGCCTGCCCACATTTCCCACCACGGTTCCTTCGTCTTCATTAAAATCTCCCCATACCAAGGCAACATACCTGCGGTGCACCGTATGATTAAAAAATTGTTTGGCAAGATCACTCATGGCCTTGGATGTTTTTGCCATTACCAGTAAGCCACTGGTATTTTTATCTATGCGGTGCACGAGCCCAAAACGGGGGAGTTCTGATTCGTCAATGTCGGGATTACTTAGTTTTAAATAATAGGCTACTGCATTGATCAATGTTTTGTCTGGATTACCACTGCCCGGATGCACCACCATGCCCACAGGCTTGTTGATGATCAGCAGGTCGTCATCTTCATACACAATGTTCAGGGGAATATTCTGTGGTACAATCTCCGAACTCTCCGGGGAGTTGGTTTCATACACCACGATGCGATCGCCAGCTTTCGTTTTATGATTATTTTTAACCGGCTTATCATTTACCAGCACCAGTTCATTTTCTATTGCCTGCTGAATTTTGTTGCGGGTGGCTCCCTCAATACGGTTCATCAGGAACTTGTCTATGCGCAGCGGCTCCTGGCCTTTGTCAATGACAATGGCCAATCGCTCGTACAACTCCTCCGATTCCGGCAGGTCTTCTTCTATTTCTGTGGGTGTGTTATTCATAGTTCAAAGTTCAAATTTTTTTTTAGGTTCCAGGTCTAGAATTCAACTCATCATACATCATGAATCTTCCATCATCAATCTTCCATCATCAATCTTCCATTATAAATCAATATTAAGATCAGGCATCATGCATCCGACAACTGATCTCATACATCGTCTTCTCACCTCATACATCGTAAATCATGATCATAGATAAGAAATCATACATCAAGCATCAGACATCATAAATCATACATCATACATCCTACATCAGCCATCATAAATCCTACATCATAAATCACACATCATAAATCATAATTCAGCCATCATAATTCAGCCATCATACATCAGAGATCATACATCATACATCCTACATCAGCCATCATAAATCCTACATCATAAATCACACATCATAAATCATAATTCAGCCATCATAATTCAGCCATCATACATCAGAGATCATACATCAGAGATCCTACATCAGCCATCATAAATCATACATCATACTTCAGCCATCATAAATCCTCCGACATCTTTCTTTACTTTTGCAAATTAAATCAATGCTTTGGATATGCAGCGGGTGAAATTTTCAGATTTCGGTATTATTGATTACCAAGGTGCCTGGGACCGGCAAGAGGCCTTGCTTCAGCAAAATGTTTTGCTGAAGTCTGAAGCCCGGAAATTGAACGCTCTGTATGATGCCAACGATGTGGCCACCCAACATCACTTGTTGTTTTGCGAGCATCCGCCGGTATATACTTTAGGGAAAAGCGGCAGCCTCAACAATTTGTTGATTGATGAAACTGGCATGCAGGAAAGAGGCATTCAGTTTTTTAAAACCAACCGGGGAGGCGATATTACTTTTCATGGACCACAGCAAATCGTTGGTTACCCCATCCTGGACCTGGAAAAAATGTATACAGATATTGGCCGATACCTGCGCAACCTGGAGGAGGCGGTAATACTCACCATGGCCGACTATGGCATTGCTGGCGAAAGAAGCCCAGGAGAAACCGGTGTATGGATAGAGGCGGGTGTACAGGGTAGGGAGCGTAAGATCTGCGCTATTGGTGTTCGCTGCAGCAGGTGGATAACCATGCATGGCTTTGCCTTTAATGTAAATACCGACCTGGATTATTTTAAACACATCATTCCCTGTGGCATAAAAAACAAACAGGTGACCTCCCTGCAGCATGAAGTAGGGTATGTACTGGACTATGAGGAAGTAAAGAATAAACTAAAAAAGAATTTTGAGCTGGTGTTTGAAGTCATGCTTGACTAATTAGCGGTTGCCGGCTTTCTTCACGGGGTCGTTGGTAACCTTGCCATCTTTTGCAATAAAAAATTTATTTGACTCCACGAGTTTACCACTGTCGTACAGTTTAAAACTGTACCAACCTGATTTTACAAAATTCACTTTTTCAATAATCAGGTACTCTTCCTTGAGGTTGGTTAATTCAAACAGCTCTTTTTCTAATTCGTCAAAAAATATAGCCGTATAATTTTTTGAAACAGCATCTGGCAAGTGAATCACTACGTTCTGATCTTTTGCTGTATAGATCCATCTGCTTGGATATGTAGGGCCGGCATTTACATTTGATGGGGGTTGCTGTAGCTTAGGGTCTGCATTGGGATCTAGCTGCCAGGGATACCTGGTATCGGCAGTGCCGTAATTGCTGGTCGTGTCTTTTGAAGGACGCACTGGCTCGGAGATGATGTAAGAACCTCCTTCAAAAGCTATAAAAAGCCGGTAATACATTTTATTGTAGGGAGGATTAGCATCTGCATAACCGTTTTCTAGGTTTTGAGGATTTAAAACAGAGCCAATAGTCGTATAATTTTTAAGGCTATCGTAAGAACGCTGGATGCTAAGCGTAGCCAGGGGAACGGTGTAGGAATTTTTCCAACTCACGATTATCTTACCATTAATATTGGTTACCGTGATGCCGGGGAGGGTTTTCTGGCCGAGTGCAAAATGACTGCAGCAAAAAGAGAAAAACAATAAGTAAATAAATTTCTTCATATTCTTTGGAAAGCCTGCTGAACAAATATAGTTCGCCCGGCTGTGCTGATAGTTTTAATAAACACAGCATGTTGTTAAAATCTTTTAAAAATATAAGCTTCCAGGCGGCAGGGATAAATTGCCTTGCAACCCACCAGTATGAATGCAAAGGATATTGCTGCCCTCCGCAAAGAAATCTTTGTGCACCTGATCAAAAATACCAAACATCATTTTAGCAGTATAAACAAAATCTGTAGGTAGGGCATATGTGGAGTAAAGTTGGTTCATAAATCTCAGTAGCTCCTCCGTTTTTTTTGCATACCCCCCAAAGTGATATGCTGGTATGAGTTGCAGGTTAACAAAACGCTCTTGCCCGGTTAAAAATTGTAATCTCTCTGATATATCATTTAATCCTTTCAACGCTGCATAACTCAATACTTGTTGCCAGGGTTCGGCCCTTAATAGCAAACCGGCCAGCGTGGTAGCGGTACCGGTAGCCGTGCAAATGTGGCTAAAGCCTTTTGTGGGCAGGCATTTCAAAATTTGGGAAGCTCCTCTTGCACCGGTTGGATGGTAGCCACCTTCGGGAATATTAATATAGCCGGGCTGTCGCTGGTCTGTAGATGCGACCGCTCCATAATCTGTTCGGGATACAAACTCCAACTGCATGCCTAGTTGGGCACATGCAAGAAGTGTGTGCGACCATCGGGCAGGCTCTTCTCCACGCACCACTCCCTTGCAGGCAATGTTGAGTTGTTTACATGCATAGGCAGTGGCTACAAGGTGATTAGAGTAGGCTCCGCCATAGGTGAGCACTGGTAGCTTTTGCGAAAGAGCTTGCTGCAGAAAATAATGCAGTTTAAACAACTTGTTGCCTGAAACGATGTGATGAATTTTATCAAGCCGCAATACCGACAGCCGGATGTTCTTTTGTTGCAGCAGGGGGTCTTCCAGTTCATCCAGCGTTATTGCTTGCGTATCAAATAGCATTGTTATATAAGGATGGTTTGTTTTACTTTTGGGGCAAACTTCTATTATTTTTCATTAAAATAAGATTTAAATGAAACCTACTCTATTAATTTTAGCCGCCGGCATGGCCAGCCGCTACGGCAGTATGAAACAGACGGAAGGCTTTGGCCCCTCTGGTGAAACCATTATGGATTATTCTATATACGACGCCATCCGTGCCGGTTTTGGAAAAGTGGTGTTTATCATCCGGAAAGACTTTGCCGATAATTTTAAAGCCAACTTCGATACAAGGTTCAATGGGCAAATTGAAGTGGACTATGTTTTCCAGGATATGCAATCGTTTGTGCAGCCAGAAGATATTCCCGCAGATCGCACCAAACCCTGGGGTACAGGTCATGCAATTTTGTGCGCAAGGGATGCAGTGAAAGAGCCCTTTGCTGTAATCAATGCCGATGATTTTTATGGACAGGACGCTTTTCATAAAGCGGCTCATTTTCTGATCAGCCAATGCAATGAGCACACTTACGCCATCATTGGTTATACTTTGAACAAAACTTTAAGCGACAACGGTACTGTAAGCCGTGGGGTTTGTGATGTAGATGTGGCAGGCAATTTAGTAGCCATCAACGAAAGAACGAAAATTTACGGCAAAGACGGGCAAGTGATATACGAAGAAAATGAAGTGGAAAAACAAGTGGATGGCAATGCCAACGTTTCTATGAACTTTTTCTGTTTCCATCCTTCCGTTTTTGACTTTGCTGCAAGCCTGTTCAGCGTTTTCCCTAAAAATAATTTTGCCAACATCAAAGCAGAATTTTTTATACCGATCATTGCTGACGAGTTTATTAAAAAAGAAGGCAACATGATAAAAGTGGTACCAACAGGAGCTCAGTGGTTTGGTGTTACTTACAAAGAAGATGCGCCAGATGTAAAAAATAGTTTGCATGCATTGATCGAAGCGGGGGAGTATCCCACTTCTTTATGGGAAAAGGAAGCCATTCAGCAGCCATTCAACGCTGCTCAGACAGATCAGTAATAAAATTATTTACAACAGGTACTTTCAACTGTCAATAAAAAAGGACTTCTGCGAGGAAGTCCTTTTTTATTGTATAATGTAGGTTGTTGTTAATTTCCTTTGATCATGAAAACATAGTCTTCCAGTTTTTTGATCTGGCTTTCACGATCTAAACCTTTCAGGGCGGAAGAGGAAGTTATTTTGATGCCGGCATTGGCTTCTATTTTCTTTGCCTCTTCTATAGCACGGTGAATGTTGATTGACTTGATGGCGTACACAACGCCTTCTGCATTTCTTTCGGAGCTGGTAAGAATACCAATCAGTTCCCCTTTTTTATTGATCACCGGTGAACCGCTGCTTCCTTCGTTGGCAGCAGTGTTTAGCTGGCAATAAATGGTATCCATCTGGTACCCGTTTTTAGCACTCACATAACCTTCTCCATAAACTATTTCCTGCTTTGGGAAACCGAGCATATAAACTTGTTCTCCCAATCCTGCATTCGATCTGCGTATTACGAAAGGCACCGGGGCTAATTTTTTAAAATTGGGATCTTTAATTTTTAAAATAGCCAAATCACGGGCCAGGTCCACATACACGGCATCCGCTGCAAATTGCTCACCTTTGTTGTTTTCAATGATCAATTGATTTTTACCCTCACTGGCCACGTGAGCATTGGTGATGATGTAGTTGTTGTTTACATCTACCAGAAAGCCGGTGCCTCTGAATTTACTTGAAACACGGGGTTTTACTACAGGGGTTGTTACACCCGCCTGCAATGCGTTAATCTTATTTTCGATCTGCTTTGTTTTTACAGCCTGCTCATTTATTTTTTCTACCAATGGCTTGATGTTCGGATTTTTTTGATTGGTAACCGTGGAAATAAGGCTGGCTATAAACAAAGACACCACACCGGCAATAGAGGCGGCCACCGCAACAGTGCGTTTGTATTTGCCCCACAACTGTACAACTTTCGCTTTGCCCGCAAGCGGTTTGCGAAACAGGAATCCCTCGTCGGCCAGTTTGTGTTCTACTTCGTGAAGGTTGTGCTTAAAATTTTTGGTGGTACCGAACCTGTTCAATTCATTCAAAAAGAACATGTGTTCTACTACAGCCTGGTCTAGTTCGGGGTTATTTTTTCTAAGATCCTCAAAATAAATCCTCTCCTGTTCAGACATGCTTCCTTCTACAAATCTTTCTACGGCATCAATCAATAAAGAATCTTCCATCATTCAACATTTTTATATTGTGCAAAAAACAATTTTTTCAATCTCACAAGACATTTGTATTTCTGGGTTTTTGCATTATCGGCATTGGTATATCCAAAATCGGCTGCTATCGCCTGCATTTGTTTCTTTTGTACGTAGTAAGCCTCTAGCAGACTCTTACAAGGTTCACCTATTTTGCTCATGGCCGTCTCCATGATGCTGAACTCTTCCTGCCTCTTTTCGTGCACCTCCATGTCTTCCTCTACCGAAACCAGTTCTTCCATATATTCTCCGGGGCTGCTAAAGCGCTGAAGCTTGTTTAATCTCTTTAACCACAAACGCCTGCTAACGGCATAAATAAAAGTCTTCAACTGGCAGTGGAGTTCAAAACTACCAGACCTGGCCTTTTCAAAGAGTACAATCATCGCTTCCTGGAAAATGTCAGCAGCATCATCGGAACTTCCATTGTTATTAATCACCAATGATTGAACCATGCCGTAATGTTCCCGGTAAATCTTTTCAATTGAACTTTTATCCTCGCTGGCAAGACCTTGCAGTAAATTTTTTTCTTCTTCTATTGTGTTCACCTTGCTTGTGTATTAATACTTTGTTTGCCTAATAGTAACCCTAAAGCAAAGAAAAAACTTTTTTAAAAAACTTGGGTTACCTTTTTTCATTCCCTGTATTAATAACAAATTATAATTTAAAATTAAACAAACAACAAAATGAAAAAGTTTTTAGCAATTGCCTTGATCGCAGCATCTTTCGTAGCATGTAACGAAGGTGAAAAATCAGAAACAACCACTACTACTTCAGACACAACAACTGTAATTACTCCATCAGTAGCTGACACTATGCAAGTTGTAACTGACACTACTACTACTGTTACTGTTGATACCACTAAAAAGAACTAAGTAAACCAGTAGCTGGCTAAAGGGTTTGCCTCCTTTAATCAATAAAATTTTTAAAAGGCAACAATCGTAAGATCGCCCCGGTTCGCCCGGGGCGATTCTTTTTTATTCGGCTCCTTCATACCTACTGCTGTTAAGTTAAGTTAAGTGCGAATTGGTCAACATTCCCTTAACCATTCACCATTCAATGTCGTTGACTTATGGTATTTGCTCCATAGGAGCACCCTGTTTATGAAAGCATCGACATGAATAATTTTCCTGGACTCCATAGGAGTCTCCTGAGCACAGGAAGCACCTACGGAGCTATCAAATACAATTAGCCAGACCATTCTATAAACAGGAAGCTCCATATGCGCTATAGTCAACTACATTAATTCACCCTTCCCACCGGCCGGCAGGCATTCACCGTTCACAAGTAGAACCTTCATACTATCCATGACATAGCACCTACATCTTTTGGCCAGCGTAATTACTTTAGATAATTTTTTTTTTACTTTAAACATAACCTGTTAGATTTGTAGCAAGCGATGAAAAAAAACACTACATACACTTATCCAACTTTCTTCTACTATTATTTTAGAAGCCAGCCGGGTGTGTGTATATAAAGAAAAAATCTAAAATGTACATAACAGTCCCGGCTAAACAGCCGGGACTTTTTTATGCCTAAACCAACACAATAGAAATAACAATTGCATGGCACTTAAAATGACTCATACAGATTCTACAGACCGTATTGCCATCCAGGGGGTGGAGGGCAGTTTTCACCAGGTGGCTGCGCAGACTTTTTTTGGCAAGCAAGCAACTGTTGTTTGCTGCCTTAGCTTTCCTGAACTGATACGCAAAACAGCCGATGAAAAACAAACGGGCGCTGCCGTAATGGCTATAGAGAATTCAATTGCAGGGAGCATTCTACCAAACTATAATTTGTTGCAATCGTCTGATTTAAAAATAGTTGGGGAGGTTTACCTGCAAATTAAACAGCAGCTGCTAGTGAACCCTGGTATTGGTCTTGACGATGTAAGGGAAGTACATTCTCACCCAATGGCATTGCAGCAATGCACAACTTTTTTAGACAAATACAATTGGAAGTTAGTAGAAACGGAAGACACCGCTCTCAGTGCTAAACATATTCATCAACACAAAAGCAAACATATTGCAGCTATAGCCAGCAAACTTGCCGGCGACTTATACGGTTTATCTGTGCTGTCGCCCAACATTCACACCCTAAAGAATAACTACACTCGCTTTTTAGTTCTAAAAAGGGCAGCGGACGCCACTGTGGTTAACAATGCTAACAAGGCATCGGTAACCTTTATTACCGATCATTCAAGGGGTAGCCTCGCCAAAGTACTAACGAAAATTGCAGAGGCCGGTATCAACTTAAGCAAGCTTCAATCTTTTCCCATACCGGGTAGCGACTGGCTTTATTCGTTTCACGCAGATATGGAATTTGAAAATACAGATCAGTTCAATTCGCTAATAGATAGCTTGTTATCAGTTACAAGTAAACTAAAGATATATGGAATTTACCAGTCGGGTAATTTAAAATAATTATGCAAATGGAATTAGCAACAAGGCTTCAGGGCATTAATGAATATTACTTTTCGCAGAAGTTGAGAGAGATAGATGGCATGAACAAGGTGGGTAAGGATGTGATCAATCTCGGCATTGGAAGTCCCGATCTGCCTCCGCACCCGGAAGTGATTGATATTTTACAACAGGAAAGTGCCAGGCCAAACAATCATGCTTACCAGGGATACAAGGGATCGGCTGCACTAAGGCAAGCTATTGCCGGCTGGTATGGCAAATATTATTCGGTAGAGTTGGATTGCGAAACGGAGATACTCCCGCTGATGGGAAGCAAGGAAGGGATCATGCATATTTGTATGACTTATTTAAATACCGGCGATCAGGCTTTAATTCCCAATCCTGGCTACCCCACTTACAATGCGGCGGTTCAGTTGGCAGGTGGACAGCCTGTGTTTTACGACTTAACGGCATCTAAGAACTGGTTGCCCGATTTTGAGGCTCTGGAGCAAACTGACCTAAGCAAGGTGAAGCTCATGTTCGTGAACTATCCACACATGCCTACAGGTGCTTTGCCCGATACAGAAGTTTTTATAAAACTGGTTGTATTTGCAAAAAAGCATGGCATCTTGCTGGTGCACGATAACCCTTACAGCTTTATTTTAAATGAAAATCCCCGTAGTTTGATGAATACCCCGGGCGCCATGGAAGTAGCTTTGGAGTTGAACTCCCTAAGCAAAAGCCATAACATGGCCGGCTGGCGGGTGGGCATGTTGGTGGGTGCCAAAGAGAGGATCAATGAAGTGCTGAAGTTCAAAAGCAATATGGACAGCGGCATGTTCTTACCCCTGCAGTTGGCAGCAGCCAGGGCATTGCAGTTAGATGAATTGTGGCACAGCAGCGTAAATACTGTTTACAAAAAGCGGCAGGCCAAGGTATTTGAACTGTTGCAATTGCTGGGCTGCGAGTTCGAACATTCGCAAGCGGGTATGTTTGTGTGGGCGGCTATCCCTTCCGGTTATAAGGATGGCTATGCTTTGAGTGACGAAGTGTTGGCAACTGCAAATGTGTTCATTACGCCGGGTGGTATATTTGGGTCTAATGGCGAACAATATGTAAGAGTAAGTTTGTGCGCAACGGAAGAAAAAATAGAACTGGCGATAGAAAGAATCAAAAATAAATAAGATGAAAGTAGCAATTATAGGGGTGGGATTAATAGGTGGCTCCATGGCATTAGTGCTGAAGCAAAAGTTAAATGACATCAGCATTATTGGTGTAGATGCTAACCAGGCTCACCAGCAAACTGCCCTCAACCTTGGCTTGGTTGATGAGATAGCAGAGTTAGATATAGCCGTAGAAAAATCTGATTTGATCATCCTGGCAGTACCCGTAGATGTGGCTTTGAAGCTTCTACCTAAAGTTTTAGAGAAGGTAAATAACAAGGTGGTTATGGATGTTGGCTCCACTAAAGTAGAAGTAGCGGCTTTGGCAAAAGGCCTGGCAAACGCTGGCCGGTTTGTATCAACACATCCTATGTGGGGAACCGAGTTTAGCGGACCAACCGCCGCAGTGGATGGCGCATTTTTAGACAAAGCAGTTGTCATTTGCGATAAGCATACCACAGACGAAGATGCTTTGTTGCTCGTAGAGCATATTTATAAACTACTTGGTATGCACATCGTTTACATGAATGCTGGCGCCCACGATTTGCATGCAGCTTATATCAGCCATATTTCTCATATCACTTCTTTTGCATTGGCCAATACGGTACTGGAAAAAGAGAAAGAAGACGATGCCATTTTTGAATTGGCGAGTGGAGGATTTGAAAGTACCGTGCGCCTCGCAAAAAGCAATGCCGCCATGTGGGTACCCATTTTTATGCAGAATAAAGAAAATGTGCTGGATGTTTTAAATGAACACATCAGCCAATTAAAAAAATTTAAGAGTTGCCTTGAAAAAGAAAATGTTGAATACATGGCCGAGTTGATACAAAAGGCTAATACGATTAATAGGATTTTAAAATGAGGAAAAAGGTGAAAGGTGAAAGCCTGCCCCTATAGAATGTAGGGGGTGAAAGGGGAGAAGTGAAAGGTGAAAGGTGAAAAGTTTAATGTTGCATAGATTAAAGGAACGGGGTCAAATGTCAATAGCTACACACCATTTGAGAAGAATTATAAAAACAAGAACATACTATTAATTTTACCATACTAAAAACAACACACACCATGAAGGAAAGTATAATGAAGGTTTGGCAAAAACGTCCGCTCATCATCAGTGGACCCTGTAGTGCGGAAACAGAAGACCAGGTAATGCAGACGGCGCAATTGCTTGCAGACACGGGCAAAGTAGATGTGCTTCGTGCCGGCATCTGGAAACCACGTACCAAACCCGGTTTGTTTGAGGGCATCGGCGTAAAAGGTTTGCCCTGGTTGGCGCAGGCAAAAAAGCAAACGGGTTTGCCCACGGCTGTGGAAGTAGCTACGTCTAAACATGTGGAAGATGCTTTGCAATTTGATGTAGACATACTTTGGTTAGGCGCACGCACTACCGTGAATCCTTTCAGTGTGCAGGAAGTTGCTGATGCCTTGCGGGGAACGTCGGTGCCTGTCTTAATCAAAAATCCCATCAACCCCGACCTTGAGTTGTGGAGTGGTGCTATTGAAAGATTGCAGAAAGCAGGCGTGAAAGAAATAGGAATGATTCACCGCGGCTTTTCCAATTATGGCAACACGCAATACAGGAATGCTCCCATGTGGCACTTGCCTATTGAAATGAAAAGACGTTTTCCGGAGATGCTGATTGTATGCGACCCCTCGCACATTTGTGGCAACAGGCTGATGCTGCAATCTGTGGCTCAAAAAAGTATAGATCTTGATTTTGGTGGTCTAATGCTGGAAAGCCATATTGCCCCCGATGATGCCTGGAGCGATGCCAAACAGCAGGTGACCCCCGAGCGTTTAAAAGAAATTATAGAAACGATTGTGTGGCGGGCTGATCATACCAACGAGGAAGATTTCATCACCGCATTAGCAACCTTAAGGGAGCAGATCAACCATATTGATAACGAACTGTTGACTCTGATAGGACAACGAATGAAGATTGCCGATAAGATTGGTGCTTTCAAAAGAGATAACAACATTACCATTCTGCAAACCAACCGCTGGAACGAAATATTAGAAAGAGCTACCGCCGAAGGAGAAAAACTGGGTCTGAGTAAGGAGTTTGTTGTGAGGTATTTTGATGCTGTGCATTTGGAAAGCATTAGCCACCAGAACAAAGTGATGTATGATGAGAAGTAGGGAAGAAGGGATTAGTTGATTAGTGAAGTAGTTGATTAGTGAACCAGTTAATTAGTTGATTAGTGAACTAGTTAATTAGTTGATTAGTGAACTAGTTAATTAGTTGATTAGTGAACTAGTTAATTTGTTGATTAGTGAACTAGTTAATTTGTTGATTAGTGAACTAGTTAATTTGTTGATTAGTGATTAGTTTATTAGTGAGTAAGTGAATTGTGAATGATGCCTCTTGCCAATTGCCTTTTGCCCTTTGCCCATTCACCATTGACCATTGACCATTGCCCATTCACCATTGACTAAATGACCATTGACCCCTGCCCATTCACCATTGACTAAATGACCATTCACCATTGCCCATTCACCATTGACTAAATGACCATTGACCATTTATAAAGCATCAACCCGCAACAGTTCAACAATGAGAAAAGAGATATTAAAATTCTCCAACAAAGAAGTAGAATACATCTTCAACGGATCGTTTGCACAATTGCCGATCATGTTTCAAAGAGACAAAGTGGTGATTGTTACAGACGAAAATGTATACAAACTGCACGCCGATAAGATGGAGGGTTTCGCTGTTATCAAATTACCTGCCGGGGAAGAGTTCAAGCAGCAGCGAACCGTGGATGACATCATCACGCAGCTGTTAGAATTGCAGGCAGATAAACAGACGATTTTGGTAGGAGTGGGCGGCGGCGTAGTGACAGACATGGCAGGTTATGCCGCCAGCATTTATAAAAGAGGTATCAGACTTGTGTTGGTACCAACTTCTATATTAGCTATGGTAGATGCCGCCGTAGGTGGCAAAAATGGAGTAGATGTTGGTCCCTTTAAAAATATGGTGGGGACGATCTATCAGCCAGATCAATTGATCTTTGATTATAGTTTTCTACATACGCTTCCACATGAAGAATGGGTAAATGGTTTTGCCGAGATCATCAAACATGCCTGCATCAAGGATGCTGCTTTTTTTGATTTCCTGGCTACAAAGTCAGTAACAGATTTTAAAGATGACCCCGCACTACTGGCAGAACTTCTCGAAAAGAAT
>JBBSJJ010000061.1:0-24844 GCA_038257335.1 Chitinophagales bacterium | reverse complement strand
TCCAAACGAACGAAGATTCCCTCCAGGTTAAAGTCGGTCTGCTGAATGTCCTTGCGCTCCAAAATAACATGTTCGCACAAAATCTTTCCCTCCGAAACAAGCCCTTGCAGATTCATATTGAGCGAAGTCACGTCTGTATAAAGCTCATCTAATGTCTCTTCAAACGACATGAGAACCCCCGGCTCGTTATAAGAGGTTGCACCCTTAATTAGAAAATCAATCCCCAAAAGGGTTTTTCCGGAGCCGGCATTGCCGGAAACTAAAGTGGTTCTGTATTTCGGAAGACCACCTTCAGTAATTTCGTCAAAACCTTTGATGCCGGTGGGGCATTTGAGTAACTTATTACGCTTAGTGGTAGTTTTTACTTTGGTAGCTTTTGCCATGTTGATAGTATTTTATTTTTTATTGAGATGGACTTTCCGTGGTAGTAAAGGCAAACCATGCTCCAAATAGCAATTAATTTATATTTTAAAAAAGAATAATTATTTCTAGTCTAAAAAAGTACTCTATCCGTTTTCTATTACACAACCTTAAACCGGCCGGTTATGCAACAATTAGCAATACCTGCAGCCTTATCTCATATGGAGGTGTTAGCACCTCAAATCGGAATTCGTATATCAATCTCAGGCAGGCCTCTGCACCTAAATATTCCTCGTTCAACTCTCACAAGGCCGTTCTGTAAAATGAACAGCTTATTTTTGTTTAAAATTATTTTTATGTCCAAGCCAATAGAGGGAACTTTCCCCCCATTTTTTTCTACTTATACAAATAAAGTTCAAGAGGATGATGTAGCCGCTGCGTTTAAAAATCAACAAGAATTAGTGAATACTTTTTTTGATACCATCCCCAAAGACAAACAAGATTTTGCCTATGCACCAGGCAAGTGGACCTTAAAGGAAATGCTGCAGCACATCATTGATACCGAAAGAATTTTTGCCTACCGTTCGCTCTGCATTGCACGCCACGAAAAGCAAAGCTTACCGGGCTTCGATGAAAATGAATATGCCAGCAACAGCCAGGCGGCCACACGCAGTTGGCAGAGCCTGGTAGCAGAATTGAAACTCGTAAGAAAAAGTACCGAAATATTGTTTGATAGTTTCTCGCCGGAAACCCTACAGCAGCCTGGCATTTCAAATAACAATCCTGTTACGGTAAATGCTATCGGCTTTATAACCGTGGGCCATCTTTACCACCACATAGAAGTGATCAGGGAAAGGTACCTGCTTGGCTGATGTACCTGCCCTTACAAATAGCTCAGCCATGTTTTTTCTTTATGATTTCTCTTATAGCGGTCGTACCATTTGCACAAAGGGTACAAAATTAGAATAACCACTATCCACACCAGGTATACAACGCCCAGGCTATAACCTTCACCAGGTATAACGAAGAGGAAGGGTAAATTTTGCATAGAAAGGATTGCTTGCTGCACTGTGTGTTCGCCCCTCATAAAAAATGCAATGGTTGCTATGGCGTGTACCAGGTAAATATGGAGTATGTAATAAAAAAAAGCAGTACGCCCAAACACCGAGATGCGGCGGGTAAAACCATTCTTAATTCCCTCCAAAAGGGGTAGTACCAGGAGCGCAATACCGATGGTAACACATAAATATAAAAGAGAAGGTGGATACTTATTTACATTCAAAAAAGAAAGAAAACTGAGGACACCATTCTTTTGAACTGCCCAACTGCCTGGGTTGCCATACCAATTAAAATAGCGCAGCAATACGAAGATCGCAAGCAGGCTAATACCGATATATTGTAAGATTTTCTTTCTGTGCCGGGCAGAATAGGCAGGTGTAAAAAGCTTACCTGTGCAATAGCCCAACATCATCACGCCCGTCCATGCAAGAAACGGGTACACAATTAATACATAATGCTGCCTGGCAAACTCATACGGCGTAAACCGGCCACTATGCAGCAAGTCCCACCAAAACCCGGGCTTGAAACCTGGAGCGCCCTCCGGAATGTCTAACAAATTGTGACCAAAAACTATCAATAAACCAAGGGCAAGTATAAGTTTGAATGGCAGGTGAATTAACAAGCCAAGTAGCACCATGCTAATACCAATGGCCCAAATAACCTGCAAGGGAATAATATTATAATAAGGGTTAAAGGTCCAGGCAAGCGAAATGATGAAAAACTCTACCAGGATTAGCCAGCCCCCTCTTTTCAATAAAAACAGGCTGAGTTCCTTTTTGGTTTTGCGCAAACTCTGCAAATAGATAGACATACCGGAAAGAAAAACAAAAACGGGCGCACAAAAATGAGTGATCCACCGGGTAAAATATAGTGTGGGCGTGGTAGTAGCTACATTTAACGGATCGGCAATATTTGCATCTATGTGTATGTAATCTCTCACATGATCCAACGCCATAATGACCATTACAATTCCCCTGAGCACATCAATGGATTCAATTCGGTTTAAATTTTGAGAAAGCTTTGCTTGCATGTTAGCTTGGTTTATGAGTTGCCCCGGTATTTTAAGGGTGGGCAATGGATACAATCATTCCATTGCTACTGCATTGAAAGTAATATTCTTTTTACAAAATTTAAAGCAAAACAAAAAAGAGCCACGGGAAACCGGCGTAGTTCCACAAATTCTCAACGTGGATACGCAAGGGATAATTCGTATTAGCGCCATTACGAGAGTGCTTTATTTGTTAGGCCTATGTTGGGCCTGGCATCAAATATTAAAAACTAAAAAAGAATCCTCAATTTTAAATAACAGGAGTAGGCAAATGAGTTATGAATAGTTCGTCATTTAAGTTTTCATCTAAACTTCTAAACCCCTAAACGCCTAAACCTCTAAACCCCTAAACTCCTAAACATTCCAAACACAGAGCATTAAAAAACCCAAGCAAGCCCTCATTAATAAACGATAGACAGACACTCCTATTTACAAAGTGTTATGTTTTATTAAAAGAAAAAAATATTCAAACATTTTATTATTTTGGGAATAACATTCAAACCAGCATCCATGCCGCAAACGCCAGGTGTTTACATAGCAGAGATCAATCCGTTTCCGTTAGCATTTTCTCACGTAGATGTAAGTATTCCCATATTTATTGGGTACACTCAAAAAGCAGGCAGAAGGGGTAAATCATTGTTACGCCTTCCCATAAAAGTTGCGTCTCTAAATCAATATATTTCAGCGTTTGGCCATGGCTTCCACCCACGCTTTAAAATTGTAAATGCCATCCCCGGTGACTCCAGTGCATTTTTACTGAACAACCAACGTGTATCCCTCCAATACTGCGAACACAATACCCTGTATTTGTACCAGGCTGTTCAACTATTTTTTCTAAATGGTGGCACACAATGTTACATTCTTTCAGTAGGCATTTACGGCGAGCAAACTTCTTTTCAAATAAGGGCAGAAGACTTTACGAGGGTAAAAAGAAAAAAAAGTATTTTCAAACTATTGGATAAGGAACAGGAACCCGCCCTGGTTATTTTGCCAGATGTGATAGCTGACACCACGGTGGGGCACCCTCTTTATCAACAGCTCCTGGAGTACTGTGCAACAAGCAAGAGACATTTTGCCATCCTGGATGTAGGCGAAGCTTTTGGCCAACACATGGTTGAACACTTGCAAGAATTTAGGGAAGCAATTGGTACAACTTCTCTGCAATATGGCGCTGCTTACTATCCCTGGTTGCACAGCTTGCTGGTAGAAGCAAGCGAAGTGAGTTATACAAATCTCGATCCATCCGTTTCGCTGGAAGATGTGCTGGGTGATGCAGCGCCAGGGTTAAAAGAACTCTTAAAACAAATTGTGCCGGGCATTTCGAGAACGAAGAAAAAAAACATTCAGCTTGCTTTGTTAGCGGGCAGCCCCGAATATGCCAGGCTCATGCAAGCCATTCAATTTAAAAGAAATATGGTGCCCCCCTCTGGCGCTGCGGCAGGTATTTATAATTTTACAGACTATACCCGGGGAGTTTGGAAAGCGCCTGCCAATGCAGCATTGAGTGGGGTAATGTCAGCAACGCTGAACTTAACCGACTTACAACAGCAAGGCCTGCTTTCCGATGTTACGGGAGGTAAATACATCAATGCCATTAGACATTTTGTAAACAAGGGCACGCTATTGTGGGGAGCAAGAACGCTGGATGGCAACAGCACGGAATGGCGATACATCTCTGTGCGCCGCAGCATCATGATGATTGAACTATCCCTCGGCCAGGCGATGAAAAATTTAATCTTCGAACCAAACACATCGGCCACCTGGAAGCAGTGTCAAACTGTAGCCGAAAATTTTCTTTTTACTTTATGGAAACAGGGTGCTTTTGCAGGTACAAAACAGCAAGATGCTTACCATGTAAAAATTGGAGTGGGAAGTACCATGACTGCCAACGATGTTCTTGAAGGACGCTTGCGCATGCAGGTAATGGTTGCATTGTTAAGGCCGGCCGAATTTATGGTACTTATATTTGAGCAAGTACAAATGCAAAACGAATAATGGGTTTAAAATAAATTCGGTTACAACCCTATCTTTTCATTTACTATTTGCAAAATCACCGCTTCTTCCTGCATAGCTGCATTTTGCAACACCCTACCTTTTGCCAATAAATCATCTACCGCATTTTTATTATGGAAGCCTGCTGCATTGATGCGCACATTCATAAACGCTCCTATCACTGCGGTGCGGGCACACAGGGCACCCACGCCTGCATCGGATACAGAATTGGGATTGCCATTTTCTGCCATCGCTTTTATTATTTCCATACTGGCAAAGGAAGCCTGCATTACTTTAAAAGGAACTTCCATGGCAATTTTTGTGGCCTGTTGTATCGCCTCGCTACGAGCTGCCTTTTCTACTTCACTTTCCCTGGGCAGCGCAAACGCTTGCATGATACCATTGAAAGCGGCAGTATCTGCATCTACCAATAGCAGCAATTGGTTTTTTAATTCCTGTGCCTTGTCTGCCCATTGGCTAAACTCCTGCCAGCGCTGGTCCCAGCCTTTTTTATGAGCGCTTAAATTGGCCACCATACCGGCCAGGGAAATACCCAAAGCACCCACGTACGCCGCAATGGAACCGCCACCCGGCGCCGGGCTTTCACTGGCAGTTTCATCTGCAAAATCGGCCAGGCTCATGCTCACCAGCTTGCTGGATGCCTTGTCTGCCAGCATATATTCAATGATGCGTTCATTTGCATTAAAGGGCCCTAGCTCATCAAGCCCCATAGACTTTACGGCAATCCTGATAAGTTCTTTATCGCTCACACCAATGCTGCGCTGCTGCTTTGCTAAAAAATACCTGCCCGCATCCAGCATGGATTTTAAAGGCACCAGCCCCACCAATTCGCTCCCGGTAACCCTAATGCCCCGGGCAGCCGCTTTATCGCATACCTCATCAAAAGCAACATGAACGGGGGTTACATTAATGTTAGTTAAGTTGATAGAAATCTGTGCAATACCATATTCCTCAATGAACCAACCAATGGCTTTTACAGATTTTAAGCTGCCTGGCTTATTTATTTTTATGCCATTCTCTTCTACATTTCTGCCTGCCTCCCGCACATCAAAAGCTATGGCATTGGCACGCCTGGTAGAGGTAGTATTTAAGTTCACATTGTAAGCCACTAAAAAATCACGGGCGCCAATTACTGTTGCGCCACGTTTTTCGTCAAATACTGCCGGCCCATAATCTGGCTTCCATTCCGGCAACAACATTTTGCTCGCAAAACCTTCGTACTCACCGTTACGAATAGCCGATAAATTGCTGCGTTCTTTATTGGGCTGTGCTGCCTCATACAAATAAACGGGCAGGTTTAATTCTTCACCCACTCTTTTGGCAAGCTGCTGTGCGTAAGCGGCTGTTTCCTCCATGCTAATGTTGGCAATGGGTATAAGCGGGCACACATCCGTAGCTCCCATGCGTGGATGTTCGCCCTTGTGTTTGCTCATGTCTATCAACTCCCCCGCTTTTTTTATAGCCCGAAAAGCAGCTTCTATAACTGCCGCTGGTTCCCCAACAATGGTAACCACAGTGCGATTGGTGGCTTTGCCGGCATCTACATTTAAGAGTTTCACGGCTTCCACCGTCTCTATTTCATCTGTAATTTGCTGGAGGATAGCCAGGTCCTG
The DNA here is from genome assembly GCA_038257335.1 of Chitinophagales bacterium. GTDB lineage: Bacteria > Bacteroidota > Bacteroidia > Chitinophagales > Chitinophagaceae > Ferruginibacter. The sequence continues at coordinate 18,751 of JBBSJJ010000061.1, read as the reverse complement.
GCCTTCGCTAAAGTTGGGCACACATTCTATGATTTGCAACATGCTGTTTGTATTTTATGGCATTAATTTTATTTGAAAATTTAAGAGGGTTAATCTTACCCCTGCTATCTTTCATCCTCGGCCAGGTCTACCGGACTGTATTTGTAAAACAGCATTCCAACGGTCATGATCACGCTGGAAAGCATGATCACAAAAAATAAGATGCCTTCATTAAAATTTTCCAATTTTAAATATTCCGGTATTTTGTAGAACAATAAGATGGTGATTAATCCCCGTGGTATAAAAACAACTTCCGGGTAAACCTGCTCCTTTAAAAAAAAGCGTAAGTAAAGAAAACGGGTGAGCAGCAATATCGCCACAATAATAGAACCTACCAGCATTACTTCGCCTTGCAAAGCTATTTTGAGATCTATGGTAAACCCAAATAGCACAAAAAAGAAAGTTCGTATTAGAAAGGAAGTTTCTGCTGTGATAGAATGTAGCAGGTGCGTAATACCTTCCACATTTGTTTTGGGAAAATAGGCATGTATTTTTCTAAAGGGAACCAGGTTCAAGTTGTTCATGAGCAACCCAAATACCAGGATGATGATGAGCGATGGCAGGTGCAACAGCTTACCAGTAACATATAAAAATATGAGCAATGCAAACACCAAAAAGAACCTTATGTTCAGTTTTGACTTTGCCATAATGAGTAGCAACAAAAAAGAGAACAGCAACGACAAAACAATAGAGATAGCAATATTTAGAAAAAAACCGCCGACAGATATGAAAGAAAAAGTTTCGCCAGCAACCATGAAATTAAAAACTAAAATGCCGATGATATCTGAAAAGGAAGCCTCGTAAATCAGGAATTCTTTTTTGGAAGGCGACATAGAATGCAGGCTGGGCAGCACGATGGAACTGCTCATGATGGCAAGCGGGATAGCATAAATAACACATTTTATCAGCGGCTCCTGCAACCAATAGAACAAGCCTGCGGCAATACCCACCATAGATAAAAGAAATATAAACAAGGCTGATAAAAAAGAATTTTTGATGATCTGCTTCTTATCCTTTGCAAGTTTAAGATCGAGACCGGCCTCCAGCACAATCATTATCAGCCCCGTGACCCCTAAAAACTCTACCAGTTTGGCGGGCAGCGCTATGTGCCAGCCTTGCTCATCGGCAACAACCCTGAGTACTATACCGGCCGCCAGCAAAAGCAACACTGAGGGAATTTTTATAACCCTGGATAAAATAGAAAATACATAGGACACAATTACGACCGCACTCAATATCAGCAATAAAATTTCAACAGAAATGTTCCCCATAGTAGCAAGATAAAACTTTATGTGCAGTGATAATTTACAAAAAAATTCCGGCAGTCGCTCATATTGCTATCTACAACATTGCTTACACTGCACATTTTTATATGCTGGTGAAAGTGAGCCTAACAGAATACGCCTTTAATCATTACTTTATCTATAAGATTGTGCCCAAAAGAATAGGGCAGGTAAGCCAGGGAGGACATTGGTTTGGTAAAAATAAGATTGGCTGTTTTGCCAATAGCAATGCTGCCTACTTCCTGCTGCGCTTCCATGGCAAAAGCACCATTCATGGTAGCCGCATTAATAGCTTCTTCCGGCAGCATTTTCATTTGTATACAACTTAGGGCAACCACAAAATTCATGTTGGCACTCGGCGAAGATCCGGGATTGAAATCAGATGCCAGCGCAATGGCCGCCCCTGCATCAATCAATGCTCTTGCAGGCTGGAAGGGCATGCGCAGAAAAAAAGCAGCGGTGGGTAGCAGCGTACCAATCGTAGATGAATTTGCCAGGCTCTCTATATCGGCTGCCGTCATTACTTCTAAATGATCTACCGATACTGCCTCCAATTTGACAGCTGCCTGCACCCCTCCCATACTGCTCAGCTGATTTATATGCAATTTTGGTTTCAAACCATACTGAGCACCGGCTTTGCAAATCGTCTCCATTTCTGCCACAGAAAAAAATCCTTGTTCACAAAATACATCTATATAATCTGCCAGTTTTTCGGCCGCAATTACCGGAAGCATCTCCTGCACAATGCTGTTGATGTAGGTGTCGTGATCATCCTTATACATGGTAGGGTAAGTATGAGCGCCAAGAAAGCTGGTTTTAATGACCAGGTCAGTTTGACTCTTTAACCTGCTGGCCACCCGGAGCATTTTTAATTCTCCTGCTACCGACAACCCATAGCCGCTTTTAATTTCGATGGCTCCTGTTCCTAAGCGTGCTACTTCCTGGAGGCGCTGCATCGCTTGCTGGTAAAGCACTTGTTCTGAAGTAGCTTCCAACACTCGTGCGGAGTTCAGTATACCCCCACCCTTTGCGGCTATCTCGGCATAAGTTTTACCTTTCAGTTTATCTACAAATTCTTCTTCCCGGCTTTTGGCAAATATGAGGTGTGTATGGCTATCGCACCAGGCCGGCAGCACATACTGTCCTGCTACATCCAGCACGTTCACGGGTAAATTCGGCACTTTTATTTGCAGCTCGTGCATATGGCCAAAGTCAATGATGAGCCCATCTTCTATTAACAGGAAAGCATGTGGAAGCATGGGCAGATCAGCCAAAGCTTTACCCCGCAGCGGAACGCTTTGTTGTCGTACGCCCACCAGTTGTGCTATATTGATAAAGAGTGTAGTCAATAGATAATATTAGATGTAGTAAAATAGTCTATAACTGCTCATACAAAGCTTTGCCAAAAAGTTCGAGGCTGGGGTCTCTTGCGCCCATCAGCAGCAGCACACAATTAGCGGTCATATGTGGACGCATTTGTTCTAGAAGCTGTGCACGGTCTTCTACAAAGAAGGCATTTTTGCCCAGTGCCCGTATATCCCGGACAAGATCATTGGCAGAAATATCTTTTACGGCTGTGCCGCCGGCATAAAATATTTCGCTCATCCATATCTCATCCTGCTGCCGCAAAACCGCTGCAATTTCTTGTACAAAATCGTGGCGCAAAAAACGTGTGGGCCCGTAGCCATGTGGTTGAAACCAGGCAATTACTTTTTGTGCAATTGGCTGACAGGCTGCAATGGACGCTGCACATTTTGCGGGGTTGTGTGCATAATCATCAATAACATACACGCCATTCCTGATGCCCAGTAGTTGATGGCGGCGGTAAATGCCTTCGTATTCTTTCAACGCATCTGCGCAAGTATCATAAGCAGTTCCCAACTGGTGAGCTACTGCTACTGCGGCCAGTGCATTCTCCATGTTGTGTTTGCCCACGGTGTATAGCAAAAAAGGATGTTCATTTATGTTGAATCGAATTTGCAGACCGTCCTGCTCAAAATTACTGGCACTATAGCCCGCTGCCGAATTTGCGTTTGCCGTAAAATCATGTAGCGGGTTACTGGATAATTGCGCTGCCAAAACATTGGATTGATTCACAACAAATAGCTCCCTGCTATTTTGTTTAAACTTGCCAAATATTTCCATAAGTTCTGCTATCTCCTGGTGATCCTTGTCTACATTGAGCAGCAGTCCTACCTCTGGTTCGTATTGTACAATAGAGCCATCACTCTCATCTGCTTCTATGATGAGCCATTCGCCCTCTCCCACTTTTGCATTACCTATGCGTCCTTCTTTTATAATACTCACCAGGCCTGCACCACTAATAATGCTGGGAGCCATGCCGCCTTTTTCTAATATCTGGAACAACATGGCACTGGTGGTACTTTTACCGGAGGTGCCGCCCACAGCTATTGTTTTTTTACTTTTAGCGATGAGCGCCAGCAGTTCACTCCTTTTAATAATCGGTATGTTGAGGGCCTTGGCTTTTTGCACTTCCGGCACCGTGTCTTCCACGGCTGTAGATACCACCACAAGATCCAGGCCTTCCTGCACCCCGGCGCCATCCTGCAAAAAACATTGAATGCCTTCGGCTTCTAATTTAATTCTTGCTTCGTTCAATTCGCCCGGTACAAAATATCGGTCGCTACCCGAAACTATTTTTCCGGTACCGGCCAGGTATTGCGCTATAGCACTCATGCCGGTGCCGGCAATACCTATCAAAAAAACACTCCTAAACTCATGAACGGATGTTATCATGTTGATCTATTATCATTTTAAGAGGATGTACCTCTGTATTTTATTTCGATGAAAGTTTCTCTATCGCTTTAAGTTGCCGCAGGTAATCATATTGCAGGTCTTCGTGCAAGCCTTGCACAGCTTTGTTTATTTTTTTTATTACTCCGAGATAAATGTTTTGTAAGGAGGCATTTTTATGCATAGGCAATTGCAGCGCTACAGTTTTCTCAGCTACATGCAGCAACAATTCTACCTCCGTGGTAGCCTGCCCGCTGTACCGAATAAATTTGGCTGTGAGTCGCACAATCTTTCTCAGTGTCTTCTTTGCAAAATATAAGTTGGTCTTGTTCACTTCCTCAAACGAACTGTCCAGGCTGGCCTTCACGCTGCTTACATAACCAGCCTCATCTGCTTCGTCGAACAAAAGATACGTGGCCAGTTCTTTATTTTCTTTTTTAAACTTAATAAGCCTTAAACAAATTTCCATAAGCTGGCCAGGGGGAATGGTTTCCAATGCCGATTTGATCTCTTTAACCGAAGCCGCTTTCATACCGGCAAAATACTGGATTTATAGATAAGTTGTGGAGGGAATTCGAATTAAAACTCCTTATGCCAAATCATGGCCAAGTTTGAATAACTTTAAAATACCAACATTTTATTATGAGAAAAAATAAAACCCTTTTATCGCCACTTACCATACTAATGATGGTGATACTGCTGGCAGCGGTTGCCACCTGGATGGTACCTTCCGGGCGCTACGACCGTATTGGTTACGCTGCTGGCGAGAGTTTTACGTACAACAACGACCAGGGAGATACCGCAGTTCCTTTTACCCAGCAAACACTGGATAGTTTAAAAATAAATATTCCCCTCCTCAGTTTTAAGAATGGTGATATTAAAAAACCTGTTTCTGTGCCGGGCACTTACAAAAAACTGGGTAGTAACCGGCAAGGTTTAATGGCAGTATTAAAGGCACCCATCCGGGGTATTCACGAATCTATAGAAATCATTTTCTTTATCCTGGTAATTGGCGGCTTCATGCAGGTTTTTAACGCATCGGGCGCAATGGAAAAAGGTATTGCAGCTTTGTCGCAGCAAATGAAAGGAAGGGAATCCTGGTTGATCATCATTCTCACCTTCTTGTTTTGTTTTGGTGGAGCGTCTTTTGGTATGGCAGAGGAAGGCCTGGTTTTTTACCCACTGCTAATTCCTATTTTCCTGGCGGCAGGTTATGACCTGCTGGTACCCGTAGCCGTTATATTTGCCGGCACGCAGATGGGAACCCTCTCTTCTTTCTCAAATCCTTTCTCTACTATCATTGCATCGAGCACTGCAGGGGTCAATTGGACCGATGGCCTTACTGAGAGGATCATCATGTTCGTGCTTACTTCGGCCATCCTTATCTGGTACATTGTACGATATGCCAGCAAAGTTAAAAAAGACCCTACGGCTTCACTGGTTTATAAATTACAAGGCAATGTTTTAAATGCATACGATCTGCCACCTGCCAGCCTGCAAGTGCAAACGAATTTGGACACCCGTTCTAAATTACTGCTCGTTCAATTCTTCCTAAGCTTTGTGACCATGATAGTGGGCGTTGTTTTTTTTGAATGGTGGCTGTTGGAAATGACTACCGTATTTCTTGGCTCCGCTATCCTGTTTGCCTTTGTGCTTCGCATGAAGGAAACAGATTTTATACGACAGTTCGTTGAAGGTGCGGCGGGCCTGCTTTCGGTAGCGCTCATTATTGGTACAGCAAGAGGGGTAACGGTTATTTTAAACGAAGGCAACATCAGTGACAGCATTATTTATTATGCGGCAGGGTTTGCACACAACATGCCGCCAGCTGCATTCATCATCGCCATGCTGGTTATTTATATGATCTTTAGTTTGTTCATTTCCTCCTCTTCGGGAATGGCAGTGCTTACCATGCCTATCATGGGCTCTCTTGCCATATTGGTGAATGTGCCAGGCCGGGAAATTGTAAATGCATACCTATATGGAATGGGAATTATGGGTTTTATCTCCCCCACCGGTTTAATGCTGCCAGCACTGGCGTTAACAAATTTAAATATTAAAACATGGTGGCGTTTTATATACCCGTTGCTAATCATACTTTTTATAGTATGCTCTTTGGCCCTGGTGGCCGGCATATTAATGGCATAAAAAAAACCTTCGTTGTGTTGCGAAGGTTTTTCATACTTGTGGTTTTACTTTTTTTCAGAGATAATGGATAACGGTAACTTGATTGTTCTAAGGATATCGGGTTTTACTAAAAGATATTGGGTTTTACTAAAAGATATTGGGTTTTACTAAAAAATATTTTGGTTTGATAAAGGATATTTTGGTTTGATAAAGGATATTTGATTTTGATAGAACAAAGATACACGGATCAAAATGGGATTTTGTAGCTGGTGATGCTAATTGTTTATAGCCATTTTTCTACAGAAATAAAATCTAATATGATAGCCTTCTTCACATGTTTTACTTCAAGAAGCACAATGCCACTAATAGCATGCATGTCCCCGACAGCCAACAAGCCCTTTTAATTTATACAACAAATAACAGGCTGTTACGTTTTTTGTGAAATAGTGATCAACCAGAACAAATCAACCCTTAAATTGCAACCGAAACCCAATCTACAACTATGTTAAAATATTTGACCCTCGCTTTTGCCTTCACAATGTTTTTGCATTTATCACAGGCGCAGTTGCTCCAAAAAGTTTTTCCTGCGAGCACGTTTTCTGACTCTCTTTCTAAGGTGGTAGAAAACTACCAGCATAACTATTTGGATATCCAGGGCCTTGCCTTACAACCCGATGAGGACCGTAATATTTTTGCCTCAACGGTAGGTTTGCCGGGTGCAGGATCCTGTGTAATATTTCGCTTTCATTCCAGGCAAGATACCACCGCTAGCTGGCAAGCTTTGCTTTATGAGGGAGAAGACTTTAAGGATGCGAGCAAAGCCTATAAAAATGCTATTAAATACATAAAGCAAACCAAGTTTAAAGTGGGCCTCCGCAAGATTTCTTTTGATGGAGAAGTTGTTAGCCCTTCGGAAAACTTGCGTTTCACTACCAGTATATTTAAACCCACGGAATATACGGATAGTTACAAAAATTTTGTAGCCGAAGTAGAAATGCTGAACAGCATGGAGGGATGGATCGTACGGTTAAACCTACACAGCAGGAAGGAAGATACGGAGCGGTATCAATAAACTATTTCAGGAGCGCTACGGTTTTTTTTCGCAGATTTTTTTCGCAGATTGACGCAGATCTATTCCCACGCATCTACGCAGATTTATTTTTAATCTGCGTGATCTGCGGGTGTTTTAAAATCTGCGCTCATCTGCGGGAGAGTTTGTATCTACCTTCATCTGCGGCAAGGATTATCGTTCCTGATTTACCGCCCTGCATTGTCTACCATTTTTTCCAACGCATCCTTCACCCCCGAAAGCATTTTATTTAAACGGATAACATTTTTATTGGTGGACACCGAAAGGGCATCTATGATTATCTCCAGTTGTTCTATTTCCCCCACCTTCCTTGCCTTGGATCCAACCTTTAACCAGGTTTTGCGATAAGCCATCAACAAATCGTCAAAGTCTTTCTGAGTAACCTTTTGGGGTACCAGTAAATTTTCGCACAAGAATATATTTGCGCTGGCTATTTGCTGATCGTATAAATAGCCCCGCTTTTTACCCCTGGCCAATTCATCTTTATGCTGCCCCAGCAAAGCATGCATACTGTTCAGCGCTGGCAATTCATATTTTTGCTGCCCACTGCCCACGGGTTGTTCCCATTTGCGCTCGCCCAGGGCAACTAATATGCTTTCTAAAATGTACCAGTTTATCAGCGGGTACATTTTAGCTTCCTCTCCTGAAATGGTAAATGCATGCTGGTAATTGTAAGCGGCCTCTGCCAGGGCCTTTCTTTTTTGAACCAACGAAGTGGATACAAATGCCTTTCTTTTAAATGTACTGCCCAGCAAATTGTAACGCTCGGCCGTAGGGCTGATGTAGAGCAGGTTATTAAGTTCGCCAATATTCTTATTCATTTCTGAAACAGCAGCGGTGGTTTTAAGCAGCCCGGTCTTAAACTCATGCACTGCTTTTTTTGCTTTGGTATTACAAAATATTTCTAAGGTAGAAACATAAAAAGCTGCTTTCTCCATTTTCATAAGGGCCTCAAATTTAAAAAGCGCCTGATCATAATGCAGCAATTGGGCATAAATAAAAGCTTCCTTTTCTGTAATTGCCGCATTGCGAAGCCCGGCCCTGTCTACCTCCTGCGAAATTTTCTGCAATTTTTGCAACACCTCTTCATCTGTAGGTGCGCCCATGGCCATGTTATTGTACAAATTTGCCAGGTCTATTTCTGCCTCTTCTTCTATAACGTACTCCAACACCTGCTGGCTGCTGCTTTGGCGCATGTCAAATTTGTAGTAAGGGTCTCCATAACATTGGTAAGCACCCCAGGTATTGTTTCGGTTATCTTTATCATAGCAATGCATGCGGGCTTCTCTAACTGCATCGCCAAAACTATAGCCGCTGAGCATTCTGTCATAAAACACTTCTGCAAAGTCGAGCGCACTTTCATCATTAACAGCCCAGCCGGCCACAATAACCGCTTTTACTCCATTACGGATTAACTGCACGCCAATGCTGGCTGCCAGCTGGTAACGGTTACGGTAAAGCGCTTCGGCAGCAGCATCCGTTTTGCCCAGGTAGCAGCAGTTTACAAATACAAACTGTGGCACCGAACTCATCTGTGCTATCTCAGCTGTGGTTAAAAACACCCCGTTTCCTATCACCATGCCAGAACGGGAAGGATCTGCAGCATTAAACACACCATGGCCTGCCAGGTGAATGATCTTATAATCTTTATAGAAAAGTTTCTTGATGATACCTGCAGACTTTTCATTTATGCTGCTGGTAATTTTAAAACTGCCGGCATCTAATTTCTGTGTCACCAGTTCTGCCTCCCGCAGTGCCCCTGGCAGTTGAGTAATGTAACCGTCTAAAAAAGGATCTCCCACCACCAGCACATTGTTGGCAGTAACAGTATTGATGCGGTAAGCCGTGTCTTTTACAGTTAACTGCCGAATCATGCCAGCACTGATGCACAAAGGTTTGGCTTCTGTGAGGCTATCTTGCAACAATTCCCAGGGGTAGGCTGCGGTGTCGTCATCTAACACCCAGCTTGCGTTACTCCTACGCTTCAACTGTTCTTTAAAATCGTTGGGCACCAGCAATTCAAAAATGGTTTTTGCCAATTCGGGTGTCCAGGCATTGCTGGTTGATATTTCATCCAGCATTTCTGTAATAAGGGATGGGCTCAGGTAAAGATCTCTTTCCAGGTCTCTTGCAGCGCCGGTGCTGGCACTAAATACAAAGCAAGTACGATCTTTTGAAGCCGTGAATGATTCTTTTTGTTTCACTACAATCCTGTTCCACCAGGCGTCGCTGTTGAGTGCCAGGATGCGCTTCCTGGCCCCTAGCATTTCGTTTATTTTTTGGTGAATGCTGATGTTAAGCATCCGGTCATTTTCTTTCTCTATTTTACGCAGCGAAAAATAGGCGGCAAGCGCTGCATCTTCGTAAAGCTCTACGAACTCCAGGTGCTGCACAGTGGCGCTTGTTTCGGCATGAAGCTTTTTAAGTTTACCATTGGCGTTTTGCACTCCCTGTATCACGGCACGTACAGAATTCTCAATTGATAGTCCGCCATAACCACTACCAACGATTAATGAAGAAATACCAATGGCACCATCTGCATCTGTTACGCAGGAAGTATTATTTTCTACGCTTAATAAATATTTGATCACCCCAAGCTCTACGGATTGGGTTAGTTGAAATGCAGTGAAACCTGCCTGTGTGCCCAGTCCAACTATCACTGCCCCTTTGAAGGTATCGTTGATGTTGATGAATACTTCGCTGCTGCCGATTTCGCCCGGATAGATACCAAGTTGGTTCCTGTCTGACAAAGCATACTTAAGTTGTTTGTCTACCTGGGCTTCGGCACTGGTAATTCCATCATTTAAAAAATGTCCTGTTATCAAGGGGAAAGCGGCATAACGCAGGTCACCGTTGCTCACCGTGATCTTCAGCGGCATCTCCGGCACATACTGATCCTCCATGGGAGTGAGTCCCAGCAAGGCATTTTCAACTGCTTCGGGCGACAAATCATGATCATCTACCACAGGTGTTTTAAATAGTTTTTCTGCGCCCCGCACCATGGGCCGTATTTTAGTGAACAGGGCAGTTGCTCCATGCTCTAATATATCTTCAATGCCCTTAAATAAAGATGGTTCGTTGGCCAGGGCTCCGTGAGAAACATTTACATAATACACAGCATTGTTCTCTATCATTTTCTTCGGAATGCCACTCTCCCATGTTACACTTTGATCTCCTTCGGCAGTGCTCAAAAAAGTAAGTTCTTTTCCCTGGGCAGTGGAATCTACCCTGTAAGCACAGGGGGTTGCTTTATCTTTACCAGCAATGTAAACGGCATTGTCAAAATCGCTGCCGGTAATGGAAGCCACAATTTTATTCCGGTAACTGTCAAATACTTTCAAGTCTCCATCCGTAGGTATGGGCCAGTTGTTATCGCCCTTTGCCCCCAGCATGAGTTGCCATGTTTGTGCGTTGCCAAAATCATTGTCTTTGTGCTGCGCATGAGGCAGCAAACTAAGCAACCCCGGAAACTTTGAGAAGATTCCGAGGAGTTCCTTCTTGCTGTGAAAAATATCGAGTTTGCTTATCTTATCAATGATGGCGTCGTTGCCAAACAAAACATACGGTATGCGATAAGAACCGCCAAGCGGGGCACCCAGGAAGATGAGTTGGAAGCCCGCAGAACTATTCAGCTTTGTCCAGGTAGCTCGTTGCGACACCATAAAATCTCTCACCAATACCCCACCCATGGAGTGACCAATTACTTTGATGGGTTGCTTGTAGGTGAGCAGCTCTTCTATTTTATTTTTGAATAACACGGCAGTATCATTTAGTTGCAGCCGCCAATCAAAGGCAAAGGTTACCACATCATAGGATTGTTGCAGGTGCTTCACCAATTTAGCGTAAGAGGTTTTTATGAGCGACTGCGCCTGTATGCCGGAGGCTTTAATGTCGAGTTTCTTAAGATCCCCGGCAAGGAATCTTAGGTAGTTGATCCAGATCAGTTTGTCTGATGCACCAAGGTTTGAGCCCATGATACCCGGTAGCAGCACAACAATTGGGCGTGTACCCGTAACCGTTTGAGCAAACACCTGGCCGCCATCTAGTTTTAAAATCGCATTCCTGTCAAGGCCAGCGGCACCTTTTTGCAAAGTTGTAAAGCCTGGAATAGAAGCATCGCCGTTGGCTTTCAGCGCCTCCAAAATAGCAGACTGCGTAGGAGGGTTTTTGAAATAATGAAAATGGTCAACATCTGTGGCCTCGTCTAAAAAATATTGAACATTGCTTTGCCGGATAGCGCCGCGGTACATGGCAGCAGTATTTACCACCAGGTCGTTGTGCTTTGTAAAAAATAATTTAGAAGCAATAATAAGCAAGGCTTTAAAATTGAGCTTCGTTTTGCAATTGCCAGATACAATTGCCAGGGGATTATCCAGGATAACCTGTGTGGACGGGCTATTGAGCACTTTGATGAAGGGAGAATCGGGGTTCATGGCTTCCAGGCCAGGTAAAATATCCACATCATTTTTGCAATTGATAACAGACGAGGCGAGACTTTTAAAAGATACGTACACCGGGTTAGCCATCAAACCAGTAGCCAGTCCTACGAGGTTGAAAGTCATGTTGAAAAAATTATCCATCCTGCCTGATGCCAACGTAGTGCCGCTTGCAGGGCAGGCCACTCTTATAAACTTACTAACCGTAATTTTTTTATTGACCAGCAACTTATTAATGGCATCAATGTTTTTTACATCTGCTGTACGTTTTTCTTTTTGGAGGAAATTGATTTCGTTGCTGTCAAAACCGCGGTTGCTTTCATTGCTGCTGCAAAAGCGGGCCAGCACATCGCCCACGAGGCCGCCACGGCTGTGTGTAATGAGTTGCACAGATGCGAGCTGCGGCAATTGCTCTACAATGCTCAGTACATTTTCCAGGGGGCTTTTGGTGAGGGTTTCATGTTCCAATGCCAACACCTGCCCTTCATATTGCTGGTGCAAATAACGCCACACTTCAGACTGCAACAGCTCTCCAAAAGATCCCTTGCTGGATGAGTTGGTACCGTGAAGGAAAAGTATCCAGGGTTTATTGGAAACAACCGGTGTAAATTCTTTGAAGCGAAAATCCGGGTCTACCAGGTAAAGACCGCTGCGGTTTTCCAATTGCTTTCTTTCAAAGTCCGCCGCCAGCTCCCTAATCTCCACATCTAATTTTTTCTTTGTAAACACATTGATGGCTTTCAGGAGCACATCGCCCACCAACCCTCTTTCTGCATGCACGTTGCTAATGCCGGCTGGTATTACAAAAGCCTCGTTGGCAGATCGCTTGATAGACACAGCCTCCGGAAACACATCTTCTAAAGTATCTGCATTGCAAAACCAGGTAGTTTCATCTTCAAAAAGCAGTTCTACCACTTCCGATTTTTTCAAAGTTATTTCATGGCTGGCCCCTGCAGCACGAGTAGCCGGCCCAAGCAAGTAACTTTCTTTTAATTCAAACACTTCATCGGCATTTACCAGGGGTATGGTTGTCTGCTTTAAACCTTGTACAACTATTTTTTGAATACTCATGGGAGTCTATTTTAGTTTTGATAATATTGAGTGGGTACTAGTGCATTATGTAGCTGTTGATGTATACCGCTCTCCACGGGTGAGAACCCCCATATGTATAAGGCGGGTAAATGTGCTTTTCGGTATTTTTTAAAACAGGAAGTCCCTTTAAGTTTCTTTGCAGAAAAGAGATGCATACTTCAAACAAAAAAGCCATATACTAATATTAGTGGTGAGTATATTGTTAGCAATGCGGGCTTCTTGTAAGGTCAGGGGTGTAACAATGGTGCAAGGGTAATCAAAATGACCAGCAGTTACATCGGCTCTAATATCTAACAAAATTGTAATAATATCAAGCGCTGCCGCATATAAATTATTGATTCAAAGTAAATAAAAGAAGCTAGATTGCCTGAGAATTTAAACACGTGCTGTTAATACATCGAAATAAATACATGTTTCCAGATTGTGGCATGGTTTTGTCAATGGTAGGTTATCATTGGTTAAATCAGCAAATTCTATCCTTTGACAACAAGCATTAAAAACCTTTTTCTCTTATTACCTAAAACCAAAAGTTATGAAAAAAATTATCTACTTTTTAGCCTTAACGGCAGCGTTTACTGCATGTAAACCAAAGGCCACATTAAATACAGATAAAGAAGTTGTATCACTTACAGACTCCTCTTTTTACAACAGTAGTTACCTGAGCGATACTGGTGCAGTAGCCGATCCTGATGCATTCATCAATAGCGGTGGCGTTGTAAGTGGTAAAGCAACTGTGCCCGATGCAAAAAGTAATACTGTAAGAAATACCAACACAAGGTCTGGCAATACTACACGAACCTCTAGCGGTGGCAGTAGCCAAAGTAGCGGTACTGCCAGTGCTCCTGCAACCACACAAAAGACAGGCATTAGTAAAGCTGCCAAAGGTGCCATTATTGGTGGCGTAGGCGGAGCCGTAGCGGGCGCAGTGATTGGTAAAAATGCCAAAGGTGCCGGTATCGGTGCTGTAGTAGGAGCCGCTGGTGGTTACATCATTGGTCGTTCTAAAGACAGAAAAGATGGCCGTGTGGGAAACTAAATAAGACTTGCATATAATTTACCTTACCTAATATTCATATTCGTTTTAACACCCGTTGTAAATAATTTTTTACAACGGGTGTTTTCGTTTAAAGCAATTTCTTACATTTGAATCTATGGCAGCATGTAATTTTACCATCCCCTTTACCGGCGATGCAACAGCAGTACTTGACAAAGCTAAAAAAGCAGTAGAGAAGCAAAGTGGTTCTTTTACCGGAGACACTTCTATGGGTAATTTTAGCGTGGCATTTTTTGGCCAGGAAATAGTGGGCACCTACAACGTGGCTGGCAACGATTTAAATATTGTGATAGAAAGCAAGCCTTTCATGGTACCCTGTAATGCTATTGAAAGCTTTTTAAAAAGCCAGGTTGTTTAAGGCGGGGCAATGTTTTCAGATGTCGGATGTTAGATGTCGGATGTTAGATGTCAGATTTTAGATGTCGGATTTCGGATTTGAGATGTTGGATTTAATTGTGAAAGTATCCATCAACTTCATTACTTCATAACCTTCTTGCGGTGGGCAGGGATTATTGCCCTTGCCTAAAAAATAAGCTACTACCTGTTCTATCATTGGTTGCTGCACATGTTGTAGTGGAGCAAAATCTATCAACTCTGTTTGGCCTCCCTTGCTAATAGTAATCTGTTGTTTGTTAAAAACGGCAAACGATAAGCTTCCTTCTGTACCAATGATCTCGCAACAATCTGTCTCATCTTCGGCAGCTGTATCAAAACACCAACTACCAATAAACTGAACACCACTTTTAAAAGATATGATGCCTGTAACTAAATCATCCGCTTTAGACAGGTTACCACGATTGGCCGAAAAGCCAGCGGCGCCTGCAACTTCTCCAAAATAATAAAGCATCAATCCCAGTTGATGGGGCGCAAGATCGTGAAAAAGCCCACCACCGGATTGTGCAGGATTTAACCGCCAGGCAGTTTTAGGATCAAGCATTTCTGAAGCCGTGATTGCCTTTCTCCTATATTCAAGCCGGGCATACATAACCGTACCGATGGCTTTATCATCCAGCAATTTTTTGATTTTATTAAAGTAGGCTTGTGCTCTCCTGTAATGTGCCACTACCAGTTTTACCTTCCGCTCTTCGGCAAATGCCATCATCTTTTTTGCTGCCTGCTGGTTTAGTGCCATTGGTTTCTCCACATATACTGGCTTGCCTGCTGCTAAAGCTGCCAGGCAGTATGCTTCATGCGAATTTGGTGGAGTGGCAATGTAGATGGCGTTTACTTCAGGATCGTTGATAAGATCGGAAGCATTGATGTAATATTTTGGCACATCGTGTCTCTCTGCGTAATCTTTGGCTTTGGCTTCGTTTCTACGCATCACAGCCCACAACGTAGAATGTGGCACTTTGTTAAAAGCCGGGCCACTTTTAATTTCTGTAACATCGCCACACCCAATGATTCCCCAGTTTATATGCTCCATTATATTCGTTTTTATATTTTCAATTTATAACAATATCAGGTTACTTAATGCTTACAGGCAGCGTGCCTATTTATGAAGATATAATTTTGCTGTTATTGTGTAATTGCAAATCATTAACTAGCTTTTTGCCGAGCCGCAAGCAAGTACACCTGATAAATACACAAACATCACATTGGCATTCTATGTTTTTAACCAACAATACCAGGTTCTCTTGTAGTAGATTTATTACAGGGAATGTGGAGATTGTTCGCATATTGATTCTTGGCAATTTCTTATTTTGCAGCCTGCCTCCACCCAGGAAGAAATAATTTTTCAAGTTCAAGCAATTATTTCTTATTATGAATCGAAAATCAATTGTATTTGCAGGCCTTCTCTTGTGCCTGACGTTTGGTAAAATTTTACAAGCCCAGGTTCAAACTCCCCGTTACATTCAAATGTCTGAGTTGACCAGTGCATTTTATGAATACCTTCCGCAGGGCTACCCTGCAGCTGGCCAGAAATATCCTTTAATATTATTTGTGCATGGCTATGGAGAAAAGGGCCCGGGTACTACTGCAAGTTTGCCATTGGTTTTGCGGCATGGCCCGCCAAAATTGATCGCAGCTGGCAGCTTTCCCACAAGTTTTACCGTAAACAACCAGGCGCATAAGTTTATTGTAATCTCACCTCAATTCACAGGGTTCCCCAGTGTAAATGACATCAACAATAGTCTAAATTATCTTATTGCAAACTATGCTGTAGATATCAATCGCATATACCTTACCGGTCTTAGTATGGGTGGGGCCGCTGCCTGGTACTACCCAGGTTACAATCAATATTTTGCCAGTCGCATTGCAGCAACAGTTCCAATTTGCGGAGCAACAGAGGCATCTTTAACTTACGCTAACAATATAGCACAGACAAACTTGCCGGTATGGGCAACCCATAATAGTGGTGACCCTACGGTAAGCGTGAATGTGACCAATAACCTTGTTACCTACATTAACGGCAACTCCACTCCGCCAAACCCGCTGGCAAAAAAAACAATTTTCGTAAGTAGTTCTCACGACGCATGGACCCAAACCTACGATCCGGCTTTTAAAGAGAATGGTTTGAATATTTATGAATGGATGTTGCAATACCAGCGCAGCTTCACAGTGTTACCGGTAACAGGCCTTGAACTAAATGTGGGGCTTACCAGCAGCCAGCAAGTAAAAATGACCTGGACCACCACTGCCGAAATAAATAATAAAGGCTTTTCAGTACTAAGAAGCAGCGACGGCAATACATTTAAAAGCATTGGCTTCGTTGCCAGCACAGGCATAAATGGCGCAGGTGCTAATTATAGCTTTAGCGATAATGCTCCCCTGCCAGGTAAAAATTACTACCGTCTGGAACTGAAGGATCATGATAATCAGAAATCTTTCAGCGATATAAAAATGGTGGAGACAAAGACCCTTGCCAGGCTAAGTTTTTATCCGAACCCTGCCCAAAATATTTTGAATATACAATCTACCGTTTTCTATAAAAACGCCCAATTGCGTATTAGCAATGCGGCCGGTCAAAATGTATTACAGCAGTCTTTAAATGGCACCGGTAATTTTACCGTTAAAGTGGATGCTTTAGCACCAGGTATCTATTATGGGAAAATTATAGTCGACGATAAAGTTGAACGATTTAAGTTTATAAAGGAGTAACTAAAAGACACTGTCTCAAAAGGCAAGGCATTTCACAGCAAGAACGCCAACAAATACAAAGAGTACAAAGAATTCGGTTGACAGTCAATCGTTGTTTCTTTGCTTCCCTTGTTTTTGTTGTGTGAAAATTTCTATTTTGAGACAACCACTTTTTTATTAGTTATATGCCAGGCGCTTTAAATTTCCATTGCTAAGTGGTGATCATCCTGCTGAACATTTTATCTTCGTTAATTTTGAAGTAATTACGCACTAACGCAGGCACGCATCCCAAGACCTGCTACCATTGATTAGGAACAAATTTTCTGTTGTCGCTATTTTGTATCTATCGTTCTAAAAGTAAGGTTAACCCTTGGCTGGGTAATGCGTTTAGTGGGCGGTAACCGATGCAGCCAATGGGTCTGAGTTTCGCCCTTCATCAACAACAGGCTGCCATGCTCCAACAATACAGAGATTGTTTGTGAAGTCGTTTTGTGTTTGAAGGAAAATTTTCGCCCGGCTCCAAAACTCACAGAAGCAATGGCCCCATTTTTCTTAAGGTCTTTCTCGGCATCGCTGTGCCAGGCCATACCTTCTTCCCCGGTATGATAAAGATTGAGCAAGCAGGAATTAAAAGTTTCGCCTGTTAATTGCTCAATGGTATTTTTCAGGTCTTTCAATTCCTTGGTAAATGGCAGGGCCGTTTTAGTAATTTTAGAATACTTGTACTCAAAAGCTTTTTCGCCATACCACGCCACTTTTCGTTTGGTAAGAATGTGTTTGCCAAAGATGACGGCCTCATCATTTTTCCACTCAATATCCTGGAGCAGGAGTTCCAGGTATTTGTTAGCTGCTTGATGCGGTAGAATGGCACCGTGGTAAAACACGCTGCCATCCTGAGGTAGCAAATTATGTGATGCATCAGCTGCATTTCCAAATAAATTCATTATTAAAATCTTATTTTAACTATAACAACCAACCCTGTACCAAGGTTTACAAAATTAAATAGTTTGCTCAGAGGCTCCGCTTTTAAAAGTACTCAATAGCCACGCAGGCTGGCATATATCTTGCCATATTACCAGGAGACATTACATTAAACCTAATTTTAAAACCATAAACTTAAAAACATGGATAAGAAAGAAACACCCGGAGAAAAAAAGGATGCAACTATAAAAAATGATCCGAAAACTGTAGATACGCCAGATCCACAGGAAGAAATGCAAGGGCCCATCTCCTCATTAATGCAAGGTGCCAAAGAAAACATGGAAGAAAATAATGAATCGAAAGAAGAAGCAGACGATAGGAAAGAAGAAAATATGTGAGTGCACAATATAATTTGACCAGCCCCGCTCCGTTGTTGAACGAACGGGGCTTTTTTGTAACCTATTTGAGCAAAACCAAAGTTCGAACGGCGTTCAGCCGGGCGGGCATTGCCAATTGCCTCCTACATTCTGTCGGCGCCATTGCCTATTGCCTTTTGCCTTTGTCTTGCCCACTCCCTTTGCCAATTGCCCGTTGCCAATTGCCCGTTGCCAATTGCCTAGTGCCTATTGCCCATTGCCCATTGCCTATTGCCCATTGCCTATTGCCCATTGCCCATTGCCCATTGCCCATTGCCTATTGCCTATTGCCTATTGCCCATTGCCCATTGCCTATTGCCTATTGCCTATTGCCTATTGCCCATTGCCCATTGCCTATTGCCCATTGCCCATTGCCCATTGCCTATTGCCTATTGCCTATTGCCCATTGCCTATTGCCTATTGCCCATTGCCTATTGCCCATTGCCCATTGCCTATTG
>JBBSJJ010000060.1:0-24914 GCA_038257335.1 Chitinophagales bacterium | reverse complement strand
TGTCATATGATAATTTAAAAAGGGTTGGTCAATTTTGATTCATTAAATAAATTAAGGCTTATTTCAGCGGCTCGTTATCCCAAACCCGTAGCATAGAAATTATTGCATCATTGTGTTTACATTACCAGTGAGGAATCAGTAGAACTCTCCAAAATGCCACAACACACCAGCCGGATCGTGTAAAAAACACTCTTTGCCCCACTCCTCTTTGCGAATTGGAACCAGCCTTACGCCTTCGTATTTTTCCGGCAGGGCCAGTTGCTGCAGCGCTTCGTAATAGTCATCTACGTTGGATACTTCTAAAAAGATCATGCTGTTGTCTACCCAATCTTTTACATAAGCATCCTGCAGGTAAAACCCAATACTGTCTTGTACGCTGAAGTAAGACATATTGTGGGACAGTACTGATTCGACAAAGCCGAGGTCTTTGTAAAATTGCCGGGAGATGTTGTAATCTTTTGCACCAATGAAGGCTCTAATAGACTTTGCAGGATGGTTCATTTTTTATTTTTAGGGGTGATGCTGGCAATATTCTTTAATTGCTTTTTATGCAAATTACCAGCTAATTACTTTTTAAACAATTCCAGCAACGCCGTGGCCCCTACTACTGCACCCAGCGGTATGGCGGCAAGGTCTACCTGGTAGTTTCCATTGTGGTTGTAAAAAGGTGATTTCTTTCCCTCACTTTGTGCTTTTGCATACAGCCCTGGCTCTGCACTTCCTATCCAGATGTAATCACAAACAGTTTTACTTTTCGGCAATACCAGGTGGTTAAAATCTTCTGAACCCATAATGGCTGGCGTGTTGGTAATGATCTTACCCGGTTCAATTACGCTGGCCAAAGCCTTGTTGACCCTATCGGCCACGGCGGCTGTATTTACCTGCGGAAAAACGCTGCTTTTCATGATCGTAGCAGGATAATTTTCTTTGGACAATCCGTTGGCCATCGCTATCCCTTCGTTGATCCTTTTGATACCATCCAGCAAAACATTTCTTGTTTTTTCGGTAAACCAACGCAGATTCAATTTCACTACGGCAGATGCCGGAATCACATTGTTCTCTACACCGGCATGAATAGCGCCCACGGTAAGCACTGCTGCATCTTGCGCACCTATCTGCCTGCTGATAATTGTTTGATACTGCAGGATGGCACTAGCTGCCATCACAATGGGATCTTTGGTTACTTCCGGCGTGGAGCCATGGCCACCCACCCCATAAAAGGTTACGTCTAACTGGTCGCTGCCGGCTGCTCTTTCGCCGCTGCCGTTTATAATACTTCCTGTGGCTATCGGCCAGGTGTGCAGACCTATCAAATAATCAGGAACGGGCACGCCTCTGTCATACATCTTATCGTTCAACATGGCTTTTGCGCCCAGCATGGTTTCTTCCGCAGGTTGCGCCAGCATTACCAGCGTACCTTTCCATTTATCTTTCATCGTCATCATCATGCGGGCTATGCCCAGGAGCCAGGTCACATGTGCATCATGACCGCAGGCATGCATCACCGGCACTTCTGTACCATCTTCTTTTTTCATGGTCTGCGTGCTGGCATAAGGCAAACCGGTTATTTCCTTTACCGCATTACAATCCATGTCTGCACGGTACATAACTACCGGGCCTTCCCCGTTTTTTAGAATTCCCACTACACCCGTTTTTGCAATACCGGTTATCACTTCATAGCCCAATGCTTTCAGTTCTTTGGCTACAATGCCAGAGGTGCGTATTTCCATAAATGCCAGCTCCGGATGCTGGTGCAGGTCTTTGTACATTTTCACCATTCTAAGGGAATCCGAATAAGCCATCTGATGTACCTGCTTTACAGTTTGCGCAGTAAGCGCAGTTGCCATCATGGTGCACCCAGCAAGCAAAAGGGTAGTTTTATTGATCATGTAGAAGTGAGTTTTGTTTTAGTTTAAAAAAGTTCCATGTTTCATTGGTGATCGTTTATTATCTTAACAGCCCACACGGCTATCACTCTCCCGAATGCTTTTGTAATTTTTCCCCTGCATCAAAACCAATGAAAACACAAGGGGTTTCGTCACTCACGTAATCTTTACTCACCATCCGACAGAACGGCCTCATCGTTCACAGCCTCTAACAGAAACTGTTTGTTACTCTTAGCTATTGATAAATATAAGGACATAATCGTACATCTGTTAAATCCGCCTACTCGCCACAGCCTTCACGTTGATTGACCACAGATAGCAAATTACTTTTAATGGTAATAGATTGTAAACCGGAGCCTGCGCTTTATACAATCATTTTCCAACGCAAGCTGGCCGAAACCATCACACTCCTCACCGGTTGAGAGCTAACGAAACGGGAGAATCTTGCTGCAGACAGCTGATCAATTACCGATCATAAAGGGATTAACTCCCTGCCTTTCCCGGGACAACTTTTTTTCAATTTTCATTTTCGCTTCATGTTGGGCTTCTAAGTTTGCTTTTTAAAATCATTCATCACACAAGAAAAAACTAAACATTATGAAAAAGACAATGCTTATTTCCACCGCACTTTTTTTGACCATTGCAACATTTGCACAAACAAAAGTAACGAGTGCACAAAATGCTACCAGTAAAACAGGTGTAGCAAATACTACTAACGGTAGCGTGGTAAACAGCAACACAACAGCCAGCTCAAATACAACTGCACAAACCGATGCGGCTGCAACATTAAAGAGCCGCACTGAAGCCGGCATTCAAAAGAACAAAGAGGCCATTGCAGCCAAAAAAGCAAAAGCTGAAGCTGAAGCGGGTGAAGCCAGGGAAGAAGTAAAAACCACGGCCAGTAAAGACGCAGCCGTGTCTGCATCCGCACAGTCAAATTCATCTCTAGAAGCTGATGCTCAGGGCAATAATCTTATCTACAATTCGTCTTTAAATGGCAATGCTAACTTGTCTACTGCAGCTACAAAAACTACGGTGAACAAGGCAGCCGATAATACAGCCAGCGTAACAGCTAAGGCAATGGCCACAACGGCTTCCGGGGTAATTGTAACAAACGAGGTTATAAATACCTCGGCCACTGCAACAAAAAAAGTAAAAGGAACTTCTGCAACCGCAGTTCAAGCTGGAGCTTCATCTGTGCAGGCTATTCAACCAAAGCCAGTGTCTGTGAAAACAGCAGCAGTTATAACGGGTAATACTGGCATAAAGCTCAGATAAATGCGTCCACAACAGGTTTTGCATTATTTTGCAAGACCTGTTTTAAAAATGAAAGGGATTATCATAATGAAAGGTCTATTAATAGTAATTGTTTTTATCATGTCTGCTCCCGGTTTTGCCTGGGCGGGTAGCTTCAGGCCGCTTACGAAAATACATTTAGAACCGGTATTGAAGTTTGAAATGTTGAAGGATACGGTGCCAACACCTGCTAAAACTGTGGCTGTGGAAAAAGCTGGCCCTGCTCCTGTTGCGATAAAAACATTACCTGTACCACGCCGGCAGCCTATCCCCGTTCCCGTAAAAGTGAAGGTGGTACCAGTTAAAATTAAAACACCTAAAGTAGTGAAGCCTATTATCAAATTGCTTCCATAAAAAAGTTTACCTCATGAAATTACTTATTATATTATCTGTTCTGGCTTTCGGTTCCGGCCTATGTTACGCACAAACAGACTCTGCTCATGTGGAAACCGCAAAGGCAAAAAATACTTTAACGCTTGCGGCAGTGTACGCAAACAATGCCAGCTACTACGGTCAGCAGTCTGCAGAAGAAACTCCCTATGCTGCGGTGGCGGCCAGCTACAGGCTAAAGTCAGGCTTATATTTTACAGGCCAGACTTACAAGCTGATTAATGAAAAAACTTCTGGTGCATCTGCCGCGAGCCTTGGAGTTGGTGTAAACTTTATGTTGGCAAAAGCGCTGTCCGCAGATGTGTCATACAGCCACAGTTTTTATCCTGCTGGTTCACCTTTGCTGCAGGCGGCCAACATTGATAACGCAAGTGTTGGCTTGTCTCACACCGGATGGGTTACAACTGCTGTAACAGGAGACTACGCTTTTGGCAAAACGAATGATGCTTTTTTAACCGCCGGTATTTCCAAAACTATATCCCTATTCAGCATTGGAGATAGGGACCTGGTAAGTATAGCTCCATCTGCAGATGTGGTGGGTGGTACACAACGTTTCTTCAATACCTATATTACAGAGAAGAAAGAGAGAGATAGTATCCTGGGGCTGCCGATTCCCCTGGGCGGCACGCAAACTTACCGTGATACGAGTACTTCTTCTGCAACAGCTTTTAATGCGCTCTCCTACAATTTTAAATTGCCATTATCCTATAGTAGGTCCCACTATACGGTGGAAGCCGCTTACCAATTGTCTTTGCTCAGCAAGCAATCTAAAGCTGATCCGGGCAAGTTGAATTCTTTTTTCACCATGAGTTTTTATTACCAGTTCTGATCATATGAGAGTTTTAATAATTGAGGATGAGAAGAGCCTGGTTAGAGAAATGCGCATTTTCCTGGAAAAAGCATTTTACCTGTGCGATGTTGCCATCAATGCAGTGCAGGCCAGGCAGCGTGTTACGGACAATGAATATGATTTTATTTTGCTTGATCTCGGTTTGCCTGACGGCGATGGACTGGATCTGCTGAATGACATAAAAAAGTTATGCCCTTTTGCTGCTTTTATTATTTTAACCGCCAGGGGTAACCTGGAGGACCGGATCAAAGGGCTGGACCTGGGAGCAGATGATTACCTGCCGAAACCGTTTTCTCTGCTTGAACTACAATCGAGGATGCAGGCTATTTCCCGCAGAAAATCGGGCAGCAACGACCCTGTGGTGGAACTGGGGGAATTTAGTGTAGATTTAAACAAGCGTTCTATTCGCTTTGGTATTTTGGAGGTAGAACTTTCCCGCAAAGAATTTGACTTGTTGAGTTATATGTTGCTGCACAAGAACCGACCCCTTACCAGGATGCAGTTGAGTGAGCATATTTGGGGTAGTTTTTCCGACGATGATTATGACTCCAATTACATAGATGTACACATTAAAAATATCCGGAAAAAAATGTCTAATCATGCACCAGTAGATTGGTTGCAAACCCTTCGGGGTATTGGTTACAAAATAAAAATATGAGCCTATTTTGAAACTGCTTTCAAAACTTACACTCTTCATTACTTTTTCCAAGCTGCTCATTGTAGTGCTGTTTGTAATCCTATTGCCATTTTTGGTAGAGTATGCAAGTTTTCAATACAGTAATTATTACCTGGGGCAGCAAAAGAAAAAGGTATTGCAGGTGATTGATCAGAATGGTCTTGACTTTTATTTACAAGGCGATACTGCTTACGCCAGTTACACCATGCTGAAAGAAGAATATATCTCTTTGCTGCCGGCAGGAGCTGTGCATGTTAAAGACACTATTGAAACGGCGCAACGAATTGTGGGAGCAGACACGCTTAACTACCGCATCTTGCTGCACGACCTGGAGAACGATAGTAGCGGGCACTATGTGCTAGAGATAGGTAGAACTACTGCCACCATTAGCCAATACAATAGATTGCTGCAACGTTTTACTTTATATGTGTTGATAGGCCTGATCGTTATTAGTATCGTAGTAGATCTTATATACACCAATATTTTACTACGACCTTTAGGAGATATCGTAAGCACCAAACTGCTAAACCGCAAATTCCCCTTCAAGGAGACACTCCTGCCGGTGAAAACTTCTACGCTCGATTTTAAATACCTGGATAGCGCTCTCATCAACCTCATGGAAAAAGTTCACGAGGCTTTCGATAAAGAAAGAGAGTTTACTTCCAATGCTTCTCACGAACTGATGACGCCGATTTCTATCCTGCAAAGCAATATAGAAAACCTTATGATGGCGGAGGGAATTGGTGAAGATGCACAGGAAAATATTTCTGCCATGATGAAAACGCTGGGCAGGTTGAAAAGAATTGTACATTCTCTGCTATACATTTCCCGTATAGAAAATGACCAGTTTGCTAAAGCAGATACTGTGGGCTTACATGAATTGATGGAAGCCGTGATGGAAGAATTAGCATACCGTTTGGAAGCAGAAAACATCAGCTTCGAGAACCGGCTGGAAGCTGGTATCTTGATAACGCAAGTAAACCGTGACCTATTTTTTCAATTGCTCTATAACCTCATCAATAATGCCATAAGGTATAATAAGCCAAATGGCATCATCAGGGTGAGCGGATCTTTTGAAGCAAACAAATCTTTCTCTCTGCATATAACTGATACCGGTATCGGAATAGACAACGCAGACCTTGCCGGGATATTTAACAGGTTTAAAAAATCAGGGCAACACCACAATGAAGGTTACGGTCTTGGGCTATCTATCGTTAAAACGATCACTACATTTCTTGGTTTTGAAATTGGGGTTACATCAGTTCCGGGTGAAGGCTCGGTGTTTAGTATTATTGTGCCGGCAAGTTTAATACAGTAGTTTGCTTGTAACAGAAAATTTACAAAAACCGCAGCAGGTATCTTGCGTGTAACAAACCACTAAATCGGTTCAATTCTAGTTTTACCATACGAAAGATCCGGCTGCAAAGCGTTCCCTGAAATACCCCAATGGGTGAATTTGAATAGGTAAATAAAAAAGGGACCAGATACTGGTCCCTGATAGCATTGATTGGTGCTGTTGTTTTCCCGGGGTAAATTTTATAAGCTGTTAATCCGCTTAATGTTGTTTCCTCATCTCCTTCACTAGTTGGATTACCTCCTTTTGGGGACCATGTAGCAAAGGTCTTATCCTGGAAACATCCATTTTGTTTTTGTTGGCGCCACTTTTTTGCACCAAGGATTCCGTTAGGTTGTTACTATTACTGCCCGGGCAATTTATGTACTCAAACGAGTTGATGATGGAGCCGCCACTGATGGCATCAACATAATCGGCACGTAACGGGTTATTTTGCTGACCTTTTTGCCACAGTGTTTTACTGGCATCCTGGTCATAATAAACAAACGGGTCACCATTTCCATCAAATAAAATAATTTTCTCGCTGGAATACCATCTGTGTCCGCTTCCGAAAGCGGAATTAACCCAGGCAAAATTGTAGTCTATTCCGGGCCTGGCAGATACATACGGGTTTTTGATTTCCTCATTGTATGTATACTCCCCTTTTTGAGTTGAAACTCCTCCCACAAAATAATGCCAGCTTTCAAGATACCCCTGGGCGGTGTATTTATTCAGTACGATATAGTCATAAGCAATGCTTTGACTTTTTATTAATTGCCCCCTTTCATTGAAAGTATTGATTACCTCATCGTCTATATCCTGTGTATTACCCACATACCAAATTTCCTTTACTACTTTATTGTTACTATAAATAAAGCGAATCGTGCTGATAATTTGACCATTATAGTAGGCCCTGGCAATTTTCATTTTACCATTAACGCTATACTCCATTTTGTATACAACACCATAATAGCTAGCCCATTCGTCAACACGACCGTTCTTGTAAGTGAACTCTTCAATTTGCTCATGGTCGTGTATGGCATCATAATAATGATACTTCGTCACCTGGCAACCTCCAGCTCCCTCAGCTCTGGCAGCAGTTGTTTTCATCTCCTGTTCTTCCTTTAAATCCCCTCCTTCTTTTTTGCACCCAAGAAAAAATAGTACGGAAAAGAGAAGTGGAAAGACGCTGGTAAATAAATTCATTTTCATAAAAAAAAGTTTAAAGGTTAAATATTTTGTTTGCAAAGCCCTTAAGACGGCCGGCTCCTAATGATGCGTAAATTTGTTGCTAAACTCAAAATAATCCAATACCCCATTGGGGTATTTTAAAATGACTTCATAAAAAACTTTAAAAGGAGATTACTGCAGTCCCTGCTGGATGGCTTTTTGTATAGCTTCGCTGCGGCAGGCTACGTGGAGCTTTTTGTAGATATGCTTTACATGCGTGCGTACGGTCTCATAGCTGATGAATGTTTTTGTAGCAATGGTTTTGTAATTATGTCCTTCCACCATTAATTTCAACAACTCTTTTTCACGATCGCTTAGCTGGTAATCTTCACTGTTGGGAGATACAAGAACAATGTTTTTGTTAGAAAAAAAACCGAGCATTTTTTTGGCCACCATCGAACTCATGGGGGCACCGCCATTGTATACTTCGTTAATAGCTTCAAGGTACTTATGAGGAGGGTCGTTCTTAAGAATATAACCGGAGGCACCGGCGCACAATGCCTGGAAGATCTTCTCACTATCATTAAAAACTGTCTGAATAAGGATCTTTACTTCCGGATATTTTTCACTGATGTATTTTGCTATTTCTATCCCACTCTTCCCCGGCATTTCTATATCCATCAGTACTACATCGGGTTCGCTGCCTTTTATATCAAGTTCCCAGCGATTACCATCTTCAAAAACACCGGTGCAGTGGTAGCCTTGGGTGCCGGCAAGAATAGCCTGCAAGGCATCTCTTACCAGTTTATTATCTTCAAATATAACTACTCTTATATCCATGATTGTAAATCAAAAATGAGGTTAAATATCTTTATTTTCAATACCACATCAGGTGATTTTTATTTGCATCGAAACAAGGGATCCTTCATCTTGTTTTGACTGTAAAGTAAGTTTGGCGCCAATTTCATCGGCACGCTTTTGCATGTTCTCCAGGCCATTACCCCGCCTTACCATTACTTCGTCAAAGCCTTTTCCATTGTCGCTAACAGAAAATCCCAGTTTGTTATCAACATTTTTTATTGTCAGTTCAAATAGAGTGCCACCGCAGAATTTTGCCGCATTGTTGATAGCTTCTTTACAGAAAAGGTAAATATTGCGGCGGCTTTCCATTGGCAAATAGTGCTCATGCAAATGTTCCGGCAAATTTACTTTTACCTGCATTCTTTTTATGGATGCCATGTCTGTGGCTTATTCTTTCAGCCGCTGAATTAATTTTTGCAGGGAATCCTGGTCTGGTTTTTCTAACCAAACAATATCATTGAGTTTGTTTACCATTTCACCAGCACCCTGTTGTAATAATATTTTAATGGCTTTTCAACGTCACCGGTGTTTCCGGTTTTTATTTGTTCTGTCGTTAAATGACTGTACATAGCTATACCGCTTAGCGTGGCCCCTACTTCATCATGTCATTCACGGCTGATGCGGAGGCCGTCGTTGAGCAGCGCCTGTTGGCTTTGATTTTTTTTTATACTTTTTATACCGGTGCAATCCAAAGACTGATAATAGCATAACACTGGCAACACCGGCTAAAGAAAAGTTCCTGATCAATTTCTGTTTGTTAATGGCATCAAAAGCTACAGCATCTTTCTTTTCCTGATCTAATCTTGCAATGGCCTCTTTTTTTCATATTCATACTGGTTCTTTATATCCTCTTTTCCTCAAGCTTTCTTCATTGAAAAAGTCATCCTCATATTTATCTGCTATTTTATAATGTTCATATGCCTGCTTATAATTCCCTTTTGCAGAATCGACCTTTGAAACGAGCTCCTACCACTCTTCTATTACACCCTCGCCAATTTCTGATCACAATTGAGTCCCGGTGGCTATATTCTTTCTGCCTTAATTATCCAAACAGCTGCACCAGAAGAAAAAATCGCAGCAGTCAACTCTTTTTGCCTTAAATTCCTATATTGTATGTCAAACCAACAACTGCCATGATCTATTTTGAAAAATTTATTGGTGCTGCCAATGCTATCATCTGGAGCAATGCCCTCATTTACCTGCTGCTGCTGGTAGGGGTATATTTTTCTATCAGGATGCGTTTTTTCCAGGTGCGTCTTTTTAAAGATATGATCAAACTGCTTTTTGACGGCGACAAATCAAAGGCTGGCATCTCCTCCTTCCAGGCACTATCCGTATCCTTGAGCGGCCGTGTGGGAACGGGCAATATTGCAGGCGTAGCAACGGCTATCTTCATTGGCGGCCCCGGTGCTATTTTCTGGATGTGGATGGTGGCCTTCCTCGGTGCTGGTTCTGCCTTTATAGAATCTACGCTGGGTCAAATATATAAAAGAAAAGAAGCCGGTGAGTATCGTGGTGGACCCGCTTACTACATAGAAAAAGGTTTTGGCAATAAAAGCGTGGGGCGTATTTATGCCATCGTGTTTGCTATTTGCACCATTGTGGCTACGGGCCTTTTGTTGCCGGGTGTGCAGTCTAACGGTATTGCTTCTGCAGTAAAGAATGCATTTGCAATAGACCATCTTATTACCGGTATTGTGCTGGCGGTGTTGCTGGCTCTCGTTATTTTTGGTGGCATCAAAGCCATTGCCAATGTAGCACAGTATGTTGTTCCCTTTATGGCGCTGGGTTATATATTAGTAGCACTGGTGGTGTTAGCTATGAACTTTAAGATGATACCAGAAGTATTTGTTTTAATTGTATCCAGTGCTTTTGGAGCCAAGGCTACTTTTGCGGGCATTATCGGTGCGATGATTTCTATCGGTGTAAAACGGGGTGTTTACAGCAACGAAGCCGGGCAAGGTACAGGCCCCCATCCCGCCGCTGCGGCAGAAGTTTCTCATCCTGCAAAACAGGGATTGGTTCAGGCATTTTCGGTTTACATAGATACCCTGTTCGTATGCTCGGCCACGGCATTTATGATACTCATCAGCGGCATGTACAACGTAAAAGGGCCGGGGGATAATGAACTGCTTGTAGACAACGGAGTTTATTATATGCAGGACGGCGTAAAACATATGGATGGTAGTGCCACCTACACCCAGGCTGCAGTAGACAAAGCTTTTAGCGGCCAGGAAGTTTTTAATGCATCGTACGTGGGTGCCGGAAGTTATTTTGTTGCCATTGCCTTGTTCTTTTTTGCCTTTACTACCCTGATGGCTTATTACTACATTGCAGAAACCAATGTGGCCTACCTCACCAAAAAGCGGGGCGCCCGGCCCATGATGCTGCTCTTGAAACTTGGCATAGTTACGGCCGTATTTTTTGGTTGTATTCGCACCGCAAAATTGGCCTGGGACCTGGGAGACATGGGCGTGGGCATTATGGCCTGGCTCAATGTAATTGCTATTATCATTCTGCAAAAACCAGCCATAGATGCGTTGAAAGATTATGAGAAACAAAAAGCGGCCGGCAAAGATCCAGATTTTGACCCCATCGGCCTGGGCATTAAAAATGCCGATTTTTGGGAACAACAAAATGCAGAGAACGCAGCGGTACCGAAGAATTAATTAGCAGGATTGCTGTTACCTATTTTTCAATATTGGCAAAGTATAAGGAAAGATATTATTTCCAGGTATGTTGGGAATATAGTAATGTAAAAGCCTAACAGCCTATCCATGCATCCCTTTTGCGCCATTGCCACCGGGAATTAAAAAGAGCTTGTCCACTTCTTTAATGCTTTACACTACCAGCAGCGAAAAAAGTACAACAGCTTGCCGTCGTTTATCAACCCGCGTCTATGCAACATAGAGATTAGGAGCAACCTGTTGAGAAAAATCAAGGGTTTAATTGTGCCTTATAAGTGAAGCTGTGAGCTTGTTACTTTTAATTTTCAACTTTAAGTAAGAGCGTAAAATGCCCCGGCTGCCCGGGGCATTTTACGCTTGCGGGAAAAACAGGGTTGAGAAGTGAAGGATTTTATAGTCTGCACGCCATTCTTGCAAACTGTTCTCCCTGTTAAAAGTTGCAGGGTTGCAGCACTCTTATGACATACCAACGTTCATGGCATCTGTTTTTTGCATCAGTACATTTTTGATCTCAAATAAAACTTACTTATATGAACAAAAGATTTAGCAACCCAGTCTTTAAAGATTTACAGCAATTGACCATCAATTCCCAAACTTTAAACAAATGAGTTTTTAGCGTGTTATACATTTCATTAAGTATTTTTTTTAACAAGCCGTGCGGAGTTAGAAGTCTATATTCGCCGTTGGGTACCCTAAGAAAGTTAAGACCCTATACCAATATTATATGACTGCAACCAACCTGCACTTTACAAAAATATTTCTTGCCGAAGACGATGCCGATGATAGAATGTTTTTTGAGGACGCCTTGAAACAACTGAGCCTGCCCACACAATTGGTTGTGGCCAAAGATGGTTGCGAATTGATGTACGAATTGGAAACAGCAGCTTCCGCTCCACCGCCCCAGGTAATATTCCTGGATTTAAATATGCCGAAAAAAAATGGGTTTGAATGCCTGAAAGAAATACGGCAGGATCCGAGACTAAAGAGCATTCCCGTCGTAATTTTTTCTACTGCCGGCAGTACCGATGCTGTAGAGGAAACGTACAAAGAAGGCGCAAACTATTATATATGTAAGCCACGTTCATTTTCCTTGCTGGTAAAAGCACTTGAAACCGTGTTAACAACTGAACTGTGGCCATCGTCACAACCACCCAAAGAAAAATTCCTTTTGGCTATTAGCTGACAATAAAAAAATGAGAGAAAAATTAATAGCGGCCTATAAACAAATTGCAGCACAGGAGGCAGATAGGGCACACCGTGCCGGAGAACTCCTGCTTGCCAATGAAGAACTGATTTTTCAAAACAAAGAAAAGGATTGCCGGGCAGCGGAGTTACTTGTTGCTAAAGACGCTCTATTGTTTGAAAACCTGGAAAAAGAAAGTCGTGAACAGGAACTTATTATTGCAAACCAAGAGCTGGCTTTTCAAAATGCAGACAACGAAAAGCGTGCGGCACAATTACACAGTGCATACAAACAGTTAGAAGCCTTCAACTACATTACCAGCCACGATTTGCAGGAGCCCCTTAGAAAGTTACAAATGTTTACTTCCCGCATGCTCCTGGATGATGAGCAGGAACTAAGCATTAAAAACCAGGTTTACCTCACCCGCATCAACGAGGCGGCGCTGCATATGCAGAGCCTCATTATAGACCTGCGAACTTATTCTGTAGCAAGTGCCCATACTGGCGAACACAAGAATACCGATGTAATGGAAATTATCCATACCGTTCTTCGGGAGTTTGCTACCAGCATTAAAGAAACTGATGCAGAAATAATAGTAAAAGGAACAGGCAAGGCCTGCGTGATTGCCTTCCAGTTTCAACAACTCATTCAGCAGCTGGTGGAAAACGCATTTAAATTTGTTCGTGCAGGCGTTATACCAAAAATATCCATTACCTGTTGCATGTTGCAGCATGTAGATACGCCCATTGTGCTTCCATTAAAGAAGGAGTATTGCCATATAAGAATTGCAGACAATGGTATTGGTTTTGATCCCCTGTACAAAGACCAGATATTCGATATTTTTAAGCGACTCAACGAGCGGGAAGAATTTGCCGGTACGGGTGTAGGCCTTGCCATTGCGAAAAAAATTATAGAAAATCACCAGGGCGTTATTACGGCTACTGGTGAGGTAAACAATGGCGCAACTTTCGACATTTATATTCCGGTAGATTCCGGAACTTCTGACTGCTGACAGAGCTATTATTGTTTAGCTTTTTTGAGAGATAACCGTCTAATAGCTCACCCCGAAATGACCCGTATACACCTACCCTCTCCCATTAACCCTTTTTTGCTGCCGTTGATTGCTGCCGCCGCAACGGCTGCATAATGTTAAAGCCTGCCGGGGAATAACATTTACCAGAGTGCCATTGATTTTACCAGGTGGTATAAAAGTTTTACCGGTCTTTGTGTGCCCGTATTGCAAGGTTTTTCCGGTTGATTTTTTGATCAGTGGGTGCAAAGGTTAAAGGCATACACAGCAAATAGTATTAAGTTTTTCATTCGGTTAGTTTATTTGTTATTGCGCCAGGTCTTCCATTCTTTCAACAGCTGGCAACTCTGCCAGCCTACGCCGATCTGCTGAATGTTTTCGGTATTTTTACCTGCATCACTACCATTGTAAACGAACTGAATTTTCTGTACGTTAATGAATGATCTTTCCCTATCCAACTGAAAATTTACCATACTTGATAGCATCTAAATTGCAGCCAAAAAAATCACAACTTTTCCCTGGTAGCATTGTGAAAAGCAAAGTCCCATGCAACCGATTTAGGTAATATTAATTTTTAAACTTTCGAAACCGGGCGGTAAATCACTGAGTAACCCTCTGATAATAAACATAAAAAAACTTTGAATTTTAAAATTTAGTTTGTACTTATGTTGCTCCTAATATCCCTTTTGAAAAAATTTAAATGCCGACACATTTTTTTAACCTCGCTTCTTTTACCCCGCAGAAAAATATAATACTCAAGACTTACGAATTCATATAAGTGCTTTTCACGGCTTATTTAAAAAACACCAGCGTATTCCTGTGTGTGGGTCTTTTCTTGCCGAAAGCTTTCCTATTAAATCCTCATCCTACCGTAAAATTCATTTTTAAACATTTAAATTATTTTTTATGAAACAAACAAGCTTGTTAATCATTACATTATTATTCCTGTGCGGATTTTTACATGCACAAGATAATACTGCGCCACCTGACAAAACTGGTGCATGGATCTTAGACAAAACAGTTTCTCAAGTTGATTTTTATCACATGATAAAAGAATGCAACGGGGGAAAAACAGTTTTTCTAAAATTGAATAACAAAAATAC
This sequence comes from Chitinophagales bacterium, assembly GCA_038257335.1. Taxonomy (GTDB): domain Bacteria; phylum Bacteroidota; class Bacteroidia; order Chitinophagales; family Chitinophagaceae; genus Ferruginibacter. Next base: position 10,449 of record JBBSJJ010000060.1, on the reverse strand, counting down.
TTACCTGGTAAAAGTTGGATGGGCAGAAGTCTTTTCTACACAAATGGAAACCGGCACAACTGGCATTGGAGGTAAAAAATCCCTCGTTATCCAGCCCGGAGAATCTTCCATTCCCGATTGTGCAGATAAAGGCCACAAACAATTAAGAACATTATCATCCGAAGTGAGTTCTGCTTATGTTGCCGTTATTGCAAAATTTGATTTTGAAAATATAACAGTTGAAAAAGTAAAATAATTACCAAACTATAAAAAAATAAAAGATGAAAAAATCATTATTACACTTATCGAGCTGGTTCCGGCTCGGATTTCTGATAACTATTTTTGTAGCCGGTCTTCTTCCTTGCGCACAAGCGCAGGACAGTAAAGGCAAAGAATTTTGGGTTTGTTTCCCTGGAAATTTAAATGGATTAAACACCCAGTTATATATTACAGCGGAAGCGGCATCCTCAGTAACTATTGCCATTCCGGGTATAGCATTCAATACGGTTGTTGCTGTGCCTGCAGGCGGATTGCAAACTGTAGAAATCCCTGCCACTGCACAAGTGCAGTCTTCTTTTGTTCCTGATAACAAAGGCATTCATATAACGGCTACTACAGAAGTTACCGTATATGGCATGAATGCTCGAAGCGCTTCCACAGATGCCTTCTTAGCTTTTCCCCTGGATGCTATAGGTTCTGATTATTATGTTTTGGGGTATAATAAAGATTTTGGCTTTTCAAATCCAACCCAGGCAACAATTGTAGCAACCCAAAATAATACAACTGTAACCATTACTTCCACTATTACTGGTGGGCCATTTACAGCAGGTGTACCTGCAAATGTTATTTTACAACAAGGCCAGGTTTATCAGTTAAGATCCAACAGCACCAATGCCGATTATTCCGGCAGCAAAATTTCTGCTGATAAACCCATCAGTGTTTTTGGTGGTGCTGTGTGTACCAATATCTCCGGTACATTAAGAGCCTGCGATCACCTGGTGGAGCAACTACCTCCGCTAAGTAGCTGGGGCAGAAGTTTTTTAACAGTGCCTCTCGCTACCCGGACGGGGGGAGATGTCTTTAGGTTTTTGGCCCAAACCAACGGTACAACGGTCAATGTAAACGGCGTACCGGTTGCTACATTAAATGCAGGTCAGTTTCATGAAACCATACTTGCAAGCACTACCTATAACCGTATTACATCTAATCAGCCTATTCTTGTAGGTCAATATTCAAGAAGCTCCGAGGCTGACAATGTAACCTCAGATCCTTTCTTTGCTCTTGTACCACCCGATGAACAATTCCTGAATGCTTACACCATTTCAGCAGGCACGGCAAATATTCCCAACAACTGGATAAACATAACCTCACCTACCTCAAACATTGGCACGGTGAAGGTAGATGGCGTGCCGGTTGCTGCAGGGCTGTGGGTTTCAATACCAGCCACCGCTTTCTCTGGTGCTAAAGTTCCTGTTTCTGTAGGTGTTCACCGCATAACCAGTGTGTTACCCATCGGCGCTTTGGTTTACGGATTTGGTTCATTTGATTCCTATGGGTACCTGGGCGGGCAATCGTTCTCGCCAATAGCAACAGTTACTAATTTAGCACTTACTCCAAAAACCGGAAGTGCAGCTGTAAACACCGAACAATGCTGGGATGCCCTTGTTACAGATCAATTTAATGCACCAGTTATCGGGGTAAGAGTTGACTTTAGTATTACAGGACCTAATAGTGGAAGTACCGGTTTCGCATCAACGAACGCTTCGGGAATTGCACATTTCTGCTATACCGGAACTGTTGCTGGTGACGATGCAATAACAGCATCTGTAGGTTCTGTAACAGACAACGCCAGCTTTACCTGGACAGATGGTTGTAATATTAACGTAACCGCAAAAAAATTCTATGATTTAAATACCAATGGTTTGGATGATGATAATTTGCCTGTAGCAAACTGGGCCATTTCTCTTTCAGGGATAGACGAAAACAACAACACAGTTGGGCCAATAAGCCAACTAACCGGTGCTGATGGAACAACCGTTTTTGCCGGACTTGCTAAAGGTAGTTATACCGTTACAGAGGGCACCCTGGCTGGATGGGTTCATACGACGGCAACATCAGCCAGCTTAAATTTAACTACTTGCGCAAATCCTCCAACAGTTCTATTTGGAAATGTTTGTCTGGGCTCCGGTGGAAATAATGGTAAAGGAAAAGGATTCTGGACCAATAAGAATGGCCAGGCGCTTCTAACAGGCAGTAGGTTATGCGCATTAAATGCACTTTGCCTCAGAAATGCTGATGGCTCTAATTTTGATCCAGTTGCAGGCTGCCCTGCTTCTTCAGGTGCTCAGCTAAATGCAGGCAAAACAAATCTGAAAAACTGGCTTCAAGGTGCTCATGCAACTAATATGTCTTACATGCTTTCAGCACAGTTCGCAGCTTTGAAACTCAATGTTTTGCTTGGCTATGTTGATGGTACAAAACTCATATACGCCCCAGGCACCAACGCTGCAAATGCGGCAGGGTTCGCATCTGTAAATGCTGTTATGGCAGAAGCAGACGCCATACTTTGCGCAAATCCTGTAATTAGTGCCGGCAATCCACTAAGAGCAAGGGCAGAAGCCGTTAAGAATGCACTAGAGGCTGCAAGCGGTAACAATAATTTTGTGGAATTGACAGCTTGTAATGCAGAACCTCCCACTGTAGTAGCAAATAGCATGAGACAGGCAGTGGTAAGCGAGCGGCCAGTATTGTTAGAAACTTTCTTTGCCAAAGCGAGTCCTAACCCAACAAGAAACTTTTTTAGTGTAACCTTAGCAAGTAGCAATACGAGCGATAGGATAACTTTAAGAGTCATTGATTTACAAGGCCGGGTAGTTGAAACACGTAGTGGCTTAAAGAGTGGACAAACCATCCAGGTGGGTGGCTCTTTAAGGCCAGGAACCTACCTTATTGAAAATATCCAAGGTTCTGAGCGCAAAATTCAAACAGTTATAAAACAATGACCTCAGCTTTCAAATTAAAGAAGCCCTGGCTATTACGCCGGGGCTTTTTTTTATACAAAACTTTCATTCATTGCAAAATCTCAAAGCGAAAATATAAACGCAGCACATAAAAGTTCCATAAAATCTCAAACTATTAATTTTGCTAACGAGGATATTTTGGGGTATCTCTTTCTATTGATAGAACTCCGATATTGCCAAGTAAAGCCTGCCACTTACCCGGCGTGGGAAAAATAAATATGTTTTTTTACGACTGCAAAATGAACTATAAAAATGCAAGAGGCACTACCCTTGCAAGGTTCCATGGATAGTGCCTAATTTCTTAATTTAAATAATAATAGCCTGCAGTCATACTCCTATTGGGCTTTGCGATTTTTTGAAGAAAGTTTTATTGAGTAGGTTCCTCCATAATTTCCAAATTGGTATGCGAATTGAGCAGGTAATGAATTAACCTCATCATATAAAAAACGTATTTTAAGAGTGCAGCGCTTTACTGTGCGTTACTGGTTTTACAGTTTATGACAAAGTTTTCGGGGGGAGAAAAGCAATACTGCGGCTGTAGTTATAAGACTTATCAAAAGTGGGATCGGACCTGCCCTTTTACTATTCCTTCAAAATGCCTGATCTATTTATAAGCTCAAACATATACAAAACAAAAAAATAAATTATGGAACAATCAAAAATTGAAATTAAGCAACCCGTTGCTACATACCTGCCTAAGGAAGAAAACGGCATGTCATACCCTGTGAACAGTACGGCATTGTTGGTAATAGATCCTGTAAATGATTTTTTATCGGAGGGGGGTGCAGGCTATGAACTCACTAAAAACACGTTAAAGATGAATGATGTGGTATCCAATCTGAAGCGTTTAATTGAAGGCACAAGGCAAGCCGGCATTCCTGTTCTGTTTGGCCCAATGGCATATACCGAAGAAGATTATGCTGATGAACAATTACAGCGAAAAAGCGGTATAAACCGGCTAATGTTTGAACGGAAGATGTTTCTTGCAGGAAGCTGGGGTGCCGACTTTCATCCTGACCTGCAGCCGCAGGAGAAGGATACAGTGCTGCTGCCTCATAAGAGTTGTGATGTATTTACTACAGATCTTCCGGAACACTTGCAGCGAATGGGAATCACACACCTTGTAATCGCTGGTATGTCGGCAAACCTGTGCTGCGAATCTACTGGTCGCCATGCTATGGAAGCAGGGTTCGATGTAACTTTTCTTTCAGATGCCATCGGTGCATCGAGCATCCCGGAATACGAGGCTGCTATTCACCTGAATTATCCTATGCTTTCGAACGCAGTTATTAAAGTTGATGATTTTCTTGCTGCAATAAATAGCCCCACGCCAGGAAATACCAACGTTCAACCCGATGATACAGTTTATGGTTCAGATCATGGGGAGATTGGCAAGGTTAAAAAGGTTGTTAAGGCAACGGAGGTCAATGATGGCTACCTGCTTGTGCCTAGTGGTCTGATATTTAAGACAGATACTTACATTCCGCTTGATGCTGTGGTGAAGCGCATCGGCACCGATGTATTTATCAATATTCCAAAGCTTGTTCTTGGGACGATGCCGTGGGATAAACCGGCTTCTGCTAATGATAATCGTGAAAAGCAGGGCCTGGCTGCAAATAAAGTTGATAAGCTTTATCATTCTTATGCCCCGTCTGCTCAAGAGTGAAAAAGATTAATTTGAAAAAAATGAAAAGAGGAAACGATGGAATATAATAAACTAACATCCGAAGAAGAAAGAGTAATTGTTCATAAAGGAACAGAAAGACCTTTTACCGGCGAGTATAATAGCAACAAAGAAACCGGAACTTACATATGCCGCCGGTGCAATACAGCACTTTACGAATCGCATGATAAATTTGATTCGCACTGCGGGTGGCCCAGTTTTGATGATGAATTACCCGGCGCTGTAAAACATTTGCCGGATGCCGATGGTCGGCGGATAGAAATTGTTTGCACTACCTGCGATGCACATTTGGGGCATGTGTTTAAGGGAGAAAAATTCACAACAAAAAATACCAGGCATTGTGTTAACTCTATTTCATTAAAATTTATACCTGCAGAAAAATGAATGCCATACCAGTAACCGAAAGAGCGATTTTTGCAGCAGGTTGTTTTTGGGGTATTGAATATTATTTTCAGAAAGCCGTGGGTGTTATTTCAACGGCTGTTGGATTTACAGGAGGAGATACTACCAATCCAACCTATCATAAGGTTTGTTCCGGCAGAACGGGTCATGCAGAGGCGGTAGAAGTAGTATTTAATCCTTCTAAAACATCGTTTGAAATATTAGCGAAACACTTTTTTGAAATCCATAATCCTTCATTGGTAAAAAAAGAGTCAGGCAAACGAAGCCAGTACCGGTCATGTGTTTTTTATGGTAATGAAGAACAAAAAGTGATTGCAGAAAAGTTGATTGAAATACTTAAAGGAAAAAATTATGAAGTTGGAACAGAAATAACAAAAGCCGGAGTGTTTTACAAAGCCGAAGAATATCACCAAAGCTATTACAACAAAAAGGGTAAAGATGACTACGGCTATCGGTATAAAGAAAAGTTTTAGATAGGGCAGCACTACGATACCGTGGATATGTTCGGATAGCCATCTCACACAAATTTCTTTTTTTAAACGATTCTCAGGGCCGTCAAAAAACATTCTCGGTCAGCCTAGGTACAGCAACAGATAAAAAAAGGCACTATAACTGGATTCTCCACTTGTAGTGCCTTTTATGAATTTTAATCCAAGGTTATTATGCAGCCGTCTTTTCCAGCAAAGCCAATAATTCTTTTGCTGCTTCCTCACTGCTTGCGGGGTTTTGCCCGGTTATCAGCATGCCGTCTTTTACCACATAAGAACTCCAATCGCTGCCGCTTGAATAGTTGCCGCCCTTTGCTTTTAGTTCCTCTTCCAACAGGTAAGGCACCACGTCAGTCAATTTCACGCCTTCTTCCTCGCTGTTGGTAAAACCGGTAACTTTTTTTCCTTTTACCAGAGGCTCACCATTTTCATCTTTTACATTTAACAATGCAGAAGGCGCATGGCAAACGGCTGCTACGGGCTTTCCTGCACTCCAGAAGTTTTCAATCAAGGCTATAGAATCTTCGTCACTGAACAAATCCCACATGGGGCCATGCCCACCGGGATAAAAAACGGCATCAAACTCTGACGCATTTACTTCTGCAAGTTTTTTAGTGGTTGATAGTTTTTGTATCAATGCCTCATCGGCGTAGTATCGTTTCGTTGCCTCAGTTTGTGCATCTGGCGCCTCACTCATAGGATCGATGGGTGGCTGGCCACCTTTGGGCGAGGCAATGGTAACATCCACGCCTTCATCAGCCATTACGTAATAAGGTGCTGCAAACTCTTCTATCCAAAACCCGGTCTTCTTGCCGGTATCGCCTAACTCGCTGTGGGAGGTTAGTACAAATAATACTTTCATAATCTTAATTTTATTTTAAATAATAAATGCGGGGCAAAATTATTTTCCCAGCTTTACTTTGTGTAAACAAACCAAGTGCCGGTCAAACTTCTACAATCATCTTTCCGGTATTTTCTCCGCTGAATAAACCCAGCAAAGCCTTGGGTAAATTCTCAAAACCATGCTCAATTGTTTCGGTAAATTTTAATTTGTCATCCTTGAGCCATTGTGCCAACTGCTGAATGCCTTCCGGAAACCGGTCTTGAAAATTACTAATAATAAAACCCTGCATCAATACACTCCTGGTGAGCAACATCGGCTGTAACCTTGGCCCCATGGGTATTTCCGTACTGTTGTACAATGATATTTGCCCGCACAATGGTATCCTTGCATGAAACGCAATATTTTTAATAACCGCATCCGAAATCTCCCCTCCTACATTATCAAAGTAAACGTCCACTGCTTTAGGGCAAGCCGCTGCAATTGCTTTGTTCATGTCTGCTGTGGTATTGTAGTTGATAGCTTCATCCAAACCAAATTCCGTTGTGAGCAGTTTTGTTTTTTCATCAGACCCTGCAATACCCACCACATGGCATCCCTGTATTTTAGCTATCTGCCCCACCACTATGCCCACGGCACCAGCAGCACCAGAAACCACTACTGTTTCGCCGGCTTTTGGTTTGCCTATGTGCATTAAACCAAAGTAAGCAGTCAACCCCGTCATACCTAAGATGCCCAGGTAATAACTTGCGGGTGCTAAGTTGGTGTCAATCTTGGTTAACTCCTTTTCGGTGGCAATGAAATCTTTTTGCCAGGGAAAATGACCCACCACTACATCACCAGTTTTGAAATTATCCAAATTACTCTCAGTTACTTTTCCTATTACACTTCCATTTAAAGGCTTGTCTATTTCAAACGGAGGAGTATAAGATTTAGCATCATTCATTCTTCCACGCATGTAAGGGTCAACGGAATAATACAAGCCCTTCAATAAGATTTCTCCTGCCTTTATTGCTGGCAGTTCAAACTGCTGCATTCTAAAGTTATCGCTTACTGGTAACCCTTTCGGCCTGGAGGCCAATACAATTTGTTCTGTAGTCATCACATCTCTTTTTCATTTGAAGAATGCGTTATCTGTCATTGATATCGCTGGTGCGTACCAGTTTTTTATTGATAAATTCATCTATGCCCAGCGATGAAAGTTCCCTGCCATAACCACTTTGGTTGGTACCACCAAAAGGAAGATCAGGCTGTGTGCCGGTGGGATGATTGATAAACACCATTCCTGTATTTAATCTGCCTGCCAGTTTGTGGGCACGTTTTTCATCTGTGGTAAAAATAGCACCGCCGAGGCCAAACCTTGTGGCATTGGCCAGTTCAACCGCTTCGTCCTCTGAGCCTACCCTGTAAACAGAAGCTACCGGTCCGAACAACTCTTCGTTATAAGCTTCCGCATCTTTTGGTATATCCGTAAGAATGGTGGGTTGCATAAAATATCCCTCCCTGTCAAAACGCTTACCACCAGTTGCTACTTTGGCCCCAGCTTTCACCGATTTTTCCACTTGCTTTTCCAGGTCTTCCAATGCAGTCTTGCTGCTCAGTGGCCCAAGCGTTGTGGCTTCCTGCATGGGGTCGCCGGGTTCCAGTTTCTCCAATGCTGCCTTGAATTTTTCCAGGAACTCGTCATATACTTTATCCATCACAATAAATCTTTTGGCTGCAGTGCAGGCCTGTCCGCAGTTTTGCATCCTGCCATACACGGCCCATTTTACGGTCTTATCCATTTCTGCATCTTCCAAAACAATAAATGGATCGCTGCCGCCCAGTTCAAGTACAGATTTCTTCAAATTTTTTCCGGCAGCAGCAGCCACGCTGGCACCGGCTCCTTCGCTCCCGGTGAGCGAAACGCCCTTGATAATAGGGTCTGCAATCAGGTCATTTATTTTGTCGCTGCTAATAAAAAGATTGGTATACAAACCTGCTGGCGCTCCGGCATCGTCAAATAATTGTTGAATAGCCAGCGCAGATTGTGGCACATTGGAAGCATGTTTGAGCAGGACACAATTACCTGCCATAATATTTGGTGCCGCAAACCTGGCTACCTGGTAATAAGGATAGTTCCATGGCTCAATGCCCAGCAGCACACCTATCGGCTCCTTTTTTATAAAGGCCGATCCTTTCTTAGGAGCCAGCGGCTCATCCGCTAAAAATTCTTGCGCATGGATTGCGTAATATTCGTAGATAGACGCACTCAGTTCTACCTCGCCTTTGCTTTCTTTGATGCGTTTGCCCATCTCCAGGGTGATGGTTGCCGCTAATTCATCTGATCTTTCCCGCATGAGGTCGGCTATCTTTTGCACTATTTTCTTCCTGTCGTCGAAACTGGTTTTGCGCCAGGTTTCAAAACAGGAGGCTGCTTTCTGTAGTTTCTCGTCTACTGCTAGTTTATTGATTTCATCAAAAGATTTTATTGCTTCACCCGTGAAGGGATTGACTGTTTTGTATGCCATGGGTCTTATATTTTTACGTTTATAGAGTAGTTTTGTTCCCAATAACGGTGCCACGGAAATGTGTATGCTAAGGTTAAATATGCAAATGCGTTGGGGTGATTAGCCGGGTTGGCTTACCTGCAAGCGAAAGGCGCTGCATGGATGATTGCACAGGAAAATACGGGAACCACAATGTCCTGCGTAACGATCGCTCCATAGTTCGCAGGAGTAGCCTGGGGTACAATAGCCTTAATTTGCGTGATGGGCCTAAGTGAAGTATGGCTTACAAAATAAAATAGGCCCGTGCAATTTTTTCACGCCTAAATTCAGATTAATATAATTCTTCTATCAAATATGCTGTTTCATTAAATTGAAAAGATTCGCCTTTTGCCAATCCCATCATTGATTTATAAATGGGTGCATTTACAGAAATACCCACTGCGGTTTTTCCGTCGATTTCAAATTTTTCAGAAGAAATGGCAACGAAAAACAGCAGGTCCTTTGTTACTACCAGGGCCCCTGGCTGAACTGTTGAATATGCTATGCCGGAGTCTATCGTTTTTAGGTAATCCAGGTCAGCCGTTGAAAATAAAAGTTCATTTTCGTAGATACGCAGCATTTCTGTTTTATCCGCTTTGCGATCTTCACTCTGGCTGGCTGAGTAGGTTGTATCATTGATGTCTGAAGTAATAGAGGCTACCCTACTCTCAAAATTCTCAACCTGTTTTTCTTGTTTTTGCAGGCAGATATCTAAAATTTTTTGTTTATCGTTTTTCTTTGTCATAATGGCTTTTTTTAAGTTTGTGTTCCGCCGCAGGTTTTTAATTTTCTGAAACGACAGGCCGTTGAGAGGAATGCTTTCTGAATTTTTTTAACCATGCCAACATTGCAAACTAAGTGAGTGTTGTTTAAATGTTCTTAATGAACTTTCCCTACCCAAAAGACAAGCCACAATATTTTTAGCCTCTTTCAGAAACTGGGGTTTCACTTTTATTTACTGAAAAATATAGGCCTGAATGCTTGCTTGTTTGCAACCAGAGGTTAAATAAACATTGTGCGTTAGATCATTTTGTGCTGCGGGATCATGATATACATTTATTTCCAGTCCCAAAGAACCACGATCCATTCCGTATTTTCCGGAGCTAGATAGGTATGTATTTCTTTGAAGCCAATCCGCTTATGGGCCTTTAATGAACGAGTATTACCAGTTGCTATTTCTGTTATAGCAAAAGAGTATTTGGCACCGTAGTATTCTTTGTAGGCAGCATAACAGTTGTCAAGAATACCCTGCCCTCTGTACGCTTTGTCTATGCACACTTGTCCTACAACCATATAGTTGTAGTCAGCCACTTTTTTGTTTTCATACAAAATACTTCCAAATGAATCAAACATCGGTACCAGGATCGGTATGTCAAACTGTGATTTTTTTGTCATGGCCAATAAGTAACCAATGACGCTGTCATTATCTTTGGCTATGATGTGTTTTTCAAAGTCGTTCAGGCTTTTTAATTGATCATAGCTATGGGTGACCGTGACAAATCCCTGT
>JBBSJJ010000059.1:0-25562 GCA_038257335.1 Chitinophagales bacterium | reverse complement strand
GCAATAGGCAATGCCTGACCAGACAGAATGTAGGGGGGCAATGGGGTCAATTGGCAATAAACAATTTGCAATAGTCAGTTGGCAATGCCTGCCCCAACAGAATGTAGGGGGCAAGGGGCAATTTTTACAATAGGCAATTTGCAATAGGCAATTTGCAATAGGCAATAGGCAATGCCTGCCCCGACAGAATGTAGGGGGGCAATTTGCAATAGGCAATGGTGAGTATGCAATCGTAATAGGCAATTCGAAATTGGCAATTGCCTACATGAGGTAGGAGCATCCCACTTTTGACTTTTGACTTTTGACTTTTGACTTTTGACTTTTGACTTTTGACTTTCCTCCCGTCCCTTCAGTCCGTGCAGGCCTTCCCCTTCCACCTCCTCAAGACAACGGCTGGTAAATAACTTTGTCTATGCGTTTTTCCAACTGCGGGTCTTTTTCGTGGTTAATTTTATAGAACGCTTCGTAGTATGCTTTGATGATGGCTACGGCAGGCACGGTAAGCAGTGCACCCATCAGCCCAAAAGCAGAGCCCATCACCAACAACATAAACAAGGTAGATACAGGGTGAATATTCATCTTGGATGCAAGCAATCGTGGCATCACAAAATTAGACATGATCTCGCTCATTACTATGTAGAATAACAACACCCAGAGGGCCGTGTAGGGTCCCACGGAGAAGGCTACCAGTATAGGTGGAATGGCCATGAGGTAAAAACCGAGGTTAGGAATTAATTCTGCCACAATAGCCAGGGCTCCCCAAACCCAGGCTCCCGGCACACCCATGATAGACAAAAAAATAGTGCTGCAAACCGCTTCTATGGTGCCCCCAATTAAGTTTGCCCTTATCCAACCTATTAGCATTTTGCTGGTATGCATTAGGGCAGTTTGCGCTTTCTCTCTTTTATCAATATCAAAAAATGAATAGTAAATTTCTAACAAGGGCCTTGGCTTGGAAACGGCATAACCAATAATGCAGGCAAAAAGGATGAAGAGAAAAAAGCCTCCCAAAAGCATGGCCGAGTAGTTTTTAGCCCCGGTAAATAATTTAGATGTTGAAGGAATCCATTGCGTGAAGTCGGATCCGTTTTTAGAAATTTCACTGCTTATTTCCGGGTAATTGCTAAACCACCCGGCGGCGGTAGCACTTAACTTGCTGATGTAATTGGGGAGGTTCAGGACCAATGACTGTAGCTGCTCAAAAATTTTAGGAAAAATAAGCCAGCTTATCAATGAGGCCACCAGCAGGATAATGGAGAATACAATTAAACTGGCAATGGGCCTTTTGATTTTCTTTTTTTCAAGCCAACTCACAGGTCCGTTTATGATAAGTGCAAAAACAATTGCCAGCGTAAAAAGCAACAAAATGCTGGAAACTTTATAGAGTAGCCAAAGCAGCACAATCATAATGGCGGTGAATCCAATAATTTTTGAGTATAACTTGAAGACGGGTTCGGAGCTGTTCTTTTCCAAGACTAATTAAATTTGTAAAACTACTTAAATCCTGCAAACCTGCCGGAGAGTCGTGTTTTAGGTGATTTACTATTTTATATGTTTAGACTGCCCAAAAGCTGGAAGCGTTTTTGCAGGAGTTGCTGTAAACAACCTATCTAATTCCATTGGTAGAACAATTTTTATTCCTAAAATTAATTTCATTTTAATTTAAACACATGAAAATATTATCTGCAAAAACACACGGCATCATAGATTATCTCTTTATCATTTTTGTATTTGCATCTCCTACATTGTTCAATATGGAAGGAATGCTGAGTACGATCACCTACGGCCTGGCTGCAGTTCACTTACTCGTAACCTTAACTACAGACTTTGAACTGGGCCTGGTGAAATTGATCCCCTTCAGAATACATGGCTTGTTGGAAATAGTAGTCAGTCTTTCTCTTGCCATTCTGGCTGTGTGGTTTTACAACAACGGGTACGAATCTGGTTTCAATTATTATATAGCATTGGCTGTTGTTATTATGATCGTATTCATTCTAACCGATTTTAAATCCCTTCCTAATAAGAGCTAAGTCTGGGCAGTATTTAGTTAATGATGTGCCGCATTCTGCATGCAGTATGCAAAAAGGTTATTGGCTTATTTATTCCCTGTTCTTGTAAAAAGCAAAATATGAAAACGTCTTTTTTGTGTATAGGTGTGTTGATATTTACCCAAATTGTATCTGCCCAAAAAATTAACCAATGCGGTTTCATTATCCCGCCAGCCAGCACCCAGTCTAATTTTCAATCTGTATACGAAGCGGGTACTTATGTAAACCGAATGCTGGATAGCATCAACTGGCAGGAGAATTTTAATATCAGGGAACAGGCCGGCATCAACAACGCCTACGCAACCATCATCCGCAACCAACGGTACATCGTTTACGATAATAATTTTTTAGAGAATCTTGACAGCTACGCAAAAACAAGGTGGGCGTCCTTGAGTGTAATGGCTCATGAAATGGGCCATCATTACCGCAACCATGTGGTAGATAGACGGGGAAGTACGCCAGCTAAAGAAATAGAGGCAGACTATTTTTCAGGTTATGTGATGGCAAAAATGGGAGCGGGGTTAAATGAGGCCATGGCTGCCATGCAAAGCATCGCTTCAGAAAGAGGGAGTGCCACACATCCCGCAAAAGCCAGCAGGCTTACTGCCATCAGCCAGGGCTGGAATTATGCAAAAGGCCTCAGCCAGGCTGGTACCCGGCCCAGCACCAGCACCGCACCACAGCCACAGCAAAATCCGCCACCCGCCGCCAACGACGCATCATGGATTTATCTTTCCCTATATGGCAACAGTGAAATGACGGTCTATTTATCAGACGACAACAAAACTTTTACGCCGGTTCCTTTAAAAACTACCCAACCATTTGTATTTAAATTTGAAATTTATAATTATGGATGGTTGCGTATTAGCAATACCGCCAATGCAAAGAAATTTCAACTGCTGCATGGTAAAGATTATGCTATTATCTGGAGCCGCAGAACAAACAACTGGGTGGTAACAGTCGTGCCTTAAGCCTGGTAGTTTCTATTTCCATTTTCTGTGGTTATGTCCACCTGGTCTACCACCTGTTACTTAAACAATACTCTTTAAGTTTGTATCTTTAAATACGGTCAGAAAATATTTTTAAAGAGAAATTAAAAGATATGGGGAATAAAGTACTGCAGTTTGGCAAGGTATTGAAAGACGCAGTAAAGTTGTTTATCAACAACGACCCCTTACGAATGGCTGGTGCCACTGCGTTTTTCACCATGTTTGCCCTGCCACCTATCCTTATCATTTTAGTGCAGGTGTTCAGTCTTTTCATTGATCCGCAAACCATCCGGCAGGAATTATTCAGCGGCCTGTCAGAAATTTTTGGCAGGGAGGCTGTGCGGCTCATCATTACCGTTATTAAGGCTTTTAATAAACTAGCTTATAACTGGGCCGCCACTATCTTCGGTTTCCTGTTCCTCACTTTTGTGGCCACTACTTTGTTCAAAGTAATTAAAAGCTCACTCAATCAAATGTGGGGACTGCCTTCACGTAACAATCAAAAGGCATTAACTACACTTGGGTCCCGGTTGCAATCTCTTGTGGTGATCCTCAGCACGGGCTTACTCTTTTCTTTGGCAGTATTCATTGAGGCTCTGCAGGTTTTTATTGGTAAATATTTTTTCAAATTATTACCCAGCATTTCACCCTTTTTCAATCGGTTCCAGGCATTTGTAATTTCTACATTGATAATGGCCATTTGGTTCCTTATGATTTTCAGGTACCTCTCGCATGCCCGGCCCGCCTGGCGCATTGCCTGGGCCGGAGCACTGTTTACCAGCCTGCTGTTTTCTTTTGGCAAAATGGTGCTACACCTGTTGCTTTCTTACAACAACATCAACAGCATTTATGGAGCCTCGGCTTCGGTGGTGTTGCTCCTGCTATTTTTATTTTATTCTTCCATGATGCTTTATTACGGCGCTGCTTTTACCAAGACCTGGGCCGTGCACAAAGGACACGATATTGAGGATCGAAACAAACCTGCCGTAAAAAAAGACCAAGATGGTACTGTGTAGCAAAACAGGTAGGAGCCCATCAATTTTCCGCTGCAAAAGCCCTTACTATACATATAACTTTTGCCGGTGATGGCTGTAATATATTTTACGCTTAGACTTTTTTAAAACTTCCATCGTCACTTCACTTCCATCTGCCGCATATTCTTGTTGGTACACCTGGAAGCCTTCATGCACGCCCGTTTTCTCCAATTGCTGGTAGAAAATGTTGGCATACTTCACCACCTCTTTTATTAATTTTCCTATGGCAGCAGCCGGAATTTTTTCCACGATACTTTTTGGGTGAATGGCCGCCCGGTAGAGCGCTTCATTACGGATTTTGTTCCCCACTCCCGCAAAAATATCCTGGTCCATCAACACATCATCGATGGTTTTACCAGCTTCCATTTTAATAAGGGCTTTGACATAGGCCCCATCAAATTTTTTGCTCCCAATATCTTTGCGCCAGTCGAATATTTCTTCCAGCGGAGAGTCAAGCTTTTGTGCCTTTACCACGTAGCCATTTATTTCTCCTTTTGCAAAATGGAGGTAGAAGGAGGCATTCACTTTTTTAGTTTCATTGATCATCACTTCTCCAAAAAGACCGAGGTGTACTTTTACAACACCGTTGTTAAATAGGAACAAGAGATGTTTGCCATGGGTTAAAATGTCTAACAGTTTTTTCTTGTTTAGCCAGCCAGTATCCATTTTTCCATAGCCGCCCGCCTCCTGCACGATCTTGCCTCTAAACGGCATCAACTTATTTTTTAAATGTAACAACGATGGGCCTTCGGGCATAACATTTGTTTTAAAGGAATAATAACGATTTGCTGAAATAGGCCTAATAAGTTTACAAATTGCCCGCCAGCATTTTCTGAATCACCCATTATTTAAATTATAAACCCCGCATTATGTGGACACCCTTGACCAATTGCAGCCAACAAATAAGATTGCACTCTAAAGTAAGAGAAAGAGCCGGGCAATATTCTATCATCTACGACGTGGCAGAAATAGAATTTGATCAATACAAATTGGCTATCGTAAGTAAAGATGATGTGCCGGTAACAGACAGTCATTTCAACGTTCTAAACTGCGAACAGCTTTTGCAATACAACTTTGAAGTGGACGATGCGCCAGCTCAACCATAAGGCTGCTATAATTTTACGACTCTCGTTGCTTTGAAACTGCCATTGGGTTGTATAAATACGAGCTCAGATATTTCCCCTTTATCATTGCCTTTGAACTCAACACTGAAGCCGCTTAACGCCACCAGTTTAAATTTGTTTTTACCTGTTGGCATCAGTTCATACTCTGGTTGGTTAGGCACAAATACATAAAGCGTGTTCTCTCCTTTGATGTAAACTTTTACAACAGTACCGCCTAGAGCATACTCACCCACATATTTTTGCAGGCTGTCTTTAGACATGGGTTTGGTCTTTTCTGTTTTCGTAAACACAATGGGCTTGCTGCCCTCGAGTGGCATAGAAGCGGTGCTGATGTCGCCTTTTTCATCCATCTGAAACATGAGCTTCAAACCTGCGAGATTGCTGGTATCATTGTTCGCCATATCTTCTTTGTCCCATAAATTAAATACATCGTAGTGGTAATGCCTCAGGTATAGCTTTTGTTTTGGCAGAAGCATTTGCAAAGAATCATTGTTGATCGTAATCTCGAAACTTTCTTTACCCACCGAAGTATAAATTCCCGTATAATCTTTCTGCAAATGACTAGGAGTAGTGCCCGGTTTACGATCAGACACGATACTTTTTATGGCCTCTTTCTGCCGGGCTCTGCCCGCCGTGTCATCCTTGAATGCGGTTGTGTGCCAATCGGTGTAAGAGAGGCCGAGCATGCGATCTGCAATAAGATTTCTTACAATACCGGGCACCCTCGAAGCATTTTGGTTTGTAAGCACAACAATGCCGATACTATCACTCGGAAAGAAGCTGGTGCTGGCGCTAAATCCGTCTATATTGCCGCCATGCTCTACTCTGTAATGACCACGATAGCTGGCCAGCATCCAGCCAAAACCATAATTAGCCATGTGCACATCTGGCCTTTCTGCAGATGGCAACGAAGCAGACACCACCATTTGAGAACTCATGGCCTCTGCTACGAAAGAAGAAGGTAGTATTTCTTTGCCCTGGTATTTACCTCCGTTGACCCAAGCCATCAACCATTTGGCCATATCATTCACACTACTGTTGATACTGCCTGCCGGCGCCATGCCGCTGATGTCGTAATAATCAGCGTTGTAAAGAACGCTGTCCCGCCTTAATTTATAACCTTTGGCCATGTCACTGGCCTTCATCCATTCTGCCAGGCCCACGTTACTGTTGGTCATACCGAGTGGAGCAAATATTTTTTCACGAATATTATCTTCCCATGTTTTTCCCGTAATTTTTTCCGTAACCATGCCCTGCAGCAAAAACATGAAATTGTTGTATTGCCATTTGCGTCGGAGCGGTTCAGAAGGCTCCATGTATTGAAGGCGTTTCATTAAGCTATCCCTGGATGCTGAGGGGAAAAAATACCAGGAATAATCGTAGCGGCTAACCCCGGTCCTATGGCTCATCATGTCTCTCAGGCTGATGTTGTTATTCATTTCATTGTTGTAAAAATTAAGTTCGGGCAGGTAATTTTTAACCGGCTTGTCTAAATCAACTTTTCCATCTTGTGCCAACAAGCCAACCAGCGCAGCGGTAAATGCTTTGGTACAGGAGCCAATGGCAAATTGCGTATTGGTTGTAACAGGCAGCCTGGCTTCCCAATCTTTGTAACCAAAACCTTTGGCATACACGATCTTATTTTTCTCCACCACTGCCACTGCAAAGCCAGCAGCCTTCCAGTCTTTCAAAATCCTGCTTATAGCTGTATCTATACCGGCAAAACGATCTTTGGCTTTAGCTCCTTTTTGGGCAAAACTGTTGAGTGCCAACAAGCAGAGTAGAAAGTTGAAAATGTGCTTCATAATTGATGATTCTGTTAGTGGTGGTGAGGTTTCAAGATAGGGTATTTCTACTATTAAATTTTAAGAAGACAGCCAGATACGCTGTTCGTGTTTTGGCATTCAACATATTTTGAACAACTTGCTTTATTTTTTCTCTTTGCCCCATACCAGCGATTATGATTGTGGGGAACGGGCAGGTAAAACCATACACAAGATGACATTAACAGCGCTTCTGGGTAAGTAATTCCCCTTCATTGTAAGATTTGGCAATCTCTTTTTTTGCTCCCGACCTATAAACAGGCACTCCGGTTATTTTGGTCAAAATTTTGTTATGCCTTTCAAATGAAATCAAATCCATGAATCACATGGATAACTTTTTAACCATAAAAAAAATAACATGAAAAGAATCTTTGTTTTAGCAATTGCAGCCACAACCTTTGTAGCGTGCAACGATCAAAAAACCACTGACACTACCACGATGAACAGCGACACAACCACGATGGTTAACATGGACGATAATGCCATGAATACGCAGACATACGTTGAAGGTGAAGGCGACGTGATGTACCGGGATGGTAAAGTAATGGTGTGGAGAAACAATGCTTACGTGGAGGCCGATAAGGACGTAAACCTTGATGACAACGTGGTAGTAAAAAGAAACGGCGATGTAACCCGGAATGGGAAAACTGTCAGGCTTGAGGATGGCCAGCGTGTATCTAGAACTGGCAGGTTCTTCAACAAGGCTGGGGAAGCTATTGAAGACGGCTGGGATGCCACCAAAAAAGGTGTAAACAAGGCGGGAGATGCTATAAAGAAAGGTGCCAATAAAGTAGGAGATGGAGTAAAGGACGCTGTTAACTAAACGAGCCCATCATTATTTAAATTACAAGAGCCCTTTTTTTAGAAGGGCTCTTGTAATTTTGAACCCATGGCAAACTTACAGTCAACTGTTGCCGACATGGCTCACTTCCTGCAAAAAACCAGCTAACCGTCGGGTCATTATTTTGTATCTTTAAATGAGCATAAACTTTTAAAATGACAGAACCGGTCAACCGCCTGACCTTGCGCCAGCGCCTGCACCAGGTGATTTACGAAACTGATACAGCTGCAGGTAAATTTTTTGACGTAAGTCTTTTAGTGCTGATACTATCCAGTATAATAGTAGTAATACTTGATAGTGATAAAGAATTTCATGCTGCACACGGCAGCTTTCTATTGAAGTTGGAATGGGGATTTACGGTAGTTTTTACCGTGGAATATATACTCAGGCTCATTTGCATTACAAAACCCTGGCGCTATGTATTTAGCTTTCTTGGCATAATAGATCTTCTCTCTATCATCCCCGGATACCTGAGTATCTTAATTCCTGGCACACAGTCGTTATTAGTATTTAGGGCACTGCGGCTGTTACGCATCTTTAGAATATTCAAGCTTTCTCATTTTTTATCGGAAATGCAATTCCTAACTGTTGCACTTAAGGGAAGCTTCAGAAAGATCAGCATATTTATATTGGTGGTTCTTATGCTGGTAGTCATCATGGGGTCGGTAATGTACCTTATAGAGGGTGGGCAAAACGGCTTCGGCAGTATTGCCGAAAGTATTTATTGGGCTATTGTTACCATTACTACTGTTGGGTATGGAGATATTTCGCCGGTTACACCGCTGGGTAAATTTTTTGCCAGCACCATTATGTTGATGGGTTATGCCATCATTGCGGTACCCACCGGCATAGTTACTACCGAAATGGCCCTTGCTATGCGCAACAAAGATCACTTGCAACAGGCCTGCCCAAGTTGTGGCAGGGAAGGGCATGATGGAAATGCACGGTACTGTAAATTTTGCGGGGAAAAGCTGTAACTAAACAGGGTTGCCATTACCAAAAACCAAGAGGTGAAACCACTATAAAAATCGGAGATCTTATGAGCGAGCCATAATACGTTCTATTTCCGCTACAACCATGTTGCATTGAAATGGCTTCTGTATGCATCCATCGGCGCTGGATTGGGCAGCCAGTTTATAAGCGTCTTCTTTACCTGAAAGAAACACAATCGGTATATTGGCTGTCGCAGCATTCGCTTTTAATTCTTTGCACAACTCGTTACCCTGTTTTCCGGGCATCTGAATATCTAAAAAAATGACTGCAGGCGTTCTCAGATTTATCAAATCCCGAAAAATCTGTTCTTTAGTGGCGATATCTACCTCGTAACCACTTGCCTCCATACAAATTTTGAACATCTCTAAAAGATCTATTTCGTCGTCTAGCGCAATGATGTAGGGCCGCACTTTTACAGAGATTTCTTCCATCTAAGAGGTAATTGATTGTAAGACAGATACTACAAGAATGTTGCCGCTAAATTCTGGTCCTTTCTTTTTGTTAAAATGGGTAAAATCTCCCCATAGTCCTCGCTTCAACGGTGGGCAGGGCTTCACTTTTAGCAAAGCAGCCCAACAGAAACAGCCCTGCACAAGGAGTTACGTGTAAGACCAGCGACCAAAAATGATTATCCCACTAACGGTTAATAAATCATCAATATGGTACTAAAGCATATCCCAAATTTCTTACGGGCAGGTTTGTTAAATAGATTACGAAGAATGCTACAATAATTAATGTAGTATATCTTCTACTTTTTTGTAGTTGGTTTATCTTATTTGAACGAGCCAAATACATGGATTTTTCTGGCTTTTCAGGGAAACATATTAAGAGCTTGTTAAGGACACAATTTAGCCCTAAAATCACCGTTCGAATAAGTGGTTCAGACACATCCAAACAAAACATCCAAACAACATCCTATGCGCAAGCAAAATGTAAAACGTTTTTGCCTGGTAACGTTTACGCTTTTAATTTCATTCATTACCAGGGCACAACCGGCTGCACAATTTACTGCCACCCCCATATCGGGCTGCACACCTTTGCTGGTAAGTTTCCAGGACCAATCAACAGGCAATCCTACGTACTGGAAATGGGACCTCGGTAACAGCACCATATCTTTCTTACAGAATCCGGTAGTAACCTATTTCAACCCGGGCACCTACACCGTAAAACTCGTTGTACAAAACGCTTCCGGCTTCGACTCCATCATAAAAACGCAATATGTAACGGTGAAGGCATTGCCCACCGTAAATTTTGCTTCGAATAGCAGTGCCGGTTGTTTTCCTCTGCCTGTTCAATTTACCCAGGAAAGTACAGCCGGCAGCGGTACCATCAGCAGCTACTTATGGGATTTTGGAGATGGCTTTACCTCTACTGCAGCTAACCCGGCACATACTTACAGCGCTGCGGGAAATTTCAATGTGTCGTTGCGCATTACCAACTCTTCTGGTTGTGTAAAAACACTTACCCGTACCAGTTATATCAACGTTGCGCCAGGTGTAAATGCCGGCTTTACCAATGGTGCAGCGGTTAGTTGCAATGCTCCGGAAACCATTCAGTTTACCAACACAAGCACAGGTGCCGGCCAGCTTACTTATCAATGGATCTTTGGCGATGGCGGCACTTCTACTGCAACAAGTCCGGCACATACCTATACAAACTCCGGCATTTATACGGTACAACTCATTGCCACTAGCAGCCAGGGCTGTAGGGATACCAGTACCCATGTAAATGCCCTCAATATTGGAACCCTCCTGCCGGGCTTTACCGCTCCGGATAATTTGTGTGTGGGCGTACCCGCACTTTTTACCAATACTTCTTTACCTGCACCGGATTCTGTTAAATGGTTTTTTGGAGATGGCAGCCAGGCAAATGTGTTGAGCCCTTCGAAGATTTTTACACTTCCCGGCACTTACACTGTAAAACTCGTGAGTTTTGTAGGCGCCTGCAGGGACTCCGTTTCAAAAAATGTAGAAGTGTTCGCAAAACCCGTGGCTGCTTTTAGCGGCAGTCCACTTTCATCCTGCGCAGCACCTCTCACGGTAAACTTTACCAACGCCAGCACCGGCGCCCTAACTCTCCGGTGGGATTTTGGAGATGGTAATTCATCAACATCGGCTAACCCGACCCACACTTATACCCAGCCCGGAAACTACACTGTGAAGTTGGTTACAATCAATGGTAACGGGTGCAGCGATTCTGTGCTAAAAACCTCTTACATAAACATTCAACCCCCACAAGTTGCCATCAACAATTTGCCAAAAGAAGGCTGCGCACCCTTCAGCTGGACGTTTGGATCGACCGTAAACAGTATCGATCCCGTGACAGCTTATCTTTGGAATTTTGGAGACGGCACTACATCAAGCTTGCAAAATCCTACACATACTTTTGCGGCAGGTTTGTTCGACATCAGTTTGATTATCACTACGGCCGGTGGCTGCAAAGACACGGTTACCAGGATCGGGGGCATCAGGGCCAGCACAAAACCAAGCGCTGCTTTTTCGGCTTCGCCAAGAGATGTATGTGCTTTTAACACGGTAATTTTTTCTGACCTCAGCACTGGCGACATCAACAACTGGCTTTGGTCTTTTGGTGATGGTGAATCTTCAACAGCCCAGGCTCCCTCACATATGTACGAAGACACCGGCTTTTTTGACATACAACTAATTGTGGGTAACTATGGTTGCTATGATACCCTTAAACTAAATAATTACATTCATGTAAAACCGCCCATTGCCCGGTTCGCTGTAGTACTGAATTGTGAAACTCCTTTTGTAAGATCCTTCACCGATGCATCCATCGGCGCAGACGAGTGGCATTGGAATTTTGGCGACGGAAACACGTCTACGCTCGCAAACCCAACCCATACCTACAGCACGGCGGGTACTTACCTGGTAACGCAAACGGTTAGAAACTTTAGCGCACGCTGCGAACATAGCAAAACCATAACGGTGGTAGTTGCCGATGAAGCTGCAGTGTTTAGCGCATCGCAAACCGAAATTTGCCGCAGGCAAACAACTGTTTTTACTGCTGTGCAAAATAATGCCGGGGGCATACAAGCATATAGCTGGGATTTTGGCGATGGCAGCAACAGCACGGGGAACCCCGTGAGCCATGCTTACGAGGGTGCCGGCAATTATAACGTGAAACTGGTTATCACAGATGCGGCGGGTTGTAAAGACAGTTTGACCAAAGTAAGCTACATCAGGGTAAACGGCCCGGCGGCTAATTTTGGCTCGGCCCAGCCAGGGAGTTGCCTGCTTACTGCAGTGCAATTCAACGATTCCAGCACCACAGACGGACTACATGCCATCACACAATGGACCTGGGCCTACGGCGATGGCAATAGAGAAGTGCTTAACTCCGGGCCTTTTTCGCACACCTACGCCAGCGCCGGCATTTACAGTGTTTCTTTATTGGTAAAGGATGCAGCGGGATGCACGGATAGCATTCTCAAAATGAACCTGCTGGTGATATCTACACCAGAGGCCAATTTTGTTTCCAGCGATACAATTACTTGTCCGTTGAAGCCGGTTAGATTTACCAACACCTCCACCGGGCCAGGACTTACCTACCGATGGGATTTTGGAGATGGCCAAACCAGCACTGCAGCCAACCCCAGCCACAGCTACCAGATGGATGGCCTTTATACGGTACAATTAAATATCAAAGACATTTATGGCTGCACTTCGCAAAAAACACGTGCTACCTACATCAGGGTTGCTACAACTGTTGCCAGTTTCAGCATGAGTGATTCTGCAGGCACCTGCCCGCCGCTCATTGTGCAGTTCACCAATACTTCCAGCAACCAATCTACTTATAAGTGGGATTTTGGCGACGGTACTTTCTCATCTGCTGCAAGCCCCTCGCATTTTTACAACGTGGCCGGCACTTACTTTGCAAAACTGAGCATAACCGGGCCCGGTGGATGCAGCTCTACCCAAAGCAAAAAAATTGTAATCCGCGGGCCGAAAGGAACTTTTAGGTATCAAAACTTTAAAGGATGCAAACCTTTGAAAGTGGATTTTATCGCCAATACCCAAGATGGAACTTCGTTCATCTGGGATTTTAATGACGGTACTACCATCGTTACGAAGGATTCTGTGGTGTCGCACACCTACACGGTGCCGGGCATTTATGTTCCCAAGATAATTTTGAAAGATGCAGCCGGCTGCACTGTGCCTATCACAGGCCTTGATACGATTCTCGTGAGTGGTGTAACCGCTGCATTTACTACCGATACGCTGTTGCTTTGCAGCAAGGGCAATGTGCAGTTTACCAACAATACGCAGAGCAACGATATGATAACCTCCTACCTGTGGAACTTTGGCGATGGCACTACCTCTACGGAGGCATCGCCATCACATTTTTATGCAAGCGAAGGTATTTTCACAGCCTCGTTAAAAGTGGTAACGGCTATGGGATGCCAGGATTCCACCAGGGCAAGTGTGCCAGTTAAAGTGGTAAAAACTCCTTCCATCGGCCTGTCGCAATCCCCCAACGGTTGTGTACCGGTCAACTTTAACCTTGCTGGCACTTTGCTTAACAACGACACATCTGCCATTACCTGGACATGGCAGTTCAGCGATGGCCGCACTGCAAATGGTAAAGTGCTCAACCAACTGCTTTTTGCAACAGCCGGGATATTTAATACAAGACTGGTAGCGGTAAACAGCAGCGGATGTAAAGACACGGCGGAAACGCAAGTGGAAGCTTTTGCTTTACCTGTTGTAAATGCAGGTGCAGACAAATCCATTTGCCAGGGTAGGGGGCAGGCCATTACGGCCACTGGTGCAGCTTCTTACACCTGGAGCCCGGCCACCGGCTTGAGTTGTGCTACCTGCGCTTCGCCCATTGCCACACCGGCTGTAGCAACGGTTTACCAGGTAACCGGTAAAAATTTGCAAGGTTGTGTGGCCAAAGATTCCATTACTATTTCGGTAAAATATCCGTTCCAAATGAAATACAGCAAGGGCGATACTTTGTGTGTAGGAGAGTCTGTTGAACTGTCTGCCAGCGGTGCTGCCAGCTATGCATGGAGTCCATCAGCAGGGCTTAGCAGCTCAGATAAACCAAAAGTTACGGCCCGCCCAAACAGTACCACCAACTACATGCTGGTGGGTACGGATGATTTGGGTTGTTTTAAAGATACCGCCTACTTTCCGGTAAAAGTGTACCCGATACCAACAGTAGAGGCCGGTGCAGATTTAACCATCAACGTGGGACAAGCAAAAACACTTACCCCGATTATTTCCCCAGATGTGACCGCAGTAAACTGGTATCCTACGGGAAGTATTTTCCGCAGCACTTATCCATCCATCGACATAAAACCAAAGCAAACAACGCAATACAAAGTGGAAGTATCTAACGCAGGTGGTTGCACTGCCAGCGACTTATTAAATGTGATAGTGCTCTGCAATGGTGCCAATGTTTTTATTCCCAATACTTTTTCGCCCAATGGCGATGGAGCGAACGAACAGTTTTACCCAAGGGGTACCGGACTTTTCACCATCAAGACAGCCCGCATATTTAATCGCTGGGGCGAGCTGGTTTTTGAAAAATACAATATGAAGGCAAACGAAGCCGGCGGCGGATGGGATGGTAGCTACAAGGGGCAAAAACTTGCTTCGGATGTGTTTGTTTACATGTTTGAAATTGTGTGCGACAACGATGCCGTTCTGTTGTACAAGGGCGATGTTGCCCTCATAAGATAAAATTTTAAAAAACTTGATATCCATAAAAATCAATAACCTATTCAATACCTATCCTCATGAAAAAATTGCTAGCTTATCTTTTTCACAGCATGTGTGCAGTCTTGCTTCTGCAGGCCAATGCTAACGGGCAGGACATTCATTTTTCGCAAATGTTTGAAACCCCTTTGCTACGCAACCCGGCTTTGGCTGGTATTTTTTCCGGTGACATTAGGGTTCAATCCGTTTACCGCTCTCAATACAACTCTGTAGGCAATGCTTACCAGACAACCTCTGCCAATATGGAGTACAAAATGCCACTTGGCAACACCGACGATTTTCTGACCATTGGTGGCGAAGTGCTGTATGACAAAGCGGGCACTGTGGCAATGACAGCCACACACGTGCTACCTACGCTCAACTATCACAAATCTTTAAGTGCTGATAGAAATATGTATTTGTCGCTGGGAGCCATGGGAGGCTGGGTGCAAAGAAGAGTGGATCGCAGTAAGATGACGACTAACAGCCAGTTTGACGGCAACAATTACAATTCTTCTTTGGGCACAGGCGAAACTTTCCCTAAGGCGGCCTACTCTTATTTTGATGGCAGTATAGGCATGAGTTTTAATGCGGAAATTGGAAACGAACCAGAGAACAATATGTACGTTGGGTTGGCTTACCATCATTTCAACAAAGCCGAAGGGATCAATTTTTATACAGACAGTAAACTGGAGGTAACACCTAAGTGGGTAGGTTCTGCCGGGGTTCGCATGAGTACTTCTGATTATAATTACTTTACCATAGAGGCCGACTATACCAGCCAGGGCGCCTACTCTGAAATATTAGGAGGAGTTTTATTTTCACGCAAATTAGAATCTGCAGATGAGCCGAGGTATATTTTGCATGGTGGTGCTTACCTGCGTTTCCAGGATGCTATTATACCAGTAACCAAAATAGAAATGAAACCGCTTTCAATTGCGCTGAGCTACGACATCAATATCTCCAGCCTGCGGGAAGTGAGCTACGGCCGCGGCGGATTTGAGATATCCATTGCTTACCAAAAATACCTGGATAGAGACAACAGTGTAAAGAACGCCGTGCGCTGCCCAAAATTTTAAAGAGCCAGCGGCTTTTAAAATGCCAGGCGGTGCAAGGATGTTGCAACATTTTCATAAAATGTTATCTTGCCTTATGGCTTTTAAAAAATATTCCTGTGTGGCGATTGGTTGCCTCTTTAGCTTATTGTGCTGCCAACATCCCACTGCCAGGCTGGAAAAGATACTGTTGCTGCCCAATTATCCCTCGGGCTCCGCACTGGCATTTTTAAACAATGAGTTGTACCTCATGGGCGACGATGCCTCTTCTTTACTCAAATTAAACAAGGACTTTACCATAACGGATAGTGTATTGATATTGAAAAATGTTGGCCGTAGAATGGACAAAGCCAGCAAGCCAGACCTGGAGGCCATGACAGCAGTATCTTACCAAAAAATGTCAATATTGTTAATGCTAGGTTCCGGCTCTGCCGACAGCTTACGCAGTGTGGCATGGCTCTACGGCCCTGATGGCAAACAAAAAATAGACGTGAACCCCTTCTATAATCGCATAAAAGGGGCGGGCATAAAGGAATTAAACATAGAAGGGTTGACGACATACCCCGGCGGTTTTATCCTTACAAGCCGGGGCAATAAAAGTTTCCGGAAAAATTTCCTGGTTTTTACCACAAAAGATTTCTTTACAAATCAGGATTCCGCCGATTTGAAAATTGCGGCGATAGGGGTCAATACCGATACGTCGTTGTTCAACGGGGTTTCCGGCGCAGACTATGCAACCAATTCAGATAAATTGTTGTTGTCAGTATCAACTGAAAATACCTACGACAGTTATACCGATGGCAGCATCGGCAAAAGTTATTTGTGGATCATCAACGACATTAGCAGGAAAAAATTCTCGCATATCAATCCAGACCGCATCATCGACCTGGAAGCAATTGATGCTCGTTTTAAGGGGCATAAAATAGAATCTGTGTGCATCATTGCCGAGACCCGTACAGCATTTGAACTGGTATTAGCTGCCGATGATGACAAGGGCGAAACGCTGTTGTTTAAACTCTACTTAAAAAAATAAGAGGCCACCATTGCAGCCTCTTAAAAAGATTTGAAAACCGATATGCTTAAAAGCTTCTGTTGGGCGTATCAAATTGCACGCCTTCTACTTTCTCTACGGCGGTATGTGCCATATCATCCACGCCTTCTCTGATACTGTCTATCCTGTCTGCCACTCTATCGGTAACGTTATTCCATCTTTCTTTAAGATCGGTGCCAAGGTTGGCAATTTTATTTCGGGTGTTTTGGCCTTTAGATGGCGCATAAAGTATTCCCAGGATAACACCCGATGTAAATGCAATGATTAGTTTATTCATAATTTTTATTTTTTAAATTTAAAAAGAGGTCGATGTAATCAGCTTTTACGCATATTAAGTTTATCGAGCACGTTGTTAATGATTTTAAGGTTAAAAGGTTTTTTAATAAAGTAATTGATCTTTTCGGTTTTGGCCATGTCTTCTACCCATTTGTCATCATCAGCAGTAATCATTACGATCTTTATTTCATCGTCAATTGATTTTATATCCTTAATAAAGTTTACTCCCAGGCCCTCGGGGAAACTGTTGTCTAAAAAAACAACTGTGGGTTTTAAGTAAATCAGGCATTCTGCCGCCTCTGCCAGGGAGTGTAAAGCCACTGTATATATTTTTCTTGCTTCCAAAATAGATGATAGTACGCTCGTGAGGTCACGATCATCATCTATGACCATAGCAGTTTGTACTTTAGTTCCCATCGTGATAAGTTCTTTGTGTAGCCAACGCAAACTGTTGCCCAAATTTTATACACTTGTAAATTAGTTTATATGTGCATTACATTACTCAGTGTTTGTCATAATCTCCCAAAAGGGGTAAAATTTAGACCGATGCAGGATATTGAAATCGGCCACGTTTTTTATTATGACTGCTTCTAAGTAAGGAGATTTTATACATTTATATTGCCTTCAATGGAGTCATCAAGAGTTTTGCCGATGGCGGCTCCCACTAATCTTTTTAGAAAGCTAACTGCTATGTGGTTCTTTGTATCCCAGTAATAACCCTCCATGGGCCTTACTTTAATAACCGAAATCCTTGGGTCATCTATGCCTTCGGTAAACCAGGTTTTCAACATTGGGTTCCACAGCTCTTTGATCTTTGCTTTATCTGCGCTAATGGTAGCCTTACCGTAAATATTCAGAAAGTCGGAATACTGGGACCCCTGGAACAAAAGCTGGATAGACGCATCTTGTGCGAGTTCCTGCTCGTGCTTGCTGTCGTTGGCACTCAGGAACCATAGGTTACCCTCATCATCAGTTTGCTGCACGTGCATGGGCCGGGTACTAAAACTTTGATTGCTTGTTATGTTGGTGCAAAAAAAACAGGTAGGAGATTTTTCTACCAATTCCTTAATTTTTTTCACGGCGTCTTCACCCATTAAATCTTCGTAATTGTCTTCTGGCTGATTTTTATTGATACTATTCATATGATGTATATTTTTGAATAGGATGTTTCAAAAATAGCACCAAACCCGCCATCTGGTGGATACCCGTTGCAACGTGATGTTGTTGTAGCACAAGCAAATCTTTGTACGTGGTTGTTACACAAACCGGCTCAACATGATGTATTGTTGTGGAATTACATACTCACTACACACGCATGTGATCGGGTTGCCAGTTGGTGATGGCTTTTTTAATTCCATCTGCAGACAGGTACTCGCTGAGAGCCCTGTGTAAAAGGAAAACAAATTCTGCATCATCTGCAAACCGCAAAGCTGCCAACTGATCAAAGCTAAGCTGAAGCTCGGCTTCAGTGGATGGCTTCCCTAACAAATGCTGGTGGCGAAGCCTGAACTCCAGCCTGATGATCCTGTCTTGATTGCCGAGGGCATAATGCTGCCGCAGCATGATGCCAAGGTAAAGAATGCTAAAAGAGGCGAGGGCTAGTACCAGCCACGCAGGCTCCCGCTGCTGGCCAGTAAAATATTGGCGTAAACCAACAGCCATGAACAACAGCATCATAGGAATGAATATAAAATGGTGAGGAGCATAATACTTTTTGTGATTGCCATAGTGTTGAGTTTTCATGGGTCAAAATTATAAAAATAAAAATGGACAGGCCGTACCTCTACAACAACAAATTAATTTTTGCAGTAGAAGTAAAAAACTTTTTGCTAAAATATCCCCTCTGCCGTGGCATGCATCTTGTTTAACACAGAGTCAACTAAACTTCCAAAAATTTACCCCTATTTATTTACCACAAAAAATATACGTCATGGAAACCTCTCTCACCAGGTTGGTAGAAAATTATTTTAATGCTTATGAAACAGAGGACCGGGAAGTGCTGGAGCAACTGCTGAGTGCTGACTTTACCTATAACAGTCCGCAGGATACTAAAATTTCCAAGGCGGAATATTTTTCAAAATGTTGGTTGAGCAGCAAGAGTACGCCGATTTATACCATCGAAAAAATTTTAGAGAACAACCATGAAGTAATGGTTATATACTCCTGTAAAACGGCAGACGGAAGTGCTTTTCGAAATGTTGAATTCTTCACTTTCGAGGAAGACAGCGTACACTCAATTGATGTATTTTATGGGCAACGTTCGTAAAACAGCTGTGTCGTAACCTTTCTCTCAGCAAATAATAAAACAAGCGATTAATAAGATGAAGAAATTTTTGTTCCAGTTATTCTTGCTCCCGTTGCTGGCCTTGGGGCAGGAAGACACTTTGAAAAACTTAGATGTAAACCTTACCAATGCCAGCTACCCGTTTGAGGTTAGTCATTTAAAACTGGCAGTACAGCAACAATCCGTTACCATGGCTTATATGGATGTGAAACCTGCAGATGCCAATGGCCGGGTGATTGTGTTGCTTCATGGAAAGAATTTCAATGGTGCCTATTGGGAAAGTAGCGTCAACGCCCTGGCAGCAAAGGGTTTCAGGGTGATAGTGCCAGACCAGGTGGGGTTTGGTAAATCTTCTAAACCTATGAATTTCCAATACAGCTTTCAGCAATTGGCAGAAAATACCAAAACATTGCTGGATACTTTAAAAATAAGCAAGGCTGTTGTACTTGGCCATTCTATGGGCGGCATGCTGGCCACAAGATTTGCGCTGATGTATCCTCAAACTACTGAACAATTAATTTTAGAGAACCCCATAGGCCTGGAAGATTATAAAAAGTTTGCGCCCTACCAATCCATCGATAAAAATTATAAAAATGAACTGGGGCAGAATTATGAAAAAATAAAAAAGTATCAACAGAGTAATTATTACGATGGTATGTGGAAGTCGGCATACGACCGCTGGTTAAACCTATTAGCCGGCTGGACTTTGAACAATGCTTACCCGGTAATAGCCTGGAACGCAGCACTTACTTCAGACATGGTGTATACACAGCCGGTGGTATATGAGTTTGAAAATTTACAAGTACCCACGCTGCTCATCATTGGTACACGGGACAGAACTGCCATTGGCAAAACCCTTGTACCAGAAGCCGTAAGAAAAACCATGGGACAATACCAATTGCTGGGCAGGCAAACACAGAAAAAAATTGCTGGTTCTAAACTCGTTGAACTTCCGGCAGTGGGACATCTTCCACACATAGAATCCTTCGGGCTATTTATGAAGGCGGTCTCTGATTTTGTGAATGAAAAAAAATAATTTCTAAGAAGTCCTGGGTAGGTCTCTTAAGAATTTTTGTAAAATTGCATTGAACTCTGCAGGCTTGTCTAGTTGCATCCAATGGCTGGTGCCCCGCATACGCTTAAATTCTGTTTTAGGAAACAATTGTTGCCAGGTGCTCTGCGCCTGGTCTTCATCGCTGGAGAGCATCATTACCGGACCTGTATATTTTCTTAGGCTTGGTACAGGATCAAAATTCAAACTTGCCCTTACCATTTTGAGCACACCATTTTTTGTAAGTTTCCCCAAACCACTTTGCAGTAAGGCCCCGGTAGCAGGTTTGGCATTGGTGAGCAAATAAGCCAGGTAAGCGTTCATGACGGTGTCATATTTTTCAGATTCCAGCATGTCCATTATTTTAGTTACCCTGGTGGCAGTGGTTTTTATGGGCACCCCCATCAGCAAAAGTCCATGCACTTTACCTGGAAATTTTGCAGCATAAGCTATTGCTGCCTCAGCCCCCAGGTTCTGACCCACCAAAATAAAATGGGATAAGCTTAAGCTGTCAACCACTGTAGCAATATCAGCGGCAAATGCTTCCACTGCATAATTTTTATCGCTGGCTGCCGGCGATGCTCCATGAGCCCGCATGTCGAAGGCAATGGCCCGCCTGGTTTTACGAAGTTCCTTTAATTGTTCCTGCCAGTGCTGGGTACTGCCGGCAAAAGAGTGAACGAAAATTACAGGGGTATCACCAACACCTGCATCATCTATGAACAAAGCACGTGGGTTGCGTAGGGGGGGATGATAAGATTCGTCTGTACCTTGAATACTGCTGTCTACATTGCTTATGTAGGGATTGCTGCCTTTGTTCTTGCAGGAAAACAGCGATACAGAACTAAGCAGCAGCAGCGTGGAAAGCAGTCGTGTACAAATCATGCAACAATACATTTTAAGGTTTCTATTAGATAAGCCAATAAAGGTAACTGCAAATTTATTGTTGGAGTAATAACCAGCTCACTTAAAAAATAAAACGGGTTGACACACAATAGAAAGTTTCACACAAAGAAACAAAGGAGGCAAAGAAACAAAGATTGATTATTAACCGAATGCTTTGCCCACTTTGTATTTCTTGTGCTTTTGCTGTGAAATATCCTTTGAGTTCCAGGAATAGTTTTGAAGATTTATGAAGTTAAAAAAGTTGCCCTTGTCTTTCCACCAGGTTTGCCCCGGAGTCATATAGCCAATTTGTTTGAGAGTCGGTTTTAAAAAAGTTTGAATGGACCCGGTCTGTTTTTCTTTTGCAGTCATTTTTTTGTCTATTTACATTTCGGGTTGCCTTTGCCTGCCTGTAACGTACAGGGCGATGTTGGTGGATTTGAATATGACCGGCCCGGAACCGCACGTACAAAGTGGCCACCTGCCTGCCGGCAGGCAGGTCAGCAACCACCGTCTGCAAAGTGTAACGGATGAAGAAGTAAGCTTTAACTACAAAGATTATAGAGATGACGGCAGTCAAAAGCTAATGACGCTAAGCAACCGGGAGTTTGTAAGAAGGTTTGCCCAGCACATACTCCCACACCGCTTTGTGCGCATAAGGCATTACGGCATACTCAGCAGCAGTTGGAAGCGTGGAAAGTTGCAGACCTTAAAGCAAAGCGTACACGCCGACAGGCCCGCAGCAACAATAAAAACAATGCTGCGCAAATGTCCCTGCTGCAAAACAGGGACACTCATAACCATAGATGTTTTTGGAAAGCGTGGCCCGCCACAAAAATATTTTACGGGAACAACATCGGCACCTGTGGCATAAAGCATGGATAAGGGAATCTATTGCCATGTTACAACAGAAAAAGCGCTAAAAGCTTCCGCCCATAACGCCCTCAGTACCCTCCACAAAAAAAACAGGCTATCTGCCTGTTTGAATCTCTTACTACTTTCAACGACAACTCCATAACCAGCCGGCACCAATGGTCCCGTTCTCCCGCATGTGCGGGACCATTTCTTGCCCGTTGGGCAAAACGAAAGCTTGTTATTGGGCGCCGTTATGCTACTTTGGAACTGAATGCTTTTATAGATTGAATCAAAGAGCCTTTACTTGAAAGTTCTTCTTCGATGTCAAAGTCGTCTTGCATACCAAGCCAAAATTTTGCAGAATTTCCAAAGTACTTACTAAATCTAAGAGCGGTATCGGCTGTAATTCGTCGATTGCCTTTTATGATTTCGGAAATACGTGTCTGCGGTATTTCGACATCTTTTGCAAGTCGGTATGCGGAAATGTTTAATGGCAGAAGAAACTCTTCAAGAAGAACCTCTCCTGGATGTATATTTTTAAGCTTAGCCATGTTAGTTTATTTAATGATAATCAATTATTTCAACTTCAAAAGCATTACCGGAATTCCATTTGAACATTATCCTCCATTGATCATTTATTCTAATGCTATAAAATTCTTTCAACTTGCCGGATAGTTTTTCAAGTCCATTCGAAGGAGGGATTCTTAAGTCTGTTAAATCAACAGAGTTATTAAGCATTCTTAATTTTCTTCTTCCAATATTTTGAATTTCAATTGGCAATTTTTTAACTCTAATACCATTCCAAATTTTTTCCGTATCCGAATTTCCAAAAGAAATTATCATAGTATTTCTATTACTAACGTCAAAAGTAAGTATTTTACTTTTGAACTCAAAGAAGTGTGAATTATTTTGGGTTTGAATAAGCTTACAAAGAGGCAACGAAAGCTACTTTACCACCTATAGCGTTCTTACCGGCGTCGGTCAACAAAAAATTTGTCTGCCGGGAGGCAGATAACCATAAGCCCCGCAAATACTTTAGTTGCGGGGCTCTTCTATGTGGCCTTTCGGCTATTGTTCTTAATGTTAGGCAACGTTTATCTTTTGTTCCAAAGGTCATTTCCAAGATACAAATGTTCAGTTAACAGTTTTTCAAGTATTTTACCAGTATTATCTCCATTTAAAAAGATTAGATAGCCATTTTTACTTTTGGGAAATATTATTGCCAATGTATTTACACCCGGGTCCTTTCCCGTGTGCATTAAAGCATATTCGTCATTACTAAATCCTGTTAACTTTTCCCATCCAAGTCCAAAATAATCATTGTGTTTAAGTTCAACCTGATTCGTTTGCATTTCGTCAAATACTGATTGTGATAAATCTGCTCCATTTAAAATATAGGTAAGGAAATTTCCATAATCTTCTACAGTAGTCAAGAGATTTGCGGCAGCATTTGCTTCATAGTATTTGACGGTTTCAAATGCCTCTCCATTTTTATCATAATTTTTGACATATCTTTTTTCGTCCATCGATTTATCCCACCAAAAATGGGTGTCCTTCATTTTTGCGGGTTTAAAAACTAATGAATTGGCAAGTTCTTCCAAACTTTTACCAAACTTCTTTTCCAATGCTTTTCTCAAGTATTCAAATCCTTCGCCCGAATATTGAAATTTAGTTCCAGGTTCAAATTCAAAGGTCAATTTTTTATTTTGGGTTAAATAACGCCAATTAGGAAATCCAGATTGATGGGAGAGAATAATTCTTGGGGTAAGTTTTTGTGTTAGTTTGTCATTCTTCACATCAGGGTCTATCCAATATTTGTCAAGAGATTCATCCAATCCTAATTTTCCAGCACTAATTAATTTTAATGTAACCAACGCTGTGATAGGTTTTGTCAGGGATGCCACTTTGAAAATGGAATTATAAGAAGCAGCAACATTTGTATCTATATTGCCAAAAACCTGAATTTGCTTTAATTTGCCGTTTTCAATAATCCCTAAACCCAATGCAGGAACTTTTTCTCGTATCAGTAGTTGTTCTATTTCTTTTTCAAAAGTATTTTGCACCATAGTTTTTGCAGGGTCGTTATGGTCAAAACTCAGGACTTCTTTCAACAACCAATTTCCATTTTCCATTAGCCACAAGTGTGTGAATTTCGCCTTGCTTGTATGTATATCTTCCTTATTGGCCTCCCGGATATAAAAGTCGTGAATGCCATTTTGGATAGCCCCGTATAACTTGCCATTATTGTAGAGGGGAAAAACTTCCAAACTTTTTTCATCTACCTTTCTGATTGGCTTTGGACTGGGCGTTGAGCAAATATATTTTTTCGTGTTTTCAAAGAATGATTTTCTGTCCTGAAAACCACTTTGATCGTGGTAGAATTTAAAGTCATCGGCTATGTGACTTCCCAAATAATCCCAATCACATTGATTAAACCCACGTTCAAAGAAAATGCTGTCTTGATTTTTGAGTTCGATAAATAAGGCTGAGTTTTTATCTGTTTGTGCTTTGATACTAAAAATGGATAAAGCAAGAAAAATCAGGCTAAAGAAAATTTGTTTTGTCATCATATTTATTTCTGCAAAAGTGCGGATACTCATAATTTTAACCTAAAAAATAACCCGCCAATATCCCGCCATCTATACGACAGGTTTAAATAATACTAAAACTCAGGTAAAAAAACAGTTTCCCTTTTTTGTCAATCTCCGCTGTATTTCTTAAGATGATAAATACATTTGACAAAACCAATAAAACCATAACAACCAGACTAAACTTACTCCCGAGTGAAAACCAATTTTTTATAAAAGAAGTTAACATAAATATTACTATGGCTATGATTAGCCATAATATCTGAATGGAAACAATTTGTTTTGTAAAAGGATTAAACTGCTTTTTGACAAACATAAGAGTCAAAGGAAGAAAAATATTTACGGGTGGAATTATAGTAAAGAACAATGAAGAAAGATTGATACCCTTAATTAAGGGGAAGTTAACTTCGTCTTGAATTTCTGGTTTTCCAAGCAATTCATTTTCATTTACTCCCAATGACTTAGATAATATTTTGAGTGTTTGTCCTTTGGGCTCCGTTCCTGCTTCAATTCGTTGTATTGTTCTGATAGAGATGCTTGATTTCTCAGAAAGTTCTTCCTGAGTTAAATTAAGTTGTTCTCTAATTTCTTTTAATTTCGACATTCTGTTTCTCTTAAATGTTGCCTAGTCGAGTCACGCAAAGTATTTCACCCCTGCGTTCTCACAGAACCGTGTGTGAAAGTCTCCCTTCACACCGCCTGCCCCGATTATTTCGGGGGCTCTTCCTGTTTATAAATCACAAATGTATTGCTACATTATGGATGCACCAACTGCCAGTGTGGGAATAAACGGGGTTGTTCCTTATACTTTTGTTTCAGCCACTTAATGGCCGCTTTCTTGTACAGGCCTTTTTTCCATTGTACCCACTTTAATACACGCTGGTTTAACTGATACCAAACCCTGTCCATGTGTGTCGTCCAAAACTTGCCATAATAATT
>JBBSJJ010000058.1:0-25898 GCA_038257335.1 Chitinophagales bacterium | reverse complement strand
ACAGGAACTGGAAGGCAGCTATGGTATTGATGTGCATAGCCTTTGTTTTGACGTGCAGGATAAAGACGCTGTTTTTGCCGCTGTTCAGCAACTGCCAGTAGCCTGGCAGCAAATAAATATTCTCATTAATAATGCCGGCCTTGCATTGGGCAAAGAACCATTTGATGAAGCCGATATGGACGACTGGGAAACCATGTTAAACACAAATGTACATGGGTTGTTGTATGTGAGTCGTGCCCTTTTACCTTATCTCAAAAAAACCGGCCAGGCGCATATCATCAACATGGGCTCCATAGCAGGCAAAGAAGTATATGAAAACGGCAACGTGTATTGCGCCAGCAAATTTGCTGTAGATGCCATCAATAAGTCTATGCGGATAGACCTGATGAAACATGGAATAAAGGTTACTGGTATTCATCCGGGCGCAGTAGAAACCGAGTTTTCTTTGGTACGTTTTAAGGGAGACGAGCAAAAAGCAACTGCTGCTTACGAAAATTTCGTTCCGCTTACCGCAAATGATATTGCCGATACGGTTTTTTATTGCGCTTCGCTACCCGCCCATGTGTGCATCAATGACCTCGTAATTACCTGCCTGCAGCAGGCTGGCACATACTATTTCCATAAAAAAAGCTAAAGTGGGCAAGTACAACCACCCTATTTTATTTTAACATACCAACAAACTGTGCACGACACCACCTAGTTTAATGGTTTCCACAATATTATAGTATCCATGTACGTTACACGTGTATAAAACCTTTAGGCTAGTTGGCAAATTGGGTTTAAAATTGCTTATCCATTTATCTGAAGTCCGCACACATGAAAAACCTGTTACAGCATTTTGCCCTCACCCTTGTTTTACTTGCCGCACACACTGCCGGTGCTCAAAATGTTATTCGGCAAGTTCCTTGTAGCAACGCTTCCATTTTAGAACAAGCAGACAGCATCAAAGCCAATCTTGCCCTTGCGGGCTTTATTGTAGTAAAAGAGGCCAGCATGTCTATGGAAAGTGAATATGAAGTACCCGTGATTGTTCCCATGACACAGGGAAGTTGGTACCAGTTTGTATTTATTGGCGACATCACTTCCAAGCTATATGAAGTGCGCATGTTTGACTGGAATGAAAAACAGGTGGTTTACCAAAAAAATCTAGCTAGCGATGTAGGTGCTAATGTCATTCGCTACGATTATATTCCAAAATTTTCTGAATATCACATGATGAAACCACTGCAGATAAATAAAAAGAAAAAGAAAGATCTCTGCGGTTATGTGATTTTATTGAAAAAGGTAAAATAGGGTACACTTTAGTTATTATACATGTCCTGGCTTTTCCAAGCCGGGGCCTTTTGTTTGCGGCCATCTCCAATGTGAAAACTGTAAGTGGTCATTGTCAAAAGTCAATGATCATTTGGAACAGAGAGTTCGCCCTGTGCACAACATTCTTCATTCTACATTCTTCACTCGTAATTAGAGGTTTGTGAATGGTCAACTGTCAATGGCAATGGTGAATAGTAATTGAGAGTTCGCATGGTGTGCAACATTCTTCAATCGTCACGTAATTAGTCGTTTGTCATTGGTCAATGTCAATGGTAATTAAGAGTTCGCCTTGCGCACGGCACTCTCCATTCGTCATTCCTAATTCGTAATTGATCATTTGTCACCCTTCAATTGTCAATGCCTATTGCGCCAGCGATATCCTCACTTGCACACCCGCCCTGGTATTTACCGTAGGCGCACTGGAGGAAATATAAGGTGTCACCCTGCGTTGATCAAAATACAATTTTAAATTTACCCTGTTGTTTAGGAAGTAATCAATGGTAGGCGTAATGGTAATTTCCTTGCTACCACCAGTAGCAAAATTATTGTCCTGATCTAATCGACTGTTGGCTGTCACATTATCCCGTATCCTCAAATCCAGCCTAAAGTTGATCTCGTTATCGAGGGTACCCTTTCCGTCTTTGTCCAGGAACTTAGGTAGTTTCAAGCCAGCCAGCAACTTCATTCCTCTTTTGCGATAACCGGCTCCAATCACAAACTCTGTACTGCGTACTTCACTCAATTGATAATCGAAAAGACTCAGGCTCAGCATACGTGTTTTTGTGTACTCAAACTTTGCCTGCATCTGATTTACGAACATCATATCAAAGCCTACCAATGGTGAAAACTGTTCGTTGATGGTAACATTGGGCACCAGGAAGTAAGGAATAAAATTATTAGAAACTGTATCAAAGAACGATGGATATCCGAACCCTGACACATCCCGGTAAAGCAAAGCCGATGTAAACCCGTTCATGCTCAGGCTTCCATTGTAGCCGTGCGATAAGGTAAAGTTGGTAAATATTTTATCGAACCCTTTTACACGGTTCAGGCCATTGTAATCCAACTTCCAGTTTGGCTTGGGCATGATGGCTTTGAATGGATTGGACCTGATATTTTGATTCTGTTGCTTGATGAGCGAAACATTTTCAGGATCCTGACCTGTGTAAGCTGCAATAAATGATGGTATTAACACATCTACTGCATATTTGGAATAACCC
Organism: Chitinophagales bacterium; assembly: GCA_038257335.1. Taxonomy (GTDB): domain Bacteria; phylum Bacteroidota; class Bacteroidia; order Chitinophagales; family Chitinophagaceae; genus Ferruginibacter. Next base: position 23,364 of record JBBSJJ010000058.1, on the reverse strand, counting down.
AGGTAATAACCGTCGGCCCCCACCTGGTTGTTGGTGTAGGGATTCTTTTGACCCAACCTCCGTGAAAGTACGATACGATTAGCCTCAAACTCTTTGAAGGTTGCAGAAACCCGGTTCGGATCAAACTTGCCAAACAAGGTTTTGAAAGCGATGTAAGACACATCAAAACTACCGCCTACATAAGGATTGAGATGCTGGAAAGTTCTGTTAGTGCCGCCGGTGGTATCTATGTAGCGGAAGGTTTCGCTGTAATTTTTATTAAACGATTTTGTAAGATTTACGGTGATGATCAAATCCCGTACAGGCTCTACCTGGCCACTCAAGGTGAGCCGCTGGTTAAAAGTTTGCTGAAAGAGATAATTGAAATTCGTATCCTTTGTAATTAGGCCCTTATCCGCTTTGCGGTTCAACCAGTTGGTATCTGGCTGGTAACCCAGGATGAAATCAAAACCCGGTGCCATACTCCGGAAATTTTGACCCACAAACTGGGTGCTGTCTGTATAACCTGGCAAACGTGTATTAGCGTCTTCAGATAAACTTACATTTACATTTTTAACGCTGGTAAGCAATTTGCCTAATATACGTGCGGGGGTACCCACGTAAGGCACGGCTGTTTTATCAAGTATCCTTCTTGTTTGCAAAACTCTTTTACCGCTTTTCAAGGTCACACTGTCGGTCACTCTTGTATACCGGTTTTTCCATTTCTCTTTATCCTCAGCGCTAGATGGCACATCTAGTTGCTTCAGCCATTTAGATTTCAGATACAGCTTGTTAAAATCAAGCTGAATGTTGGCTTCCTTTTGTTGCCCATTCTCCAGGGTATTGCCTAGTTCTACTGCCAACCTGGAGGCACCAATCCAGCGGTAAGTTGCCTGATATTTAAGGTTCATCGTTGTCCAGTCCAGCAAAGGAAACTTGGCTGTGGGGAGGGTGTAGGAGAAGTTCGCTGTTTGATAAAACAAAGTGTTTCTTCCACCCCGCAATAAGTTCCTGATCACAGAATCCTTTTTTTCTTTAGTATCTATTCTGCCCACGGGTTCATCTATGCGGCTGTTGTTGGTGGCCACATAATCAAACGAGAGTGACCTGGTAAAATTCCAACGCATAATGTAATCCCGCTGAAAAATAAAATACTTATCATATGTTTCTGGAATGGCGTATTTGGGGGCCCCTATACTTCTGGGCCTAACTACCCCAAACTGCCTGCTGATATCTGCCCTGAAACTTAGCTGCGCTGGCACATAGTTAATGTTGAAATCCTTTAAGAGATCGAACCAATGATGTTTCGTCTTTTTAAACATATTTTTAAAAGGCTCAAAATAACGTGGCTGCGGAGAAAAATTATAACCCAATGCGCCCCTGTGACGGGTAACATCATTGTACTCTATCAACGGGCTGTGGCTGCTGGTTTTTATATAAGAATAGCTTACATCTACATTTTCAATGTCATATATCCTGGGTTTTTTATCATTGGTTCTATTTTTCTTTACGTTGGTAAAGTTTACGGTAGTAATAGAAGTTAAATCTACGGCAGCGTTGCGAATAGAATCCCGGGCAGCGCCATTTACGTCGTTGAGTTTGTCCTTCAACTTAATATCCTGGTCAAAGGGATCGTACTCCGGGGTGCTGGTAGTTTGAGAAAAACTCGCAAACACCGGTATGGACATGCCTATCTTTTTAGGCAACAATTTACCAAGCTCAAGATTGGCAGCCACGTCAAACTGAACAAAATTGTCCCGGTAGCGATCGTTCACCCTTTGCTCCAGTGTGCCAAAACCTTGTGTGTGCACATTGGCCGAAAGAGAAACAGTTCCCAGATCAGAGAGCAGCAGGTCTACCCTACCCAATGCAGCATAACCACCCTTTTCATCCAGGGAAGAAAGGCGCAATTCATTGGCCCACATTTCACCACAAAGTGGTTCCGCAGATTTGGTGTTTTCTACACCAATGAGCACACCTTTAATTTCTCCCAGGTTGGGGCTCCCCATTACTGAATACTCATGGCCATTAACCTGCAATTGCCTAAAGATCTGGTTCAGCGGGTTACTGCTTAAATTTCTAGCCTGTTTCAGTTTCGTCAGTATAGTGAGGTCTACATCCATAGAGTTTCTTGGGTTCCACAATGTGTCGTTGTATTCATCTGTATCAGGGTTTAAACTTCCCGCTCCATGCTGTGTGAGTATCAATGGAATCCTGATTTCGTAATAATTACTTACAAAATCGGTTCCCAATCTTATAACTGCAGTGAGGTCTTTATCCCTTATAGACCCCGGATCTGATTTCTGTGCTCTCTCTGCATGAAGGTACATTTGAAATTTGCGGAACTGCCGCAGGTCCCTGTTGGCAAAAGTTTGGAAAACAGCCTTTCCATCGTTTTGAGAAAGTTCGCAGAATTGCAATTGTAAGGCCTGCTCGTTTTGCAAAAGGTTCACGCCATTGTTGCTCAGCGTTTGCACCCTCTGAATCTCTCTTGGTGTACGGTAAGGTAATGGCACCCTCTTGTCGTTTTCTTCAATATTTACTGCACCCACATTTAACGCTGCTGTTGATGGCGGTGTGTAGAGGCCTGTTGAATCTAAACCATACTGAAACTTGCGCCAGATGTTACGGGTAAGTTGTAAAGAACCAAAACGCATGGTTAAACTGTCTTCAAAACCCGTCATAAACATGCGAATGAAACGGATAGATTTAAAATCGGGAATGTTACCAATTTTCCTGTTGTAGCTGCCAATAGGTATTCGGAACTGGTACCAGGTTTCGTTGCGCTGGGTGCTATTAGGCAAACTTACGGTAACCACTTTTTTATCTACAATGAAATTGGTACCCACTGCCATCTCAGGTGCAGAACTGGGTTTAATGTCTACTATATATTGAAAATATTCTTCTGTTTCGTTCAGCGTATTGTCTCTATTCAAATCCTCCGCATCGGGGTAGAGCGTTGCAGCATTGGAGAATTCGCCACCGTCCGATATGGGGGAGTTACCCTGTGGGCTGTTGTAATTTTTATACCTGGCCAAAATTCCATCGTTGCCACCAAAAGATGCGGCCCTGTAATTGGTGTAATTATCTGCCGAAGGATCACTTAAAGCATCCTGGTAGGCCTTGCTGCCAGCACCAAAGTTGGCTTGCAGTTCTGCCAGGTAAGCTTGTCTTTTGGCAACTTCTCCAGTGTCAGTTAGCCCATCCAGCCCTACATCCTGAAAAAGTCTGTCTTCCGGAATATTGCTAAAAGCTGTCGTTACCTGTATGGGGTTACGGGGCACTCTTCCCCAGCTTGTTGTATCCACAGGTGCAGGGGCATTAGGCGTTGCAAGACCGTTTTCGTAAAAACGGCGGCCGTCTTTTAAAATATCTTCCGATACGTTACCCAGGTTAAAATACAGCTTCCCCCCATTGGAATTGCCAATATTTGGATTGGCAGCTGTGGCTATAAAAGGATCCTGTACCCAGAACTCAACAAACTCTATATTGCTGGTTTCAAAATCCGTTTGGTCCAGGGCACGCATCAAGCCACCCCAGTTTTTACGTGGCTGGGTAAACTTACCGGCAACGTTTAGTTTTGCCAGGTCTGATTCGAAATTGTATGGGCCCTTCTCCGTGGGATAATAGCTCAAATCAAATGTAACCAACTGGCTTTCCCCAAAGCCAGTAGTACGTTGCGGAAAAATTTCCTTCTGAAACACCTGCCTTGCCCTTGGGTCGCTCAGCAACTCTGCATTGTTGCCTATCGGATTATTAGAGCCCTTATATTGTTGTAGTGTTTGTTCTATTTGGTACCAGGCAATTTTTGCCCTTTGTTTGCCATAATTAATATTGTCATTTAGCAACGCTTCAGGAAATAACAGTTGACCAAACTCATTCGTAGCACCAGCTGGGGTAGAGGCAAGCGCCCAGCTAATGGGTGGAAAGCGAAGATCGATGCCTGATTTGCTACCCTCAAAATCATCAATATTTACGATTCCGCTTTTCCCTTTTCCTATCTGTGGTGCGTGGCCGGGGTCTAGCATGGCCCCTTCTGCATAAACGTTCATGCTGGATGGCGCAGCCGCATTGTAAAAGGGAAGCTTGTCTAACAATTTAGAAAGCCTCGGCATATCCTTACGATAATTTACATCCAGGCCATACATGGCATTGCGAATAGGGTCTTCACCATAAGTTACTTTCGTAAAAAATGGCCTCTCACTCAATCTTACTATAGTTCCTCCAAAAGAAAGTTGTTCGTTGGCGGTATTTTTTGCAAGATAATCCAGGCGCAAGCCAAGGTAAGAACGTTGTTGCAAACCAAAGGAAGCATTGTTCTCAAAATTTACCTGCACGGGTAACCCTGCATTCAGGATAGCCTGGTTGGTAACTTTGATGGTACCCAAATCGTAATTAATATCATAATCTACCCCCTCCTGCAACGAGCGTCCGCCTGCCGTCACGGTTACAGATCCTACCGGAATATTGTACCCAATACTGATATCGGAGGATCCGGAAGATTTTGCCGAGCCCTGTAGCAGGAACCTGTTTAAGTTGGGAAATTGTTGTGCCACCGCTTTGATGGAATCATACAATGCATAAAATAAAGTGTCTTTTGCTGTGGCCGGAATTGTTGTGTACACTTGAGTGGCAAGGTCACGACCAAAGGGTTCCAATACCGGAAAAATAACCCGACTGTAAGGAGAGATTACCGTAAAGTTTTCTACATAATCAAATACACCATCAGGCTGGGGATCATTTTGGCTGTTAAGCCGGTCCAAATTTATAAGTGAAATAATTGGTGTTCCCTGGTTTTTATCTCCGAAAGGAACATAACGTTTTGCACCCAGGCCTGGTTCTTCATATAAAACATCAAGCTTAAAATCGGACGGCGTGAGCACACCATAACCAATAGTGTACACGTTTTTCATCATCAGATCCCAGATGGGAAGCGTGGGTCTCTGTGAAGTAGCTTTCAACAATTTAAGAAACAATACTTTTTGTGTGGCCGAAGAACTATCTGGTGGCACATCTTGCGAGAACTCACCCACCTGGTAAATACGGCCGTTAAATGAATATTGGTAAGCCACTCCCAATACCTCATCTGTTTGCAATGGTTGGCTCAAAGATAAAGTACCGATACCTGCCTGGCGGTTAAATGTGTACTGGGTTGAATCTAATTTACGGGCAAAAGTTTTTTCAAAATCCTGCACAGGGCTAAGACCCAGGCTGGTAAGATTCATAAAGGCACGAGCTGGGTTCCTGGGATCTGGCTGGCTCAACACTTTTGCGTAAAGATCATTTGTATTGTTAGAAGGAACTTCAACACTCGTTAATACATTGATCACCGGTGGCTGTTGAAAAGGTTGGCTTTCTCCAAGGTCCATCAAACCCACTACGTCCCTTGTTTCGGTAGTAGTTCCATTCCTGTTGGTAACCCATACTTCCATACGGAGAATCTGCACAGGGCTGGTTACCGCTGGCAACCTGCTCATCACTGCATTGTATTTATTCCTAAAATATTGGCTTATTAAAAAATGCCTGTTCTCTTCGTATTCGTCTGCTTTTATCTCGAAAGGCTGAGATGCCGCACCACCCTGCAGGTCTACACTCTGCCTTTGCGATTTTTGATTGGCCAGTACCGTGGTGATAAACAACTTACCAAACTGCAATTGTGTTTTTAAACCAAACAGCTGCTGTGCTCCGGGTATCAAAGTTCCACGGCTGGGAAAGTTTACGTTGCCGGCTTCAAATCTTTTTAAGATCTCATCATCTTTGCCTGTGTAGTCTAATTTTAGTTGATTTTCCAGGTCAAAATTTGCAAGCGTGTTATAATTGATAGGAAATTTCATTTTATCACCAATACTTGCATTCACATTCACCTGGGCGTTCATGTTGAAGTCCAGTCCTCCATTTTTCCTGGCTCTCTCTGGCAGGGTGGGATTATCAATACGTTGCCCTTGGTAACCAGCCGTGATATCTACATTTCCCTGCGGGCTGATCTCAATTTTTCCGTTTCCAAAAAGGCGATTGAAGAGTCCCTCAGACAGGGAAAGCTTCGGCCGTGAAAAACGATTACGGTTTAAAAGGCTCGTGGTATTGGCTCTTTTTCTAAAATATTCGACCTCTGCCTGGCGGTTGCGCATTTGCCAGTATTCATCAAACGAGTAAATGGTTGGTATCCGGTAATACCGGTCTCCTATTTTTTCATAAACAATGTACCTGCGGCTAATGGCATCATATGCCACAGAATCTCTAATGTTGGAAGGATCTTTTAGGTTGTAGGTATTGCTGGAACTGCCGGATACAAAGTCGCCTCTCCGATCGTTTATAGGAAAACGAAGGCTATCCCCGGCTCTGACTGGGCTAATAGTATCTTGAAAGTAAAAGGAATTCTTAGTTCCCGAGGCATATAAATTGCCTGAATTGTACAACCCTAACAACACTGGCATTATACCCAATGCCATGATTGCACAAATAGATTTTCTAATAAGCAACATCCCGTAAATTAATTAAGGTAGAATTTCTATCAAATGGCTTTTAGGGCTTTTTTTATTAAATCTTCTAATTGCAATATATCGGGCTCGGCACGCATTATTTTTTGTACAGAAAGTTCCGCCTGTTGACGGGATATTCCCAGAGCAGTCAAAGCAGTGAACGCATCTTGCTCTAAACTATTGTTTACCGGCATCGCAAAATCTCCTCCCGCCGAGTGTTTCCCCACCTTATCCTTCAGTTCCAACACCAGTCGCTCGGCTGTTTTCTTTCCGATACCCTTTACGCTTTCAATTAATTTCAAATTAGCAGAGAGAATGGCCATCCTTACCTCATCAGACTTCAGGGAAGACAACATCATTCGTGCAGTAGCTGCACCAACTCCCGACACACTTATTAATAATACAAACATTTCCTTTTCCTGCTTATCACTAAACCCGTACAACACGTGGCCATCTTCTTTTACCTGCAGGTAAGTGTAGAGTTTGCCATTCTCCAACGGGAGAATATCTGAATAGGTATTTAAACTAATATTTACTTCAAAACCAACTCCATTAACATCTACGTAAACCTGGGCGGGTGTTTTGTAAGTAAATTTTCCTTGCAGGTATGCGTACATAATTATTAGATAAACGGGTAGCGAAAATAAGGATATTTTATCAACGGTCATGGTTAAAAAAATGCATATAGTATTTAGCCTTATTTTTACCACTTCAAGCTATACATATTAAAAAATATAAACATTAGTTCATGCAAAAAATTACGGCCGCCATTACAGGCGTGGGCGGGTATGTCCCTGAGTTCAGGCTTACCAATGCAATATTGGAAACAATGGTAGATACCAACGACGAATGGATACGCAGCAGAACAGGCGTAGAGGAAAGAAGAATTTTAAAAGAAGAAGGCCTGGGCAGCAGCGACATGGGCGCAGAGGCGGTAAAAGAATTACTGGGCAAAAGAGGTATTGACCCTGCAGAAATTGACGCTGTTATTTGTGCCACGGTTACACCAGATATGGTTTTTCCGGCCACGGCCAATCTTATTTGCGACAAAACCGGTATGACCAACGCCTTCAGTTACGATTTAAGCGCAGCCTGCTCTGGTTTTTTGTTTGCCCTCACTACAGGTGCCAGCTATATAGAGAGTGGCCGCTATAAAAAAGTAATTGTGATTGGCGTAGATAAAATGAGTGCTATTATAGATTACACGGACCGTGCAACCTGCATTATTTTTGGTGATGGGGGCGGTGCTGTGTTGCTGGAACCCAGCGAAGATGGTAACGGGGTATTGGACAGCATCATGAAAACAGATGGCAGTGGCGCAAAGCACTTGCATATGAAAGCAGGAGGCTCGGTAAAACCTGCAACGGTAGAAACGGTATTGGCAAGAGAACATTTTGTGTACCAGGAAGGACAGGCCGTTTTTAAATTTGCTGTAAGAGGTATGGCTGATGTTAGTTACGAATTGATGCAGCGGAACAATCTGACTGGTGATGATATTGCCTGGCTGGTGCCCCACCAGGCAAACCTGAGAATTATTGATGCTACTGCCAGCCGCATGGGTCTGCCCAAAGAAAAAGTAATGGTGAACATTCAAAAGTATGGCAATACTACGGCCGGTACCTTGCCACTTTGTTTGTGGGAGTGGGAAAAGCAACTCAAAAAAGGAGACAATGTGATACTTGCCTCTTTTGGTGGAGGCTTCACATGGGGTGCCACCTGGATAAAGTGGGCATACGAAAGCAACTAAACTGTTTGTTTTTGCGTTAATGAAGAAATTCAATGTAATGACAAACCGTTTCCTAAAAGTTGGTACGCTTTTAAGCTTCTTAAGCATCATGTGTTTGCTGGGCTTTTCCCAACAAACACGTTACATTATTGAGTTAAAAGATAAAGCATTCAATGAGTTTAGCATTCATGTTCCGGCAGTCTTTTTAAGCGCACGGGCATTAGAACACAGAGCGAGGTACCATATTGCCATTGACAGTACTGACCTTCCCGTTACTCAGCGATACATTGACAGTATTCGCTTGTCCGGAACTGTCAACATTCTCAATACATCCAAATGGTTAAACCAGGTAGCTATACAAACCACTGATGCTGCGGCATTGGCCAAAATCAGCAGCTTTCCATTTGTAAAAAGCTTCAGGGCCATTGCGGCACGCAGTGCCCCACCCTCCCGTAGCAATAAGTTTGACTTGGAAAGCATTGCAACAGCAGCTTCTTCCATTGAGCCGATGCAAACTGAGCTTACTAATCTTTACAACTATGGGCAGTCGTATGGCCAGGTGCACTTACACCAGGGAGAGTTTTTACACAATCACGGCTTTAGCGGGCAAGGTATGCAACTCGCCATGCTGGATGCGGGTTTTCCCAACTACCCTACCCATCCCACTTTTGACAGTGTGCGCATCAACAACCAATTTTTAGGCACCTGGGATTTTGTGAACAACAGCAGCAACGTCAACGGCTTCAGCTCGCATGGTACGTTGTGTTTAAGTATCATTGCTGCAAATAATCCCGGTAGTTTTGTAGGTACCGCACCCAAAACTTCTTTTTATTTGTTTAGAACCGAAGATGCGCTCCCAGAAGAGCCGATAGAAGAACAAAATCTTGCTGCTGCATTAGAAAAAGCAGACAGTGCCGGCGTAAACGTGGCCAGCATTTCTTTGGGATATTTCACATTTGACGATCCAGCATACAATTATACTTATACAGATATGGATGGCAATACCACTATAAGTGCAAAGGCCGCAGATTTTGCCGCTAAAAAGGGAATGCTGGTTGTAGTAGCCAACGGAAATGAAGGAACAAAGCCCTGGCGTGTTTTGATCACCCCGGCTGATGCAGACAGCGTGCTCTCGGTGGGCGCAGTTGATGTGGCAGGTGTAGTAGCCGATTTTAGCAGCTATGGGCCCAGCAGCGATGGGCAGGTGAAGCCAGGTGTTGCGGCAGTGGGTCGGAACGCAGTGGCTAATGCCGGAACAGCATCACCAGTCACCTACGACGGTACTTCATTTGCTTGTCCAAACATGGCTGGGCTAAGTACCTGTCTCTGGCAGGCTTTCCCCGAGTCAAATAATATGGGAATCATCAGCGCATTGCAGCAATCTGCCAGCAAAGCCACTACGCCAGATGACAGGGTGGGTTATGGCATCCCAGATATGAAGAAGGCTTTTGTAATTCTGTTAAAGAGATTCTATACACAAAAAATTCAGCAGGCTGGCTGCAATGTGTTCATCAATTTTACTGCAAAAAGCAGTGCTAATATGAACTTTGAAGTACAGCGAAAATTACCTGCCGATACTGATTACACAGGCATTCAAACCATTAATGGTCCGGGCAGTTTCGCAAATGGAAATTTCAGTTACAGCGATGACCTGTCTTCTTACTCTTCGCCCACCACTATCAGTTATCGTATAAAGATGAACATTGCTACTGACAGCAGTTTTTACTTCGATCCTGTAATCATCAACCACAACAACTCTTGTATTACTTATACTTTTACAGGTAATGGGCAATGGACGGATATGAACAATTGGGATGGAGGAATGATTCCTCCGGCAGTGTTGCCAGCTGGTAGCAGCATCATCATCAATCCTGTTACAAATGGGGAATGTATTTTAAATACCAGCCAGCAGGTTTTGAGCGGAGGCTACTTTACGGTGCTGCCGGGTAAAAGACTAACCATGCCGGGTAACCTCACTATTCAGCAATAATTATTTTTGTAAAACGGCCACGAACATCGTATCGGCCTCCATTTCGTAACCTTTAAGATATTGCTGGTGCAGCAGTTTTAAGTAGTGATCCCGTTGTAAGCTTTCAACAATTTCTTCGTTTTCTTTTTTAAAAACGGAACAAGTAATGTAAAAAAAAAGTCCGCTGTCCTTTAGGTATTGGGCTGCGTTGCCGGCGATGGCCTGTTGCTTTTTTGCATATCGGGCAATGGCATCTTTTTCAAAAAAAGCAAGCTGTTCCGGTGTGCGGCTCCAGGTGCCACTACCGGTGCAGGGTACATCGCAAATGATCAAGTCGAAGTTACCCATGGTGCCGGGAGGTAATTGTTCTTCCAGGTTTGCAACAATTTTTTTGTGGATGGGCACCTTTGCCTGGGCTAACCTTTCCTTCAAATTGTGCAGTATATTTTTTCGAATATCAGATACCGTTAGTTGCATGTTTCCATTCAACTTATCAAACAACAAAATTGATTTTCCGCCACTTGCGGCACAACAATCCCACACTCCTACTTTATTGTTTCCTGCCGGGAAAGACGGCACATTTTCCAGGAAGTCAAATACTCTCTGAGAATTAAAATCCTGAATCACTGCTTCCTCATTCAACCGCAATACTTTTTCAAGGGAACTCGCATTTGGGAGCACCAGGCAGCGTGGCATGAGTTGCTCGAATGCCATGCTGGCCTGCATAATTTTATCTACTACTACTGGCGCCTTGCCGGGTCTAATCCTCAAGTAAAGCAGGGGCTGTCTCAAAAATGAAGCAGCGAATTTATTTGGGCACACTGTTTCTCCCAGTTCTTCGGCAAAAGGCAGAACTTCATTGATTTCGAGTTCGAGATATTGAAATTTTTGTTCCGTGGCCAATCCGACAATTTCATTTAGTTCCGGTGCAAGTTCCTCAAGGATTGAAGAATTAGTGTTGTCACACAAAAAAAAACCTTTGATGATAGCATCAACCTTTTTTTCGTTTTTAAATAAATGAAACGTTCTAAAATAACAGTAACAAAGATTGGAAATAATCTTACGATCCCGTGAGCCAAATTTCTTATTGTTGGCAAAAAATTTCTTAATAAAATAGCCAAAAGGCTGCTCAGCTTTGTAAGCATCTACAATGCTGGTAGCCGAAGATATGTAGGAGAAGGATCGCCCCATGATAAAAAAAGGCCGGCAAAACCGGCCTGTAGAAATTATTTAAAGAGATACTTCAAGCAAAGCATTTAAAGGGTCTTTGCCAAAAAGTAATAAAGCGGGGTTTTCTAACAATTGCTTCACCCTCACCAAAAAACCAACTGACTCCCGGCCGTCAATCACACGGTGATCATAACTCAAAGCTACATACATCATGGGCCTGATAACTACCTGGCCATTTACTGCCATGGGGCGCTCTACTATATTGTGCATACCTAAAATGGCACTTTGGGGAATATTAATAATTGGGGTGCTCATCATGGAACCGAAAATACCTCCGTTGGTAATGGTAAAGGTTCCTCCGGTCATTTCTTCAATAGTGAGTTTGTTGTTTTTTGCTTTGGTAGCCAGTTCTACCACCGCTGCTTCAATGCCGGCCATGCTGAGGCTTTCTGCATTGCGTATCACTGGTACAACCAATCCCTTCGGCGCACTCACCGCTATGGATACATCACAATAATCATGGTAAATGATATTCTCTCCGTCAAGGTATGCGTTTACTGCAGGAAAATCCTGCAAGGCATAGCAGCAGGCTTTGGTAAAAAAACTCATAAAGCCAAGATTCACGCCATGCTGCTCCTTAAATTTATCTTTGAATTTTTTCCTTATTTCCATAATAGGCCCCATATCAACCTCGTTGAAAGTGGTAAGCATAGCAGTAGAATTTTTTGCTTCTACCAACCTGCGACTGATCGTTTTTCGAAGGTTGCTCATTTTTTCAGGCCTGTCTTCCCGGCTGAACAGAGGCTTTTCAGGATGGCGGCCGGGATTGTTCAACGCAGCTAATACATCCTGTTTTATTATTCTACCGTTGCTACCGGATGGCACAATTTGCTGACTGTCTACTTTTTTATCTGCAATAATAGCGGCAGCTACGGGAGTTGCCTTTAGCTCTGCAGCCTTTGTGTCGGGTTTGCCGTTGTTACTTCCCACAGGATTTTGTTCGGCGGCAGGTGCAGCATCTTTATTGCTCACAGGATCAGGGGCCACTTCGGAAGCCACTGGCTCTGCCCCAGGTGCAGCAGCCGGCTTTTCCCCGTCAGTATCTATGCTGCCAACAGCATCTCCTATAGCGAGCGTATCTCCCTCGTTTGCAATTTGTTTTATTATTCCAGCCTGCTCGGCGTTAATTTCAAACGTTGCCTTTTCACTTTCCAGCTCTGCTATTATTTCGTCCCTGTCTGCCCACTCGCCATCAGTTTTAAGCCATTTAACCAGCGTTACTTCAGTGATACTTTCACCAACCGTAGGAACTTTTATTTCTAATGCCATCGAATAGATTATTTTAAACAAATTTCGGGTAAAAATTATGACAAGGAGAAAATTATTAAGATTAAAAAAAAATAACCTTAATGTGGTATATGAAATAGATATTTTATCTATATTTTTATTGTCTAATTATCCCATCTCAAACCGTTTACTAAATAGAAGGCGCACCCTAATAAATGAATGTACTCTTTGTGCTGTACATGATTAGCTTTGCATTACTGATTAAAACTAAACAATATGTTACCCAAAAAATTACAAACTGCTTTCGCTGCGGTTCTTCTACTAGGCTTTCAAAGCCAGGCCCAGCTAAATATTCAGAGTGGCGCTACTTTTTCTATGCAAACAGGCGCACAAGTCACTGTTCAAGGCAATGTAGACAATGCTGGAACATTGACCAATGATGGATCTCTGAGGGTACAAGGAAATTACGTCAATACCGGCACCTATAATGGTGTTGGTATAACTGGTGTACTAGAAATGTATGGTACGGGTAATGCCAACCTCACTCCAGGTAGTTCTACCATCCCAAATCTTCTTATCAATAAAGCAGCTATTGGGGACATAGTTACTTTGACTGCATCAACAACAGTTAACAATGGTTTTACCTTAACCAATGGAATATTAACTACCAATCCTACAGGTACACCGGCTGTGGCATTAATTTCACCAGCAGCAACTCCTTATACCTTTGCGGCAGGTAAGGAAGTTGTAGGAAGTGTTAGGCGTACAGGTTGGGCAAATGGTACCGCAAGGGTATTTAACCAGCCCAACATGTTGGTTACAACCAATGCTGGAACATCACCAGCAGACCTTACTGTTACCATGATTCCCAATGGAGATCCTACTCAAACGGAGAGAGAAGTAAAAAGAAAATTTGGTTTTGCTTATACAGGTGGTACTGGTTTCACAGCTGATGTTCGTTATCCATACATAACAACAGAACTTAACACTAATACGGAAGCCAACCTGGTTCCATGGAGGTTAATTACTGCTGAATGGAATTCCCGCACAACGAACGTTACCCGTGATGCAGGCAGCGATTGGGTTAATACTACCGGTATTCCAATGGCTGATTTATTGCAGGAATGGAAACTGGCAGATCCAAATTATACGATGAATGTGACGGCTAACTTGAGAGGACCATGGAACGGTGTGAGCGCAATGAATATAACTTTAAGAACTGCAGGAATTATCCCGCTTGCACAGCCATACAATACCACCCCATTTAATTATTCAGGAACTGAATCAGTAGCATCGATACCTGCAAATGTAGTTGACTGGATATTGGTTGAGCATCGCAAGCCAGCCAGTGGCTTACCTGGAGATGCACTTAGTGCAACAATCACCGGAAGAGAAGCAGGTTTTTTATTGAATAACGGAACGGTGGTTGAGTTAGATGGCATTACTCCTATATCTGTTCCCATCACCAAACAAGGCACTGCATTTATCACAATCCGACATAGGAATCATTTAGGAGTCTTGAGTAATGCGATTGCTTCAAATGCTGCTGGTACTTTTACAAATGATTATACTGTTTTGGCCAATTCTTATAAACCATTAGGGGCACCGTCTGAGCCCGTAGTCTTGTTGGCCGGGGCGGGAGGTAAGTATGGCTTATGGGCTGGTGATGCCAACAAAAGCGGAGTCGTTAATGCTACCGATATATCTGCCATAAAAGCTGCTATCGCAAATTCTCTTTCAGGCTTTCAGTTTTCAGATGTTAACTTAAGTAATAGCATAAACGCAACGGATGTTTCACTCACAAAATCAACAATTTCTTTATCAGGTAATGGAAGTGGAACTACGGGTAGGTCTTCAGGCGCAGCCAAGCTGCCGGTTCAAACAAATATTCCTGACCCAATTTCAGAAAAATAGGGTATTGGATTTAAGTTTAATCAATAAAAACTAAAGTATGAAACTATATTCTACAATGAGAACTCTTACAATAACTGCAGTAGCAGTTCTAGCCCTTAGTTATCAGTCTTTTTCGCAAACATGTGAATGGAGGCTCACTAACCAGACGTATTCCAATGTGGATCCAGATGGCGCAGGGCCGGCTACAGGCTCAGCTACTTTTACTCTCCAAGCTCATACCGTAAGTGGAACTGTATCAAATGTTAATGCAATCTCTACAGGTTTTAGTTACCAGTCTGCTTTTGCAATGATACCTACAACTCCTGGTTGTGCTATTGTGAGTAACCCAGCCAATATCACCGTATCGTCTTTTTATACAAGCGGAGGTTTTAGTTACACGACAGTTAATCAATGTTCTTTCTTAACATCAGGACCTGGAGGCAGTGAAATTACAACGGGTGGACAGACCTTTAACAGAAGAGCTGTTGGAACCATGGATGGAACATCTGTGAATATCACAACTGCATGGCAAGATATGTTCACAGTGACATTATGGACTCTCGGCGCTTCATTTCCTCAGGGCGGATATGTAATTATTAATTCAGGTGCCGGTGGCTCACCTGGCGAGTTTACAACTTATGCTATAGCGGATGATCTGGCTAATGAGTATGTAGCAAATTCACTCACCTATACTGTTCCTCTTGCATTGGGCGGTGCCCTTCCTGTCCTCTTCTCCAAATTTGATGCAAAATGCACCAACACAGGAACACTTATTTCATGGGCTACAGCTCAGGAAGCAAACAGTAGTAAATTTGAAATTGAGAGGAGTACCAATGGAACTACCTGGTCCAATATTGGATCGGTAGCGGCAGTAGGTAACAGCAGCAGCAATCGAAACTACCAACAAATTGACTTAATTGGTGGTACCGCATTCTATAGAATCAAACAAGTTGATAAAGACGGCCAGTTTATCTACACAGACGTAGCAAGAACAAACTGCCAGGTTAAAAACATAAGTAGTGTTATTTACCCTGTCCCTGCAAAGGATGTATTGAATGTGGTTATAAAGTCTGACAGGGCTGTAAGAACACAGCTCATGCTTTATGATATGCAGGGCAAACTGGTGAGGAAAGTGGATGCTGCTATTATAACTGGCAACAATAACTTCCGCATCAACTTGATAGGTCTAGCCTCGGGTGATTATATGCTTAGGAGCAATGATGCTGTAATAGAATTAAACAAAATATTTACCATTACCAGATAGATTTAATGGTTTAAATTTTTCATTTTCATCGAAATTAGCTCTGCCCCTAAAGGCGGGGCTTTTTGTAGTTATTTGATAGAACTTAAAATAACCGGCGTATTTAATGACTTTGATAGTTTTGATAGTTTTAATTCACTCCCATTACTTTGATTTCCGACTGGCCAGAAAAGTGTGGGATAGGTGAAGTTCTTTTGATAACTGGGCATTAAAAATCCGCCATTAAATGATGGCGGATAGAGAGTTAAACATTGCTTATACTTAGGTACCCACGTAACTTCGCAATAACTTACAGCGGGATGCTGTTCTTACCTTGGTAATAGCTTTATCCTAAAAGTGTGGGATAGGTGAAGATCTTCAATAACTGGGCATTAAAAATCCGCCATTAAATGATGGCGGATAGAGAGTTAAACATTGCTTAGACTTAGGTGCCAAGGTAACTTCGCAATAACTTACAGCGGGATGCTGTTCTTAACTTGGTAATAGCTTTATCCTTTATTTGCCTCACTCGTTCCCGGGTCAAGCTAAATCGTTCACCTATATCTTCTAAACTAAGGGGATGATCAATACCTATTCCAAAGAAAAAACGTATTACCTCCTTTTGCCTTTCTGTTAAGGTACTGAGCGATCTTTCAATTTCTGTATGGAGAGATGCATTAACAGCGAGTTCATTGTCCGTACCAATAGCATCCTTATTTATCATGATATCTATTAGCGTGCTTTCTTCTCCATCGGCCAAGGGTTGGTCCATGCTCACATGCCTTGCAGACAAACCGAGTGTGGCAGCCACCTCTTCTACCTCAATATCTAATAAAAATGCCAACTCTTCAGGAGTGGGTTCCCTTTCAAACTCCTGCTCTAATTGTGAGTAGGCCTTGCTTATTCTATTAGTGAGGCCCACTTTGTTTAAGGGCAGCCTTACAATTCGGGATTGCTCTGCTAAAGCTTGGAGAATACTTTGCCTTATCCACCAAACTGCGTAAGATATAAATTTAAAGCCACGAGTTTCATCGAATCGTTGTGCCGCTTTAATGAGACCTAAGTTTCCTTCATTAATTAGGTCTGGCAGGGTGAGACCTTGATTTTGATATTGTTTTGCTACAGAAACTACAAACCTAAGGTTGGCCTTGGTAAGCTTCTCCAGAGCCTTAGCATCTCCTTTCTTAATTTGCACAGCAAGGTTAACCTCTTCTTCCGGGCTAATCAAATCTACTTTTCCTATCTCTTGTAAATACTTCTCCAGGCTTTGGCTTTCCCGGTTGGTAATTGACTTTGTGATTTTTAATTGACGCATACTCATAAGTGGAAGTTTTAAGGGGTTAAAAAACAAGTCAGTGCCAGCCTATTCAATTATTTAAAACAGTGTAGATATTAACGTAATTTAATATAAATAAAGGTGCGGGCAAAATATATTATATACCCTATTTGCACCATATGGATAGGTGATTTAAAAATTGTACATATCAAAATAGTTTTAAAATAAAACGACAAATGTTTTGTCACGTTGATTATTTTCCTATAATTGCAGCCTGTAGTATTTACTAAAAAAATATAATGAGTAAGAAAATTTTATACACCTTAGAATATCCTGTGAGATGCTCACCTGGAATATTATATGAATTTCTAAGTACCCCCGCTGGCCTCCAGGAATGGTTTGCGGATAAGGTTGACGAACGTGATGGTTTATTTACTTTTAGTTGGAATGGTACAGAAGACAAGGCCGACCTTTTGGACAAGGAGGAAGCAAAATTTATCCGATTTCATTGGACCCATGCTGCAAAAGGAGAATACTTTGAATTTGCAATTGAAAAATCAGAGGTTACTAACCAAACTATTTTGATCGTAAAAGATTTTGCGGAAAAAAAAGACATTAAAGACCAAAGTCAATTGTGGGAGTACCAGGTTAAGGACCTTTTTCACCGTATAGGTAGCTAACTCTCTAATAATTGGATTACTTGTTTATAGGCTTTAGGCAAAAGACCTTCCAGTTCATTCCATTGATTTAAATTTATTTTTAAGCCAATTTTGGTGAACTCCCTTAGCTGTATGTAAGACTCTAATTCTGCAGCAGAAAGGGAATGCGCCGGTACATAATTGAGTGGTTCAAAATGATGCTCCCAAGCTTTGTCATTCACACAAATGTATAAATCCCCATCCCGATTTTTACAAATATGATTTGTGATGTCTTTTTCGTATAATTTTTTGAACCGGCCCGACAAATGAAGTGTGATGCTAAAAAAATTTCCCCACCAAAACATAGTGCGAAGTGCAAAAATGTTTTCCTTTTCAAACACGGCAGGATAATCTAAAATTACATAAGGAAGGTTACGGTAATTTTCTCCTTTCGAAATCTTAGGCATAACTGATAATAGAGCAGCGGGCAAGTGGTTTTTAGTTTTGACAAAAAGCTGGCCTATGACGGGCACTTGGGCATGAAATAGTTCATAAACCTTTTTAATAATTTCCTGTTTCGTTAAAACCCAGCTGGTATCTTCCACTATTACAAGTTCCTGCGGAGAAAGCATTATTTTTGTTGCATCAGGCATATTGAAAAGTTAAGGAAATAATTTTTCATGACCAGCAAAAAAGGAAATGATAAAAAAATTAGACAAACTAATATTAAGAGCTTTCTTAGGTCCTTTCATTGCTACTTTCTTTATTGCATTTTTTATGCTGATGATGCAGAGTTTATGGAAATATATTGATGACCTGGTAGGTAAAGGTCTAGACTTTTTCACCATCGGCCAATTTCTGTGGTATGCCAGTGCTTCTCTGCTTACCCTTGCTATGCCCATCGCTATTTTGATCTCCTCTATTATGACCTTTGGCAATCTTGGTGAAAGCTTCGAGCTCGTGGCCATAAAATCAGCCGGTATTTCCTTACTCCGCTTCATGCGCCCATTGATGTATTTTACAATCATGCTCTGTGGCATTTCTTACATGTTTGCAAACTATGTGATTCCCTACGCCAATTTAAAATTCAAAACGCTTTACTCAGACATATACTACAAGAAACCTGCGTTTGATTTAAAAGAGGGCATGTTCTTCACTTATATTCCAACCTATGCCATTAAAGTAGGAAAAAAAGATCCTGATGGAAAAACCATTCACAACGTACTCATTTACGAACAGAGTAACCAACTGCAGGATAACAGCATTGTAGCGCAACATGGAGTCATGAAAATATCTGACGATAAAAACTTTCTCGAATTCAACCTTGAGAATGGCTTTAGATACCAGGAGCGTGGTAATAATTTAGACACAACAACTGAGTACATACGACTTGGTTTCAAAGAATTTAAAAAGCTTTTTGATCTGAGTGTTTTGCAAAAGCAAACCACCAATGACAGCATTTTTAAGAACAGCCATCAGATGCTGAGCTCACGGCAACTAGCCAAGAATATAGATTCATTGAAAGTTGTAGATGATAGCATGACAACCAAAATGTATAACGTGCTCGATGCTCAAATGCATTTTACATCTTTGAAAGATAGCTTCTCCATTGATAAGAGCACTGTCAGAATCAAAAATGCTCCTCCCACGTTATTTCCCGATTCAGTCAAAAGCCTGCTGGATGAAAGGGGCTTTTCTGTAGCAGCTGATATTAAAAATGCCATTCAATTTAACAGCCTCGAAGCAGAGGCTAGAGAAAAAAATATAAGGCTGCACAAAATTGAATGGCACCGGAAATACTCTTTTTCCGTCGCCTGCCTGGTGTTGTTTTTTATTGGCGCCCCACTTGGTTCTATCATAAGAAAAGGTGGAATGGGCATGCCCCTGGTAGTAGCCATCATCTTCTTTTTAATATTTCACCTCCTGGGCATGTTTGGAGAAAAATTTGTAAAAGAAAATCTAACAACGCCTTTTATAGGCATGTGGCTGGCAGTACTGGTACTCACGCCCGTGGGCATTTTTCTTACGTATAAAGCAATGCACGACTCACAGCTATTTAATAAGGAATATTATTACCGTTCTTTCAAAAGGATCCGTTTTTTTTTAAATACTTTTAGGGGACAAAAGATTTAAGTGAAAACATATAATTATGAAAAAGCAACCAAATGAAAGTAGGAGGAAGTTTATATTAAATTCTGCATTAGGCACAGCGGGCTTAGCGGTGGGAATGGCGGGAGTAAGTTCGTTCATCCAGGGATGTTCTACCCCGGCAAAGATTTTAAGTTCAACTTTCTCAACGGGTTTTGATCAACAACCCCTGCCCTATAATTACACTGCCCTGGAAGATATTATTGATGCGAAAACGATGGAGATCCACTATTCCAAACATGCAGCGGCTTATAGCAAAGCATTAAAAGAAGCGGTAGCTGCAGAAGCTACAACAGTAAGTTCTGTCGAAAGCATTCTTGCCAAAGTTTCAAGATATTCGGTTAAAATGAGAAACAATGCCGGTGGTCATTACAATCATGAAATGTTTTGGAAATGTATGAGGCCAAAATCTACATTGAATACACCAAAAAGCAAACTGCTCGAGGCAATCGTAAAAGATTTCGGATCTTTTGAAAATCTCAAAACACAACTGTCCGACGCTGGCGCCAAAAGATTTGGCAGTGGGTGGGCCTGGATGTACCTTGATTCTAAAAACAAATTACAAATTGGCAGCACACCTAACCAAGACAATCCCTTAATGGACCTTAGTGAAGTTAAAGGCTTCCCTGTTTTGGGTCTTGATGTGTGGGAACATGCCTACTACCTCAAATACCAAAACAAAAGGGCAGATTATATTTCTAACTGGTGGGACCTTGTAAATTGGGATTATGTACAACAGCGATATGAATCTGTTTCTTAAAAAGTCTACCTTTTATTTTCTACTGGCCGGCACCATCATCATGATGTTTTTGATGCTCCTCACCGGCAGAGACCTTAAAACCACCGCCACTCCTCTGGGCATTATTGATCTTGAACTAGCTTCCACCAAAACAGCAGTACAAAACATATTGAATGTGTGGGATAACCAAGTGTTGGAAGGAAACAAATTGATAACCAAAGCCAGGGTAAACACTTTCCTTGATTTCATATTTCTTCTGTTCTACTCGTTATTTTTATTTACTTGTTGCAAAACATTGGCTTCCTCATTATCACATAAAAAAACGTGGCAAACTATTCTTCACCGCTGTGCGGCCATGGCGATTCTGTCTGGCCTGCTTGATATTGTAGAGAATACAGGTATGCTACTGTCCCTGTCCCATTATTCATCTTCAACAATTGCGCCTATCACTGCCATTGCAGCCTACTTGAAATGGGCCCTCGTTGTTGCTACGCTGCTGCTTATCATTACAGCTTTTATGGTAAAGATTATGGAAAGAAAAAAACAAGAGGCTGTTTAAAATTGACTCAGCCTCTGTACGGTAACATTCAAAAATAAGAAAGTGAATGAACCACACAAAGGCTGATAAATTGACAAGCAATCGTGATGCAATTTAATGTAATACATATGGATTTTCCAAATAAAAAATAGAATATTTTGATAATAAAACACCGATGGATTTTAAGATCCTCTGCGCTTAAAAAAGTATATATTCGTGTTGACAATTTTGATAAATTCTTCTAAAAAAATCTCATGCAGGCTTGGAAAGATTACCAGGAAAAACACAAAGAGCGTTTCCTAAACGAATTATTTGAATTACTGCGCATACCCAGTGTAAGTGCCAAAAGTGAAAATAAAAATGACATGACCAGGTGTGCCGAGGCAGTGAAGCAACGCTTGCTGGAGGCGGGCGCCGACACCGTAACTATTTACCCGACGGAAGGACATCCGATAGTATATGGGGAGAAAATAATTGATCCGGAAAAATCTACCGTTTTGGTGTATGGCCATTATGATGTGCAGCCGGCCGAACCGCTCGAATTATGGAACAGTGGCCCCTTTGAACCGACGCTGGTGGATGGAAAAATATTTGCAAGAGGAAGTTGCGATGACAAAGGGCAAGTTTACATGCATGTAAAAGCCCTTGAAATTTTAGTGCAAACAAATACCCTTCAAAACAATATCAAATTTTGTATTGAAGGCGAGGAAGAAGTAGGCTCGCCCAACCTAGGAAAGTTTGTGGCGGCCAACAAGCAATTACTGAAAGCAGATTGCGTGTTGATTAGTGATAGTGCCATGATTAGCCTTGACACTCCTAGCTTAGATATAGGTGTGAGAGGCCTGAGCTACATTGAAGTAGAAGTAACCGGTCCCAACAGGGATCTGCACAGTGGCGTATATGGCGGAGCAGTGGCCAATCCCATTACCATTCTTGCTAAGATGATTGCTTCGTTACACGACGAGAACAACCACATAACCATTCCCGGATTTTATGAAGACGTTGCTATAGCTACCGAAGAAGAAAGAGAACTGATGGCCAGGGCACCATTTGATGAAAATGAATACAAAGAGGATCTTGGCGTACAGGAGCTTTGGGGAGAAGCCGGCTTTACCAGTAATGAGAGAACAGGTATTCGCCCCACTATTGAGTTAAATGGAATCTGGGGAGGTTACACAGGCGAGGGTGCCAAAACGGTTTTACCCTCTAAAGCCTTTGCAAAAATTTCTGCAAGGCTCGTACCCAACCAAACCTCCGAAAAAATTACCGGGATACTCATCAAACATCTCGAAAAGATTGCACCCCCTTATGTAACAGTAAAGGCAACTTTGCATCATGGTGGCGAGCCCTATATGACACCGATAGACAGTACCGCCTACCAGGCTGCTTCAAAAGCCATGGAAACTACTTTTGGCAAAACTCCTATACCAGTGAGAGGTGGCGGCAGCATTCCCATTTGTGCTCTTTTTGAAAAAGAACTGGGAATCAAAATCGTATTCATGGGCTTTGGCCTGGACAGCGACAACTTGCACAGCCCCAACGAAAAGTTTAATATTGATAACTTTTATAAAGGAATAGAAACCATTCCCTGGTTTCATAAGTACTTTACAGAGATGAAATAAGCGTTCCCAGATCTGAAAAATGCCTGCAAAAGGGCATTTTTTCTTTTTTAAAGAATTAAGTTTCAAAATCATTTCAAGATGTTGGTAAATATCTATATTTTTGCCGCCCGTTTGCCGGGGTAGCTCAGCTGGTTAGAGCATCGGATTCATAACCCGAAGGTCGGCAGTTCAAGTCTGCTCTCCGGTACAAAGCTCAACTTCATAAAGGTTGGGCTTTTTTTATAAGAGAGTTTTAAATCGGAATCATATCCGCCGCGGCGGACGGCAGTTCAAGTCTGCTCTCCGGTACAAAGCTCATCCTCAATTAGGTTGAGCTTTAATTTATGGAACAGTACACAGTATATATATTGTTTTCTGAAGCTGCAAACGAGCACTACACAGGCTTTACCTCCAATCTTGATCAACCATTAGTATCCCACAATCAACTTGGTGTAGGCTGGACATCAAAATTTCGGCCATGGAAATTAATATTTACAAAAGAAGTTAAAACAAAAGCTGAAGCTCTGAAGTTTGAGAAAGGGCTAAAGTCAGGAGCAGAAAGAGATTTCATAAAAACCTTAAGACACTAGCTGCGGAAGCATATCCGCCGCGGGGGATGGCAGTTCAAGTCTGCTCTCCGGTACTTATTAAAAATCTCCTGTTTTACACGATATTTTTTTT
>JBBSJJ010000057.1:0-26154 GCA_038257335.1 Chitinophagales bacterium | reverse complement strand
TATTTTTTTACTTTACGTACAGCAGCCGGTAAATTAGCATGACTAACTCAGTTGGTTAGAGCGTTCCGAATGCTTTCGGAAAGGTCGTCCCGCATCAGGCCCGATACTCTCCACCAAATCCTGCTTCGGCAGGATATTTTTTTACTTTACGTACAGCAGCCGGTAGATTAGCAGGACTAACTCAGTTGGTTAGAGCGTTCCGAATGCTTTCGGAAAGGTCGTTCCGCATCAGGCCGGATACTCTCCACCAAATGTTGCTGCGGCAGAATTTTTTATGCGTTACTATACCTACATACTGTACTCCACCGTTTGCGATCAATATTATGTTGGTCATACGTCGGATTTAGCGGACAGGCTTTTTCGACATAACAATTCAGGAAGTAAATCAACTAAAAAGGCAAATGATTGGATTATCAAATATCAGGAAGGGTTTGAAACAAAGGCTCAAGCAAGTAGCAGGGAGCTGGAAATAAAGCACAAAAAAAGTAGGTCTTATATTGAGTGGTTAATTAACTCAGTTGGTTAGAGCGTTCCGAATGCTTTCGGAAAGGTCGTCCCGCATCAGGCCGGATACTCTCCACCAAATGTTGCTTCGGCAGGATTTTTTATTAATCCCCTCACCTCAACAACCCCGCTGCCCATTCTATAGCATACCTCGATTTTAAGTATTTAACACGCAACTCTACCTGTTTTTGCAAAAGCTCCAGAACCTTTGTTTCACGGATATTTATTAGAAACAAACTGCTTTCTCCCTGGTTAAATTTTAATTCCTCGTTGCGCAGCAGGGAGGAGTAGTTGTTATACATACTTTGAGCGGTTTGTAATTGCTGCTGCAATAAAATATTCTCGTTGTAATAGCTGCGAATTTTATTTTCAATTTGCCAACGCTTCCTCGCAAATTCCAAATCTGTTTCCTTAATTTTTAATTGTGTTTTTCTGTATTCGCCGCGGCCTTCCCGTAAAAATAAGGGAAGCTTAAATTGAACACCCCACTTGTAGTTGTTTTGCAGCAGCATCGCATCAACACCCTTTAAAACATAATAATCTCTGTTTAACAAATTGGCGTTCAAATTTAAAGTTGGCAACAGGCTTTGAAACTTTAATTTTCGTTCTACCTCCAGGCTGTTCAACTTAAACTGGTAAGTTCTGATCAGGGGGTTTTGTTGAGCTGATAATTCTACCAACGCATCTAATTCTTGCGGAGCAATATTCATAGCAAATTGAATGGTATCTGGGGCATATTGCAGGGGAAGTTGATAGGGGTTATCGTTGGCCAGCCATAAATAATTTGATAATTCAATTCTCGTATTGTTAAGTTGTAGCAATGCTTCCGACTGTTGTAACTGGTAATTTTGAACCTGGGTAAAAGCTTCAACTGTATCAATGGCAGCACGGTCGCCGTTGTTGTAGGCAATACGCACCAAACGCAAACGGTTATTGGCTACATCTACAAATTTAGAATATACAGCGTACAACTGGAACGCCCCGGCCCATTGCCAATAATTTGTATATGCATCAAACAACAGATCGTTTAGCATCACCAATCTTTCCTGTTCACTTTGGCTCCGAAATATTTTTGCCTGTTGCAACACAGCTCTTCTTCTATCCATCATCAAACCCTTAGCCAGCGGTATGTCTAGCCCTACATAACTCGTTCTGCCTATTGTAGATTCCGTGTTCAGAAAATTACCACCACTATTCTCCAGGCCGGTTTTTACATCAATTCCTATGGGTGTGGGAATCTTTAATTCGGGATTGTTGTAGTTGTAATAATTTTTACCGTCAAATGTTTTTCTGCTGGCATCTGCATTCATGGATGGATCAAAGCCACCCCTTGCACTTAAAAGTTCTGCCGTTGCTATTTTAACCTTAATATTGGCCTGCCTGGCAATGGGATGGTACAATCTTATTTGTTCAATAAAGGCTTCCGGCGTAAACAATATGTCTTTATCTACCTGGGAAAAACTAAGCTGACTCCATGAAAGCAACATTACTAAAAAACCTATTTTTTTTTGCGTGAACATTTGCTATTATACCTTAAAATTTAGAGACTATTTTTCTTTTTTGTCAATACCAGCTTTAGCCGGATCTGTGATATAATATTCAGGAGGAAATCCATTGATGTTTCGCCAAAGTTCGTAGTAAATGCGAACATCTTTCAACAGGGCAATGCCATTGGCACCACCGCCCATTTTTAATTGTTTCGGCCACTTTTTATCTTCCGGGTCTTCAATTACCAACACCCTAAACTTTCCGTTATAGCTCACCGAAGTTTCTACTGCTGTTACTTTACCGCCAAATGTGCCGTAACTACTCTTTGGCCATCCACTAAATACGATCACCGGGAAACCATCAAATATAAAACGCACTTTCTGGCCCAGCGAAATGAGCGGTAAATCCATTGGTTCAACAAACATTTCTACGGCGTATTGAATGTTGTCTGGTACAATTTCCACCATCATTTCGCCTTCTTTTACCATTTCACCAATGCCAGCTTTTTTGGCCTTGGTTATTTGTCCGCTTTGGGGCGCTGTAATGTAGTACAGTTTATTACGGGCATCGTAATTAGAATATTGATTTTGTAGTTTGGACACTTCGGCTTCGGTGCTGGCTGCGCTCGATAAAGAAGAAAACCTGTCGCCTTCTGCTTTTGATATTTTATCAGAATACTCCTGTACTGCGGAGTTTTGTTCAATCCGCAAATTGGTTAGCTCCTGCCTGTTTTGTAATAACTTATTATTAGTACTGTTTACTTTAGCAACTCCATTCTGGTAATTCACTTTTCTTTTCTCAAATTCGCTCAGTGATATAGCGCCACTATCAAGCATTATTTTCGCCCCATCTATTTGTCTTTTATAAACATTCAGTTCATTGTTTAAGGCTAATAAATCCGCTTCATCAGTTTGTACTTTTAATTGTTGTTGGTCAATTTTGTTGTCTAAAGATTGCAACTTTAATTCTCTACCCCGGGCCAATGCCTGTGCCTGCGTAATGGTGGTATTGGCCTTGTTATTATACGCTTCTATGCTTTGTTGCTTGGCAGTTATTTGTTGTTGTGTGCGCTCTAATAGCTGTGGGTCAAAATAATCCACCTTTACTTCTCCTAACTGCAAAATAGTATCACCCACTTTCACAAAGTCACCCTCATTTACATGCCACTTAATTACACGCCCGGCTATAATGCTGTTTAACTCCTGGGGTCGTTGCTCCTGGCGCAAAGTGGTAATCATACCCTTTGCCCGTATATTTTGTGTCCAGGGTAACAACATAATGGGTACGATTAAAAACAGCATCCCCCAAAGCCAAAACCTCACACTACTTTTTCGATGTATTCTATAAACCTTGCTAAAGGAAGTAAGTGGGCTGCTTCCAGATGCTTGTTCTATATCGCTGGTTAAATATTTATTCATTATTTGATATTTTGTGCATGGCTAGTTAACCATTTCACCATTTGTAGTCAGCATTAAAACTTTATCGCAATAGCTGCTTAGTTGCTCATCCTGCGAGGCAATCAACACAGTGGCTGTTTTATCTTCTTTTATATATTGAATGATATTATTTTTAAATGGTTGCTGCAGGTGATCAAAAGGTTCCTCCAGCAGCAATAAACGATACTCACCGAGTAATGCACGCATTAATAAAATATTTTTTCGAACGTTGTTACAAAGCTTGTTACCAACAGGCTGCAAAACAGTATCGTAGCCTTCATGGCAGGATTCAACAAACCCGTTTAAGCCTAAAATAGTGGCCAGTTTAGTTAGTTCTTCAGTATTGATACCATCATTACCCATAGTTATATTCTCAAGCAATGTGCCTTGAAAAATATCCTGGCTGCCCAGGAGTATCCCTGTAAGGTTGCGGAGGCTTTGTAACTCATAATTGGCAGCAGGGATGCTATCTATTAAAACGCTGCCTTTATAACCAGTAAAGGCGCCCGTAAGCATTCGTAAAACAGTTGATTTGCCTGCACCTGAGGCGCCTTTCAGTTGTACCATCTGCCCTTTGGCAACTGTGAAACTTATATTATTTAATACAGGTATTTCATTACTGTACGCAAAACTAACGCTACTAAATTCTAAGGATACGCCTTCGTTTTTAGAGGGTAGAGATAAACTACCACTTTGTTCTTTTTCTGCTTCGGTAACCAAACTCAATTTTTCTACAGATACCAAAGCTTCATAAATAGCGTCCAGGTTCGTTATTAATTTTTCTATAGAAGCTATGATAGCTATTATGATAATATCTGCTGCAATAAACTGCCCAATATTTATCTGCTGGTTTATTAAAAGGTACGACCCCAGTATAAGCATGGCAGCCGTAATAGTTACCTTAAAGGAGATAAGACTCCAGAATTGAATAACTAATATTTTAAAATGCTGCGTGCGGGCATTTAAATAACTACCCACCAACTCATCTGTTTTACTTAAGTGAAGGGAAGTGCCCTTTGCGTATTTAAATGATTTTACAGTTCGGGCCACTTCCTGCAGCCATGCGGCTACACCATATTTATATTGACTTGCCAATAATGCCGTTTCAAGACCTTGGGGACTCGTAAAACGGATAATAGCCAAAACAATCACAAGCAGAAATAAACCAAAACCTATAAAAAATGGATGGTAGAATGCCAGGATGATTAAGCCTAGTAAAACCTGGATAGAAGCTGCCGGAAGATCTATCAGTAACTTATCCATCCCTTTTTGCAATGAAACTGTCTCAAAGTAGCGGTTAACCATTTCGGGTAAATACTCTTTGTCCAGCTTTTCAATATTAAGTTTTGGCAAACGGTCTCCAAACTCCAGCGAGAACCGTACGAATAATTTTTGCTTTAATTTCTCAATTATTTGTAGCTGCCTTATCTGCAATAACCCATTGATAAATACACCAAAAACTACCATCGCTATTAATACAACAATAGAGGTAGATATGCTTCCGGCCATTACAAAGTTTATAATGGATTGAATTCCCAAGGGCAATGATAGTTGTACCACACCTGCAAGCAGGGCAAAAATATATATGACAACAATATCCCTTCTATCTAGCATCAGGAGATTGTGCAGCTTAGAAATAGATCTTGTGATAGAAACGGTTTTGTCTGGCATAAACTTTTCGGTCGTTAAACGTACATTTTTTATCGGGCAAAGATAGGAATATTATTTTAAATGATAGTAATACTATCTTATCAGGGTTTCAGCCCTGACCCTGCCCTTAATAGTATTTTCTGCCCGCCACACTTGCTTATTTTTCAATTGGAGCTACTCAGCGGTTTTTGCAAAAGCAAAGATAAATGGAAGGTTGTTTCCATTTATGGAAGATTCGGGTTTTCGGCATACGGACAATAATGCTTTTTGCAATAAAAATGATCACTTACAGCATCGGTGTTCAGAATGGTGCGGGGCCTTTTCTTTCCCGTTCAGATGTATCGCAATTTTTGACTGCCGCTTTTCAAAGCCCGAAAATCTACCAACAGGGGTTGCCAGGGCAATCCCTACTTGTGCTGCCCTCACAAAAATGAGGTATTGCAATTTAAAATGTCGTTGTATATTTTTGATAGATTCTTAAAACGCTTTTATGAAAATGCTACACTTAAAATGCCTTTTCTTCATTTTCACTACTCTTATCTGTGGGAAAGGAATCGCTCAAAGCGACACAGAATTCCCACCAGGATTTATTATGCATGCAAAAATACACAATGGTATGATCACCAATTTCCACCGGGGTGCAGACCTTTATGTGGGCGGCTTTCAAATGATTCCCCAGGTGACGCTATTGCCCGGGAAGTTAAGGGCTGGCTTAATAGCTGGAGGCTTTTATGGCGGCAAAAATTTTGAAGGGCAGTTTGGTCCTACGATTTCGGTGAAGTTAAAAACCTTTAATGCAGGACCCTTTGGCAGTGCTGCCAATATGCATGTTACCGGAGATCATATTTGGGGCACGGGCAAGCAAAAATTAGCCGGCGGCGGTATACATGTAGACCTGTTGAATAAATTGATTTTGGGGCTCACCGCTCACCGGGATTATGAATTTAATACCTGGTGGTTGCAAACAGCCCTTGGCCTTAGGTTAAATAAGATCAAAAGAACTGCAGAACCCTTTAATCAATAAATCAGATACTATGAGCAGAGCGCTTGTAATTAGTGGCGGAGGTTCCAAAGGAGCCTTTGCGGTAGGAGTCATTAAAAGACTTTTAAAAGAATACCCTAACCTCGATTTTGAAATATATGTAGGCACCAGCACTGGTTCCCTGATAGCGCCGCTGGCGGCAATGGGCGCTTACGATTTGTTGGAAGAATTGTACACTACCATCCAAACAAGCGATATTATCAAAAAAGGCAACCTCGGCGACCGGCTCACCCAACACTCTATTTTTGATGCGAACCCCTTGTGGAAGCTTATTGAACAATATTACAACGACGACAACTATAAAATACTACAAGAATCCGGTAAAAAAATATACCTCACCACCACCTGTTTGCAAACAAGTGAGCTGGTAGTTTTTACCAATGACCCTGCGCCGGCACAATCTCAGCATTACGAAGTGAGGACCCTGGTAAATGCAGATCATTTTCGCAAAGCGGTTATGGCCTCAGCTTGCCAACCCGTATTTATGCCGCCCATAAAAGTTAATTTAAAAGTACCCGGCGAACCGCATCCTCACTACCAGTTTGTGGATGGCGGCGTTAGAGAATATGCAGGCATTCAAATGGCCATCGACAATGCCGCAACAGAAATATTCACCATCCTTTTATCAACGGGGCAAAAGGTTTTGTTGGATACAGAGTTTAAAACCATCTTCCCCATTCTGCAACAAACCATCGATATTTTTACAGAAGACGTTGGCAAAAATGACCTCATTGTTCCGGGGCAATACAATGAGGCGCTGCACTATATAGACGCAGTGAAAAAGAAAATGAGAAAAGCAGGCATTGAAGAAGCAAAGCTGAATGAGTATTTCAAGATCAAGGGAGATGGAAATCCCTTTGAGAATAAACTGCCTTTAAAACTTTACAACTTCCGCCCGGATAAACCCCTTGGAGGTGGTCCTGGTGGTTTAACATTTGACTCCAACGAGATGAAAAGAATGATAGCTGCAGGTCAGAAAGTTAGCAACGACTTTATAGCCTCACTATCGCCTGGGGATATCACCTGGGCTTGACTCCTTGTGGCTCATTTCAATGAGCCACTGGTTTTCGATTAGATAGCGGTACTTTATAAGTGCCGCTATTTTTCTGGATGCTAAACCTCCTGGAATATTACAGTACGTCAATTCGTTTTTGATCTTTCTTTTTTAGAATGGATGAAGGCAGACACTTTTCAATTTCTACACGCAACAGCTCAATTAATTTTCGCTTAACAAAACTTTTGGGTGTAACCATACTGATCTCTCTTGCCGGTGCCGGGTGTTTAAAATAGCGGAGCATTTTCTTTTTCGCCCCACTCAGGTCCAGCGTTGCAAGTTCGGGCAACAATGTAATGCCCTGGTTCTGTTCTACAAAGCGTTTCAAGGTTTCAATACTGCCGGTTTCGTATTCAAAATGCTGGTCAAAAGCAGCAGATTTTTGTAACTCGCAAAGATTCAGCACCTGGCTGCGCAGGCAATGACCCTCTTCTAACAACCAAAGTTTCTGCACATCTATGTCGGCAGGCAGCAAAAACTTTTTTGCAAAAATCTTTTCCTTTTTAGACACATATGCTATGAATTCTTCGTAAAATAAAATCTCTTCTACTAGTCCTTTTTCGTTCAGGGGCGTAGCCATGATCCCCGCATCCAGCGTTCCATTTTTCAAGCGCCTGATGATCTTTTCTGTAGTGAGTTCGCTAATGGAAATTTTCACCCCCGGATATTTTTTAATAAAGCTATTTAGAAATATGGGCAGCAGGTAAGGTGCCAGTGTTGGTATGATGCCGATTTTTACATGGCCTCCCACATCTTCTTTTTGATGTTGAACGAGTTCCTTAATACTGCTGGCTTCCGACAATACCTTCCTGGCTTGTTCAATTACAAGTGCGCCCACTTCAGTGGGTACAATGGGGTA
The DNA here is from genome assembly GCA_038257335.1 of Chitinophagales bacterium. Lineage (GTDB taxonomy): Bacteria > Bacteroidota > Bacteroidia > Chitinophagales > Chitinophagaceae > Ferruginibacter. Next base: position 18,121 of record JBBSJJ010000057.1, on the reverse strand, counting down.
ACTGTTGCGGGAAAAAATACTAATCTTAAGTTCGCTCTCTAGCTTTTGTACCTGCATGCTCAAGGAAGGTTGTGTAATAAAGCAATGTGATGCAGCTTTTCCAAAGTGCCGGTAGTTGTCTACTGCCACGATGTACTCAAGTTGTTGTAAAGTCATGATATAGTTTTGAACTATGATAGGGCCAATTTTGTTTTTAAATGTATGACTAATCTGCCACCTGCAACCTGGTAAATGCCCCACATTTCTGCATAATTTATTTAACACATCACAAAAAATGCAGCACTGTTCGCATTTATTTTTTTAGGTACTTTGTAAACGTATGGACAAGAACAAAAACGCAGTAAAAAAAGAGATTGAATTTTTAGAAGGGCCGCAAAGCAGGTGGAAGGAGTTTAAGTTTACAATAAGTGTGGTAATAGATTTCATTCGAGGCTTTCGTGCGCTGCACTATGCCGGGCCATGTGTTGCCATCTTCGGCTCTGCCCGCTTTAATGAAGATCATATTTATTACAAGAAAACTGAGGAGATTGCAGCGGAGGTAGCAAAACTTGGTTTTACCATAATGACAGGTGGCGGGCCAGGCATAATGGAAGCCGCCAATAGAGGAGCCAAAGAAGTGGGTGGCCGAAGCGTAGGATGCAACATCATTTTGCCGCACGAACAGCATTACAATCCTTACCTCGACAAATCCGTTAACATCGAGCACTTTTTTGTAAGAAAAACTTTGCTGATAAAGTACTCCTATGCGTTTATCGTAATGCCCGGTGGCTTTGGTACACTCGATGAATTTTTTGAAGCCATCACGCTTATTCAAACAAGAAAAATTTACGAGTTCCCTATTATTATTTTTGATGTGGCTTACCACAAGGATCTGATAGAGCACATCGAACGCATGCGGCAGGAAAAAACTATCTCCGATGAAGACCTGGAGCTCTGCCTCTTTACCGATTCTGTGGAGGAAGCAGTAAAGCATTTACAGGTGTACAGTATCAATAAATTTGGGTTAAAAGCGGAGGAGAAAAGAAGAAGGTTCCCGTGGGCTTTTTCAAAATGAGCGAGGCAAGATTGCTTACACTTTAAATAGTATTGGCGTCAAGTCAAACAACCTCAATTCTGTCTAAATTATTTCCTAAAGCCCCATCGGGGCGAAATTTCTTTTTACAAACGTAGCTCAACAAATGTCGCCCCGATGGGCAATGTCATTGAGTTAAGATTCGCTGGCTCTATTTATTTATATCTACGCCTGCCCGTGCAGCCGGAGATTTCAATCCGTTGTTGCATACAAAAAAATAGCCTGCGAGGGACTGGCCCGGCCCATACAAAACTTATCCATCAAATAAAATGTATCGAGCCTACGGCTCTCTATCCGTTTCTATTCCTATTTCAACGGATTGAAATCCGTAGTTAGTTCACAGACCGGGCTCATGGCTCTGAAAAACTAATTCACTTATCTTAATGACATTGCCCGATGGGGGCTTTGCATACCTCAGAGCTCTTTGTACTACCAAAGTGACTCCTCTAACGAGGCTTCACTAGCTTAGCGCCCATGACTTTAAATCAGGATGAAATCTGCCTATCCCATCGTTTCGTTTTTTTGAAAAAGAATATTCAGCAACAGAATTTTTAAAAATAGTGCGAGGCGACGTAGGTAACGCTGTTCGGAGGAAGCGATCTCCCAACTTTTTACAAAAAGATATTTTGTGTGTGGTAGTATGCTCAGCACAGCTTTTACATCACCGCTCCTTTTTGCCTGCTGTTTTTCAAGTTGTGATTTTATAAACCTGGTTAATACAGGCAACAATAAAAGATACCAGCTTAAAACAATGAGTAGTGATCTCAATAGTATCCTCGATACTTCCTGGCGTGGTAGCAATGCCTGCGTAGGGTAGATGTATGCCTGCAGGAATATACCTGCCAAAAACAACCAGGCCGCTATAAAAAACAGCTTCATTTTTCTCTTTTTCTTTTTCTTCATTGCTAAATCTTCTGGCGATGCCTGCTGTGTAATGATGTAGTCTTGCGGCATGTTGGCCCATTCACCCGATTGTTTAGCAAGCATTGCGGCATACCAGCCAACGCCTGCTCCCATTAAGAAATGGATGAATACATAGCCGCCAGCCAGCCACCAGGTATAGGCTTCCGGCGTTGCGCTGCCGGTAAGCTTTTGTAGATATTTATTTACAGCTGTCCAAAATTCGGTGCCATAAAGAATAATCAAAACAAGGAGTCGTTGCAGTGATGATTCTACCAACGCCAACACCGCAAACAATACCGCTGCCGGTTTAAAAAAACTTCCCCGTCTTAATAGTAATTGCCCCATCGCACCCTGGAAGAAAACAGCTACGTAGGCAGTGGGAGGGGCATGTGGGCTCAGCATAAGTTTGAAAATGGCTACTATGATGGTTGCTTTAAGAATGGCGGTAGGCGAAGGAACATGCCAGGCGATTAATACGATGCACATCACCGCCAGGCTACTCACCAGCATACCGGTGAAAGGAATTTTAAAACCATGCATAATGCCTCCTGCAAAGGCTTCACAAATGACCCACAAGGCTGTTAAGCGGTAGAAAACTGTTTCGTTTAAAAGGAGTGACCTTGCCTTATTCATTAATTCAAATATCTTAACTTTAAAGAACTAAAACACGCTATTGCTAAAATTTATATTAAACGATACAGAAGTTTCCTCCGCTGCAGCGGCAGGTACATTGCTCCTGGATTTCATCCGGTACCAGCAACATCTTACAGGAACAAAGATAGGTTGCCGGGAAGGCGACTGCGGCGCTTGCACCATACTCGTGGGCGAAATCATAGAAGGCAAGTTGAAATACCACACCACTACGAGTTGCCTTATGCCGTTGGGAAATGCAACCGGTAAACATATAGTAAGCATAGAGGGCTTGAATGTAGAAGGCTTGAATGTAGTGCAGCAGGCTTTTGCTGATGAAGGTGCTACGCAGTGTGGCTTTTGCACACCGGGCTTCATCGTTTCGCTGGCGTCTTTCTGCATAAGCGAAAAAAAACCCGCCTACGAAGATGCCATCCATGCTGTGAATGGAAATATTTGCAGGTGCACGGGTTATAAATCTATAGAGAGAGCCGCAGCACTCATCAACCAAAAAATGCAGCAACGGCAGCAACAGGATCCGCTGACTTTCGCCAGCGAAAACAATATTGTACCTGCATATTTTTCTTCCATCTTACAAAGGCTTACGCAATTAAGGGAAACCACCTGTACCCCCAGCCAGCCTGTTGCCCACAAAAAGAAACTGGGAGGCGGCACCGACTTATATGTGCAGCAGCATGAAGAAATGGTGAATGAAGACATTGATTTTTTGTTAAATGATCATTCGTTGAATGGAATCACTGTGCAGGGAAACATTTGCTGGATGGGCGCTTCGGTTACGGCAGCAGACATGGCGGCTTCGCCGGTATTTGAAGAGTACTTTTCAAACATGCCGCATTATATTAAATTGATATCTTCTACACAGATCAGGAATATGGCTACCATTGCCGGCAACATCTGTAATGCTTCGCCCATTGGTGACTTTACCATATTTTTTCTTGCGCTGGATGCACAATTGCAATTGCGTAGCGGGGAAACAATAAGGACAGTGCCCCTCAGAGACTTTTACAAAGGTTATAAGCAGATGGATAAACAAGCCGATGAACTGCTGGAGAAAATATTTTTTTCCCTACCCACCGGGAATGCTCATTTCAACTTTGAAAAAGTATGCAAGCGCACACACCTTGATATAGCTACCGTAAATACAGCTCTCCTGCTAACCATGCAAGGAGATGTGATCACAGCGGCAGGCCTCTCTGCCGGAGGCGTGGCAGCGGTTCCTTTTTATTTTTCGCAAGCGAGTTCCTTTCTTACAAACAAGAAAATATCAGCCGGGGTGCTGCAGGAATTGTTGAGCATTATTCAAGCTGAAATAGAACCCATCAGCGATGTAAGAGGTTCTGCTACTTATAAAAGAATGCTGCTGCAGCAGTTGGTGACGGCACATTTTTTAAAATTCGTTCCTGGTGCGGAGGCCAAAGGTTGCTTATGAAAAATATAGATTCATTTTCACACACCCGTGGCGAGTCCATTTACCTGGATGATATTCCATTGCTGCAGGGTACGCTCTTTGCAGCCGTGTACGGTTCACCGTTAGCACACGGTAAAATTCTTTCTTTAAATGTCTCAGATGCAGCAACAATGCCAGGTGTTGTAAAAATATTTACTGCTGCCGATATTCCCGGCATCAACCAGATAGGCGGTATAGTGGCAGACGAACCTTTGCTTGCAGAAGATGAAGTGCATTTTAACGGCATGCCGGTGGCACTGGTAGTGGCCCGCACTGCTGCAGAAGCTTATGCGGCCGTGAAAAAAATAACGATGGAAATAGATCCACATCCGATTGTGACCGACCCCCGTGTTGCAAAACAAAACGGGTCGTTGATAGTGCCGCCACGAACTTTTAAAATAGGCGACAGTGAGGCTGCATTTGCAAACTGTAAACATGTAGTACAAGGTACTGCAGCCACCAACGGGCAGGAACATTTGTACATAGAAACGCAGGGCGCCTATGCTGTACCGTTAGAGCAGGGCGCTATTAAAATATATTCTTCCACGCAAGGGCCTACGGCTGTGCAGAGGCATGCAGCCGATGTGCTGGGCATACCCATGCACCGCATAGAGGTAGACACCACCCGCCTGGGTGGCGGCTTTGGCGGTAAAGAAGACCAGGCAACTTCCTGGGCAATTTACTGTGCGCTGGCTGCGCAGTTGCTCAAGCAACCAGTAAAGTACAGCCTTAATCGAATGGAAGACATGCGCATGACGGGTAAAAGAAATCCTTACAGTTCCGACTTCAGGATAGGGCTGGATGAAGACTACCGCATACAAGCATACGAGGCTACCTTTTACCAAAATGCCGGTGCCTCTGCCGACCTCTCGCCAGCAGTGCTGGAGCGAACCTTGTTTCATTGTACCAATAGTTACTTTGTGCCAAACGTAACGGCTACGGCATACAGTTGCCGCACCAACCTGCCTTCCAACACGGCCTTTCGTGGCTTTGGCGGGCCGCAAGGCATGTTTGTAATAGAATCAGCAATTGCAAAAGCTGCAGAACAGCTCGGCATTTCAGCCGCAGAGATACAACAAAAGAACCTGCTGAAAACAGGTGACGAATTTCCGTATGGCCAGATAGCGGCCAGCGAAGCGGAAGCTTGCTGGCACAAGGCAGTGAGGGAATATGATGTAGAGCGCATGCAAAAAGAGATAGCTGATTTTAATGCTACACATCCTTTACTGAAAAGAGGGTTGTCGTTCATGCCGGTTTGTTTTGGAATTTCTTTTACCAAAACGCCCATGAACCAGGCAAGAGCATTGGTGCATGTGTACACAGATGGAAGCGTGCTGTTGAGCACAGGCGCTGTAGAAATGGGGCAGGGCGTCAATACCAAAATGATTCAAGTGGCGGCTGCAACTTTTGCTATTGCTGCTTCCCGCATAAAAATAAATAGTACCAATACTTTTCGCATAGCCAATACTTCTCCCTCTGCAGCAAGTGCCACGGCAGATTTAAATGGCAAAGCTGTGCAAATAGCCTGCAATAAAATACTGGAACGTCTTTTACAAACAGCGGCAGAATTGTTGGAAGCCAGCGCAGAAGAGATAGAAATTAAGGACGAAGTCATTTACCACGCAGGTAAAGCAACCTCCCTCACCTGGACCAAGCTGGTTATGGAAACCTATCTTAAGCGTAGGAGCCTGAGTGAGCATGGCCATTATGCCACCCCGCAAATTAACTACAACCACGCCATTGAAAAAGGCCATCCGTTTGCGTACCATGTGTATGGCACGGCACTTACTACCGTAACGGTAGATTGTCTTCGGGGAATTTATACAGTAGATGCGGTGCAACTGGTGCACGACTTTGGCAGCAGCATGAACCCCATTATTGACAGGGGACAAATAGAGGGCGGCCTGCTGCAAGGCATAGGCTGGATGACCATGGAAGAAATTGTGTACGATGCAGAAGGCCGTTTGCGCAGCAATGCATTGTCTACTTACAAAGTGCCCGACATTTATGCAGCACCAAAAACTGTCGACATCCATTTTTTAGAAACCAGCAACGACAACCTTGCGATCTTTCGCTCTAAGGCTGTAGGGGAGCCGCCGCTCATGTATGGCATCGGAACTTATTTTGCTTTACGCAATGCCATTAAAGCGTTTAACCCCGACAGTAAGGTCAATTTTTCTGCGCCCATGACGCCGGAGAAAGTATTGCTGGGATTGTACGAAAAATTAGTTTTTCAGAACTATACCAATGAGACAATTATTAGTGAGAAGATAGAAAGCATTTGATGATGTATAGGCACATCTAGCTTTAATAATTCATTCTGTCCGCAGCTGAATAAAGAATAAATGACCATATGGAAGATCAAAAGTTGAGTGATGATTTGTTGCACTGCTCCCTCTCCGGTATGGAGAAGGAGGGTGAGGTAAGGGGTGAGGTTCATATTTACAGCAATCGCTGCTGGATAGAAGGCAAACTTCAACCTGCTACCATTTCTTTTGCTGCAGGAAAAATTACCCGTATTGAATTTAATAAAGTGGCAGGAGCAGAAGATATGGGCGATGCCGTGCTGATGCCCGGTGTAATAGATGCGCATGTGCACATCAATGAGCCTGGTAGAACAGGCTGGGAAGGTTTTGATACTGCCACACAAGCCGCTGCAGCCGGTGGTATTACAAGTATCGTAGACATGCCCCTGAACGCAAGCCCGGTTACTACCAATAAAAAAGCCTTTCAGCAAAAGCTGGAGGCGACCAATAATAAGCTACATGTAAATGTTGGTTTTTATGGCGGCCTGGTTCCTGGCAATGAAAATGATTTACAGGAATTGATGGAAGCAGGTGTGCTCGGCATCAAATGTTTTTTAACCCATTCCGGCATAGATGAATTTCCAAATGTGAAGAGAGAGCATTTGGAAGCAGCCATGCCCATCATTGCAAAATATAACCTTCCACTACTGGCGCACTGCGAAATTTATGGCGAAGAAGTTGTAACAGCGTTGTCAAACAATCCGTGCAGCTACCCGGAATACTTAAAGAGCCGTCCAAAAAAATGGGAGAATGATGCGGTGGCTTTGATGATTGAACTCTGCGAAAAATATAATTGTCCTACACATATTGTGCATGTCTCTTCTGCGCAGGCTTTGCAAAGCATTGCAGCCGCAAAGGCAGCAGGGCTTCCGCTCACAGCCGAAACCTGTGCGCATTACATTTACTTTGATGCCGAAACTATTCCTGATGGTAACACCCTGTTTAAGTGTGCACCGCCTATTAGGGAAAAAGAAAACAACGATTTATTAAAAGAAGCACTCGCTGCCGGCATGTTAGATTTTATTGCCACCGATCATTCACCGGCACCACCCTCCATCAAAGAAATTGATTCTGGTAATTTGCAAAAAGCCTGGGGCGGCATTGCAGGTCTGCAATATTTGTTACCTTCCGCTTACACAGCAATGAAAGAACACATGGGGTTGGAAAAATTTATTCCTTTGCTCACCGAGCATCCTGCTACATTTTTAAAATTAGACACTAGGAAAGGTTTTTTAAAGATCGGCTACGATGCAGACATAGTGATTTGGCAACCTGCACAAAAAATGGTGATAGCCGAAGAAAATAATCTGCATCGCCACAAAGCAAGCCCTTACACCGGCGAAGAATTGTTTGGAACTGTAATACAAACCATCGTAAATGGAAACACCGTTTTTAAGAATGGCAAGGTTGCAGACAAAGCAACAGTTCATGGTGAAATAATTCTTGCAGGGAAGCACCCTTTTTAAGGATAAATAAACCAGCTATGCGCTGGGGTAACTTTTAAAAAAAACGTAAAAACATGGCTTTTGAAAAAGTAACGGAGATCCTCAAAACGGCCCCTGCATTTGCCGGGCTTACAGACCTTGCCGCAGAAAGGCTGGGGGGAAAAGTACTGTTTTGTACAGACGATTTTTTTGCAGAAAAGGAAAACCTGCTCAAGCCAGGCCGGGGAATATTTATTGCAGATAAATATACAGAGAGAGGTAAATGGATGGATGGCTGGGAAAGCCGCCGCAAGCGTACGCCAGGCCACGACTGGGCTGTAGTGCAGTTGGCGGCGCCCGGCAGTATTGCCGGGTTCGATGTAGATACCAATTTTTTTCTCGGCAATCATCCCCCATATGCTTCTGTAGAAGCAGTTCACCTGGAAGCATCGGCTGTTGCCACTTCATCTACAGAAGCAGGTTGGGATAAACTAAACTGGCAGGAGATTTTACCCAAGCGGCATCTGGATGCCGGCAGTCAAAATTTTTATGCCAGTAGCAGCAGCCAAATATTTACACATATCCGCTTACACATTTACCCGGATGGAGGCGTAGCAAGATTGCGGGTATACGGGCAGGTATTTAAAAACTGGGAGGGTGTCTCCCCACAAGAAACCATTGACCTGGCTGCTGCATTGAATGGCGCCCAGGCCCTTAGCTGCAACGATATGTTCTTTAGTGATAAATCTAATTTACTCATGCCCAACCGTGGAGCTAATATGGGCGACGGCTGGGAAACCAAACGCAACCGTACCCCCAATAACCGGGACTGGGTTGTTGTAAAGCTCGCCCACCTGGGCAGCATTGAAAAAGCGGTAGTAGACACCTGTCACTTCAAGGGAAATTATCCTGATAGTTGCAGCCTGGAAGCATGCAACAGCACCAGTGATGAAGCCGTACTCAATGACAAAGTAGAATGGGAAAAAATAGTGCCCACGCAGCAATTAAGTGCAGACGCCATTCATGAATTTAGTATCGATGCCGCAGGGGTGTACTCCCATGTTCGGTTAAATATTTTTCCGGATGGTGGCGTAAGCCGTTTAAGATTGTTGGGCAAAAAAGCATAAAGCAATGAGTGGTTATATTTTGTTGGTTATGTTGTTACTCGTGCTGCTGATGTTAACCATCATCACCTACTACCTGCGCAGTTTGCTGAAGCAGCAGTCTGCTGCCGACGAGCAAGACGAGCCAATGAGTGCTGCCAAAACAATGCAGGTAACCACTACGCAAACTTTTGTTTACACCGCCATGCTGCTCACCATTCTTGGCCTGCTGGTATCTGTTTACCTCATCTTAAAAGGAAGTATTTGGGAGGGTCACTTTATGGAGTGGCTTAACATTGTGGTGCGGCTGCTACACATTAGCTTTGGCATTGCGTGGATAGGCGCTTCCTTCTATTTTGTTTTTTTAGAAAATGCATTGAACCGCACCAGGGATGTGAGAGACGAATTGGCTGGCAATCTCTGGGCCATTCACGGCGGCGGTTTTTATTATTTAGAAAAATACAAAGTGGCACCCAAGACTATACCACGCCATTTGCATTGGTTTAAATACGAGGCCTATTTTACATGGCTATCTGGTTTCTGTTTGTTGTTTGTGGTTTATTATTTTAATGCACATGCTATTTTGATAGATAAAAATATCCTCGCCATTTCGGCTTGGGCAGCTATCGGTATTGGTATTGGTTCTTTCATTGTATGCTGGCTTGTGTACGATCTTTTATGCAAAACGCCGCTGGTTAAAAAAGCAGAATGGTTTGCACTGGTAGGGTTTGTGCTTGCCATGGGTAGTGCCTATTTTTACACACAGGTGTTTAGCGCAAGGGCTGCGTACACTCATTTTGGTGCCATGCTTGGTACGCTTATGGCTGCCAACGTTTTTTTTGTGATCATCCCTGCACAAAAAGCTATGGTGAGAGCGGCCAGCGAGGGAAAGCCACTGGACCCACAGTTGGGTAAAAATGCCGGGTTGCGCTCGCTGCACAATAACTATTTAACCATGCCGGTGCTGTTTGTAATGATTAGCAATCATTTTCCCACTACATTTGGTTACAAATATCCCTGGCTCATTTTAGGAATTATTTCGCTGGGTGTGGCTGGTGTAAAACACTACCTCAATTTAAAAGAGAAAGGTCAACTGTCTGTGTGGGTGCTGCCGGCAAGTGTGGTTGTGCTGCTTTCTGCAGCGTATATTTCGGCACCGGCAAAGCCGGGCCAGTGCAACGAAACGGTAACCTTTGCAGAAGTAAATACCATTATTCACAACCGCTGCATCAGTTGCCACTCTGCAAGGCCGAGCGATGATTTTTACAAAGCACCACCCAACGGGGTAGTGTACGATACGCCACAGGATATCGAAAAAATGAAGGATAAAATTTTGCAACGGGTTGTACTCACTAAGTCGATGCCGCAAAACAACAAGACGAACATGACGGAAGCGGAGAGGGAATTGATTAGGTGTTGGATAAGCCAGGGTGCCACTTTAAAATAACGAATATGACATTGACCGAATTTAACAAACTGCCGGCTGATGCAGCCAAAGACCTACTGGCCACCGCTTGTGGCTCTGCCAATTGGCAAACGCAGATGATGGAAAGTTTTCCTTTTGCCGACGAAGCCGCCCTCGTGAAGCGAGCCATGGAAGTTTGGTATTACGGCTGCTCCCGGGAAGACTGGCTGGAGGCCCTCAGCCAACATCCTAAAATTGGCGACTTCAACAGCCTTGCCGAAAAATTTCCGGCTACACGTCACCTGGCCGGCGACGAACAGGAAAACGTGCAGGCTGCACCGCAGGATGTAATAGCACAGTTGAGTCATGCCAACGATTTGTACGAGGCTAAGTTCGGTTTCATCTTCATTGTATTTGCCACGGGTAAATCTGCAGAAGAAATGCTGCGCCTGCTGCAAGATCGCAGTCCCAACAATTCTGAAGAGGAGCTCATTATTGCCGTAGGCGAGCAGTTGAAGATCACCCTGCAGCGGTTTAAAAAAATTATTGATCAGGGCGACTGGCAGCACGTATCATCCAGCCAGCTAAGCACACATGTGCTGGACACCAACCTGGGTAAACCTGCAGAAGGCATGAGCATTCGCCTGATGCATTTTGTAAACAACGCATGGTACACTTTGGCCCAGGGTGTTTCCAATAAAGATGGACGCCTGGGCGATATGCTGCCGGCAGAAAAGAAAGTGGTGCCCGGCAATTATAAACTAGTGTTTTTTACGGCCCCTTATTTTGCGGCGCAGGGCATCACCGGTTTTTACCCAAGAGTAGAAATAGATTTTACCGTTTCAGACGATAGCCATTATCACATCCCCTTACTGTTGAGCCCCTTTGGGTATTCGACGTATAGGGGCAGTTGAGAATGGGTATAACGATTAAGTCGTTTAAGGTTTAAGATCCTGCCTGCCGGTAGGCAAACTTTAAAAAGTTCAATGTTCGAGAAGTTTAAAAGGTTCAAAACCCTTTAATAGTTGAGATGCTTCTTAGGGCCGCTAAGTTTGAAGGAATGCCTTATACTGCATGCTGCCATGCAGGAGCAACGAAGCCTCTACTTTATCAAAGCATAAGATGCTTCGTACTTCAGCCTGAAAGGTAGAGGCGCATTAGGGGAAAAAGAAAATGATAAGTGAAGATTAAAAAAGCTTAGGAAAAAATAAATATAAGATAGGCCAGGTTTATCATAAATCGCATGACAGGTGGAAGCGGAACACCTGATAAAGAATAGATAAACGAACATTAAAAATTGTTCAGAACAAATATAAGAGAGGCCAAATTCATCATAAATTGTATACTGTCATGCAGGAACGAAGCATCTACTTTATCAAAGCATAAGATGCTTGCTACTTCAGCCTGAAAGGTGGAAGCGCATCACTCAAAATTAGAAACCCGTAAAAGAAGATTTATCAGTTTGATAAACACCTACAACTTGGTTTTAAAAGCAAATAAAATATCATGAGTACAACCATCCCATCCAAAAAAAGAAAAAAGATTTTCGAAAAACTCGAAGACGCCAACAAGGCATTTCAAAAAGTATATCCCGGCGACAGGGCCGAGCGCCAGCCCGTGCATACTGTGTATGGCGGTGCCAACCTTTTTAAATTTGACTCTGCCAAAACCCTGGGCGAAAGAGCGCTGGAAAACTTTACCACCTATGCTCCTGATTTTCTCAGCTTCGGCGCCATTTTTAAGATGGAAGGATATGGTGAAATAGACATGGCCCAAAGCCCCGAAGACATCAAAACAACCTACGAAGCATTGGGCAAAGCGGAGCAAAAAAAGCACCCGGCACACATGAGTTACCAGGTGCATTGTAAAGTGCTGAACAAACTACGCACAGAAGCCATCGAAGATTTTCGCATAGACTTTGAAGACGGCTATGGCAACCGCAGCAACGAAGAAGAAGATGCCACTGCCGTATCTGCTGCACAGGAAGTAGCCAAAGGCATCCAGGAAAAATCGCTACCGCCTTTTATTGGCATCCGCATCAAACCCTTTACCGAAGAAATGAAAGAGCGTGGGCTGCGCACCCTCGATATTTTTGTGAGCACCCTCGTAAAAGAAAGCAAGGGCAAGCTGCCCGAAAACTTTGTGGTGATGCTTCCTAAGGTAACCATCCCAGAGCAGGTATCCGCCCTCGTTAGTGTGTTCGAAATACTGGAAGAAGAATTGAAACTGCCCACCGACAGTTTGAAAATGGAGATGATGGTAGAAACCACCCAAGCCGTGATGGACAAGGATGGCATCAACCCACTGTATCGTTTTATTAAAGCCAGCAAAGGCCGCTGCATAGCCACGCATTTTGGCACTTACGATTACACCGCCTCCTGCAGCATCACCGCCAAATACCAGGAAATGGATCATCCCGTTTGCGACTTTGCACACCACAACACCAAGGTAGCTCTGGCACATACCGGCATCTGGCTCAGCGATGGCGCTACCAACACCATGCCCATTGGTCCGCACCGGGGAGAGCAACTTACCCAACAACAATTGCAGGAAAACAAAGACACCGTACACCGTGCATGGCGCAAAGGTTACGGGCATATCCGCCACTCACTGTTCAATGGTTTTTACCAGGGCTGGGATTTAAATCCTGCGCAAGTGCCCATGCGTTATGCCGCCGTGTTTGCCTTCTTTTTAGAAAGTTACGACGGTGCCGTAGAGCGCCTGCGCACCTTTGTAGATAAAGCCGCCCGTGCCAGCCTCATCGGCGATGTGTTTGACGATGCTGCCACAGGGCAGGGCCTGCTAAACTTTTTCCTGCGTGCCCTTAACAGCGGCGCTATTACCGAAGAGGAAGTGTTGGTAACCGGCCTCAGCCTCGAAGAGATTCGTGGCCGTTCCTTTAAAAAAATATTGGAGAACAGGAAGGGGTAATTTTTTGTTGGCCAGCGGCAGTAATGCTATTGGGCATCGTTGTGTCACTCACTTATGCGGTATAACTTTATTGAGCTTTTATCGAAGCGGGTATGGTTCGAGAAGAAACGAGCACGGCAAAGGATCACCAGCGATGCCCGATCATATAGCTAGGCAATGTAAGTTTTATGACGGCTAATCCCGTCTGGAAATTTAGCTCGGATACTACACGAATTTTTTGCAGCACTTCGCTTCATCAATAACAAACATCAGCCTACGGGCGCATACGGTATGCTCCATTGTCAAAAAATAATCGTAAGGTCTAAGGCTTTATCAATAATCTTAAAAATTTGAAAATTCCAGGAATGAGAAAAACATTACGCTATCTGCTTTTTACAGGAGTTGTTATTTGTTTGTACTCTTGTTTTGATATTACTGAAGAGGTAACTATTAATAAAGATGGTTCTGGTTTTTACGTAAGTACAATGGATGCGACAGAATATCTGGATGCATATGAACGCACTGGTGAAACTGCAATGCGAAATGCTAAATATACTTTGGATTCAGGTTTTGCCGAAACCGTTAAAAAATACGCTTCCGTAAAGGGGGTTAAGAATGTCGTAGCCGATACTTCCCAACCAGATATCTATAAAGTGTCAATGAAATTCGCAACGGTTGAGGCTTTAAATAAAGCCCTGTACCTCGACAAAAAAGATAAATCGCTGGAAAATCTTTACGCATGGAGTAAAGGCCAATTAACCCGGAAAGACCATGGGCTGGGAATCGGTGACATGAATGACGAATCGCAAAAGGAAATGATGAAATATATGTTTGGAGACGTGAACTATACAATCATAATGAACGTGCCGGGTAAAATTAAAGGATTCTCTAACAAAGCAGCAAAAGTGAGTAAAAATAGAAAATCAGTTACCCTCGCTTTTGTGTTGAACGATGTTATAGACGAAAAAGTAAGTTTGGGCAATGTTGTCCGATACAAATAAGGAATAGAAACTTAATAAAACGCTACGCTTTTCCCGGTTTGCCACAACACGACATGAGGCAGCGAAGCATGTTTTTTTTAACAATCCCGGCCGCCTGCTGACCGTCCGGTATGGGACAATAAGCTTGATGGGGATTAGTTCCTGATACAATGTTTAGGTGGGTGCTATTCAAGGCTGGACGCAGCCCTTTGCTCTGTTTGCAAGAAATGATGCCGCATATGCGGGAGAAAGGAACCCTTCCTGGCGGCGGGTTATAAATTTGTTGATGGATGTGAAAATACCCAGGCTGGTAAAAAAATCGGTTCGCTGCTTTGCCGACGATAAGGCTGAGTAGTGAGCATTCATTTATTTATCAGCTTACCTCCGGCTGACAATTTTCAGGTTTATATTTGTTGCAAATTTCATGATCATAAATTCCACTTGGCTTCAGTTACTGGCTGAGATGTTTTGAAATGCAGCAGAGCAAAAAGCTGAAAACCGTGCCTGCCAGGAGATGATCGCACTACGTCCGAAAAAAAATAACTTGATAAATTATGACAATTAAAGAGGCCACCGTTGACGACATTCAACAAATTCAAACGGTAAGAAACGCCGTTACGGAAAATACCCTCTCAGACCCCAGTCTTGTAACAGACGCCGACTGCATAACATTTTTGACTATTAGAGGAAAAGGGTGGGTGTGTGAAATAGACAATCAAATTGTAGGTTTTTCAATTGTTGACTTGCAGGACAATAATATTTGGGCATTGTTTCTACTACCAACGTTTGAAAAGCAAGGTATCGGCAGGCAATTGCATGACGTAATGCTTGAGTGGTATTTTTTACAAACAAAAAGCAGTGTTTGGTTAGGAACTTCGCCGAACACAAGAGCAGAAACATTTTATAGAAAATTAGGTTGGACAGAAATTGGAGTTCACGGAAAAGGAGAAATTAAATTTGAAATGACCTTCGACAATTGGAGAGCCAAAAAAGCGAACAAGGTGAATGGCTATGTGGAATAACAGCACAACAGGTAAAAAGGGTATCGCTCAATTGAAGCTTGCGGGGTATTACAATCAACAGCAGTACAAATGCAGGTTTCTATGCCGAGGTCAAAATTCTGTAGAGCCTGGTTGTTATCTTGTATTTTTATTTATTAACCAGCGTTTAGCTCCGGGCCGACCAAGCCATGAATATTCGGCCCCCGCCCATACTCCGTTATTAGCAGTCACATACTCAAACCCCAAAACAAATAGAGATAGAAATGAAGATATTAACAATTGCCTTATCACTGATTTCACTAACCAGCCTTGCTCAGCAACAGACTGCTGATTCATTGCGCACCAATTATCTTTCCAAACAGAAAACGACAAGTAATGAATTCGCCAATTATTTTTATCCTAGCCGTAACATAATCTATGCCCTTCCGGAAAAGCAATTCGTTTTTAAGATGGATTCTTTGCGAAACCGCTTTCAAAAAGTTCTGAATACTTACAAGGTTGAAAGCAGGAACTCAGATGTAACATTCAATAAGGAGCAAGAAACTGACATTCATTTTTTCTTCGATAAAATTATCCTTGATTACCCCTACTTCCACGAAATATTTACTGGTAAAAATGTAAGTTTATCCGCTCCCATTCAAAAGAGACTGGATAGAAATCTATCAGACTTTAATAACAAGGACCTGCTAGCCAGCGACGACTTCAAAGAATATATAAGGGGTTTTCTGCGGCACAAGTCATCTATTGAACTTAAAAAACCATTTTATAAAAAAATGGATAATCAGCGGCTCAATAGTTTTTTAAATTTGATACCAAAATATTTTACCAATCGGGCTTGCATGGATTTTTGGCAATATGATTACCTGTACAAGCATATTGATGATTGGGGTGTAAAGAATTTGGCAACAGTGGTTTATAAATTTGAAAGCTCATGTAAGAATATTGCTTACAGAACAACCATAGATTCGTTTTACCGGGATGGGATGAAGGGAAGAGAAAACCATTTGATAAAAACCTATAAAACGGTAGATGGCTTTAACCTTGACATTCACCTTTTTCTACCTGATAGCTTGGATAAATCTAGAAAGAATCCTGTAATGGTTTTTTTTAGCGGAGGTAGCTGGACAAAGGGAAATCCAGAATGGGCTTTTTACAGTTGCGCTGACTATGCTAAAAAAGGATGGGTAGGCGTGTCTGTTGAGTACCGGCTTGCAGACCGCCAGGGCACAACTCCCTTTGAAGCAGTAAAGGATGCAAGAACGGCTATACGTTGGTTGCGAGAGAATGCTTCCCAATATAACATTGACACGAGTCGCATAGTTGCTTCTGGTAATTCTGCCGGGGGGCATTTGGTATTATCCACAGCCTTGGCGAACGATTGGAATGAAAGCACTGACAATCTCAACTACAGTGCATCTCCCAATTTATTAATTGTGCATGCTGCTGTATACAATTTGGGAGCTGATGGAAATACCGACTGGGTTACAAAAGACCGGAAAGATAAAAATATGGTGAAAAAAATATCACCACTTCATCTTGTCAGGAAAAAACTTCCTCCGATGTTAATTATTCATGGAACAAATGACCAGGCTGTTCCTTATGCCACAGCGGCGGTCTTTGCAAACGAATTGAAAAAGCTGGGAAATGATTTTGAATTTCACACATTGCAGGGAGCTCCCCACCATATTTGGTTCGACAGAAGGTTTTCGGGCAAAGTGTCAACTTTACGAAAAGAATTTTTAAAAAAGTATGGCTACGAATGACGAAAATACGGCTGCTAAAATGCTGTTGTGAAAATGCATGCTGACAGAAACCGTGTTTTAAATTTTGTTTTCAACCTGCGTGGCCCGGGGCTGACGAAAGCCTATTTTGTGCACTTCAGCAATACACTGCACGTTGCTGGTGTTCCAAACAGTGTTTCCATTCACTATTAACATCGACCAGCCATTTTATCATTTCAATCTGAAAATTTAAATTGTCAGCCATTCCCACTCTTTGATGTTATCTCACACGTGGAGAATCTTTTAAATTAAAACAGCCCGGAATTAGTTTAAACTAATCAATGTAAATATTGTTTAAACTCAATATGAATAAATTATTCGGGAATTTCTTGTCCGAAAAGTTCAGGGAAAGAACAGAGCGCATCGCCATCGGAATTGCGATAGCTAGTTTTTTAGTTCACTTGCTCGTCATCTTCCTGGTAAATAAGAACATTATTCACCTTGATTTGAAACTTACCTCAAGTCCCATCTCTGCAGTATACACACCCTTTTCTTTCATCCTGGTTTACGAAGTGTTCTTATTGGTGTTTTACCTGCCGAGGTCCATCTCCAGCTACATTGGTAAGCAATACGAAATAATAACCTTGATTGTAATCAGGAGGATTTTTAAAGACATTGGCAACATAGAAATGTCCTCGAATTGGTTCAGGGTGCAGAGCGACCTTCAGTTCACGTACGATATGGCAACTGCACTGATACTATTCTTTTTAATTCAAAAATTCTATCAAAAGCTAGAAAGGCAAGGTGGCGACGATTATGCTAAAACGCCTGAAGGGCAGGTTAGGATAAATAAGTTCATTCAATTAAAGAAGAGGATCGCTACTGTTTTGGTTCCTGTTTTAATTGGCCTGGCATTTTACTCCTTTGCAAGTTGGATAGTCGCCTCCACACAAGACCAGGGGAGTAATATAGCCACGTTCAAAAATATTAATAACATATTTTTCGAGGATTTCTTTATGCTCTTAATCATCATTGATGTGATACTACTGTTGTTCTCACTTTTCTATTTCGACAGTTTTCACATCATCATCAGGAACTCGGGTTTTGTGATCTCAACGATTTTAATAAAGTTATCATTTTCGGTAGAAGGTGTAATGAATAACGCCCTTATTGTAGCGGCAGTTGTTTTTAGTTATCT
>JBBSJJ010000056.1:0-26245 GCA_038257335.1 Chitinophagales bacterium | reverse complement strand
GGCTCCTTTATGGCAAAACCTGTCATCTTTTTTTCGAACGTGAAATCTTTTATTTTGTTTGCGCCTACCATTATTTTGGTGGCAATGTTTAGATAAGGAATTTGGTATGCTTTGGCAATAAAAGGCGTGGTACGGCTGGCCCTTGGGTTGGCTTCTATTACAAACACATTTCCGTCTTTGATGGCAAACTGCACGTTAATCAAACCTTTAATATTCAAAGCCCTGGCAATTTTTTCGGCATACTCTTCCATGGTGTGCACAATCAAAGGAGAAAGATTAAACTGCGGCAACACGGCATTGCTATCGCCACTGTGAATGCCCGCCGGCTCAATGTGTTCCATCACGCCCATCACATGAAATTCTTCGCCGTCAAAAATGGCATCAATCTCTGCTTCCTGGCAGCGATCAAGAAAATGGTCAATGAGGATTTTATTACCCGGCAAATGTTTGATCAAACTTAAAATTCCTTTTTCCAGTTCATCATCATTCAACACAATTCTCATACGCTGCCCACCAATAACATAACTCGGGCGAATCAACACAGGGTATCCAACTTCTTTGGCAGCTTCAATGGCTTCGTCCGTGTTAAAAGCAGTGGCATATCTTGGATAAGGTATACCGAGTTCTTTAAGCAAGTCACTAAAGCGTCCACGATCTTCTGCAATATCCATACTGTCGAAACTGGTGCCGATAATTTTGACTCCTTTTTCGTGCAACTTTTTAGCAAGCTTCAAAGCCGTTTGGCCACCCAACTGCACAATTACACCAACTGGCTTTTCATGTTCAATAATTTCCCAGAGGTGCTCCCAAAACACCGGCTCAAAATATAATTTGTCTGCTATATCAAAATCGGTACTCACTGTTTCGGGATTACAATTTATCATGATTGCCTCGTAGCCCATCTCTTTTACCGCTAGTAAACCATGCACACAGCAATAGTCAAACTCAATGCCCTGGCCTATCCTGTTGGGTCCGCTGCCCAGTACAATGATCTTCTTTTTATCCGAGACTATAGATTCATTGGAAAGCAGTTCTTCCCCTTTCGGAGAGATAGAGGGGGCTTCAAATGTAGAATAGAAATAAGGCGTTTTGGCTTCAAACTCCGCACTGCAGGTATCTACCATTTTAAACACACGGGTAAGGCCCATGGCTTTGCGGCGTTCGTAAATTTTATCGGCGTCTTCTTCTTGCATGATGCGCACAATTTGTTCATCACTAAAGCCCAGCAACTTCGCCTCTGTCAATACATGATCCGGCAAAGTGCCCAGGCCATATTTAGCAATCTCTTTTTCGCAATCGCATATTTTTTGAATCTGGTAAATAAACCAGCGGTCTATCAAAGTACTTTCGCAAATGCGTTTTACGCTGGCACCTGCCATCAGTGCATCTTTAATACGGAAGATGCGATCCCATTTTGGAATCTTGATGTATTCTATCAACTCATCTGCATGCATCAAACTCTTGCCATAATAACCAAGGCCCACGGCTTCGTTTTCTAAACTCTGACAAGCTTTTTGCACTGCTTCCGCAAAACTTCTTCCAATGCCCATCACTTCTCCCACACTTTTCATCTGAAAGCCCAGGGTATCATTGGCACCTTTGAATTTATCAAAATTCCAGCGGGGAATTTTTACAATTACATAATCGAGCGCAGGCTCAAAATAAGCAGAAGTAGATTGGGTGATCTGGTTTTTCAATTCATCCAGGTTATAACCTATCGCAAGTTTGGCAGCAATTTTTGCAATGGGGTAACCGGTGGCCTTGCTGGCCAAAGCAGAAGAACGGCTCACCCTCGGATTTATTTCTACCACAATAATTTGTTCAGTTTGTGGATTCATGGCAAACTGCACATTGCAACCGCCGGCAAAATTGCCCAGGTTGCGCATAATATCAATAGCGGTATTACGCATTAGTTGGTATGCAGTATCGCTCAGCGTCATGGCAGGTGCAACGGTAATGCTATCCCCGGTATGCACACCCATGGGGTCAAAATTCTCAACCGTGCAAATGATCACCACATTGTCGTTGCTATCTCGTAAAAGCTCCAATTCAAATTCCTTCCAGCCCAGCACCGCTGTTTCTACCAGCACTTCGTGAATGGGGCTTGCAGTAAGTGCCCGGTTCAGCGCCTCATCCAGTTCTTCTTTTTTAAATACAATACCACCGCCGGTTCCACCCAGGGTAAAAGATGGTCGCAACACCAACGGGAAACCTATTTCCTGGGCAAATTCTTTCCCTTCTAAAAATGAGTTGGCAATTTTTGCTTCGCAAACGGGTATGCCCATTTCTATCATCCATAACCTAAACTTCTCTCTATCTTCTGCTTTGTCGATGGCCTTGATATCCACCCCAATGAGTTGCACCGAATGTTTTTCCCAGATCCCCAATTCATCTACTTCCTTGCAAAGGTTCAGGGCTGTTTGTCCGCCCATGGTGGGCAACACCGCATCTATATCATTTTCTTCCAATATCTGTTCAATACTTTCCACGGTAAGTGGCAACAGGTAAACCCGGTCGGCCATCATCGGATCCGTCATAATGGTAGCCGGGTTGCTGTTAATAAGGATAACCTTTACACCTTCCTCCTGCAGGCTGCGGGCGGCTTGTGTGCCGCTGTAATCAAACTCGCAAGCCTGGCCAATAACGATAGGGCCAGAGCCAATAATTAATACCGATTTTAAGGAATTGTTTTTAGGCATAATAAGAGTTAGCCGTTTTTGGAGCGGCTCGCAAAAGTACTTGTAAAAAATATGCATGGCAAATTTTTGAACAGGCTATTAAGATTTTTATAAAATATACTACAAGGCCCTTCGCAAGGCACTGTATTTGTAACTTTGAAGCAATTGAACTCAAACCCTGGCCCAGGCATCCATAAATGTACTATTCATTTTAAGGGGGGCATCACCAAAAATTTATGATGAAGAAAATCTTACTAGCTTTTACATCCCTGCTTTTCTCCAGTTTTATTTACAACAGCGCTGTGGCGCAATTGCTGCAGCCGAGGGTATATCCAAGTGGTTATTTTCAATGGCCGGTAGGCGCAAAAGTAGCCCTGGTAGCCAATTTCGGAGAACTAAGGCCCAACCATTTTCACATGGGGCTCGATTGCAGAACGGAGCAGGTAGAAAACAAACCTATATATGCTGCGGCTGCAGGTTACATTGCCAAAGTAAAAATTGAACCCTGGGGTTTTGGCCGGGCGCTCTATGTAAACCATCCCAATGGCCTCACTACATTGTATGCACACTTAAACGATTTTTATCCTGCCTTAGAGGCTTACATAAAAAAACAACAATACTTGCTCCGAAAATGGAATGTATTCCTGGATATTCCTGCGGCTATGTTTCCTGTAAACAAAGGCGCTATCATTGCTTACAGCGGTAATACCGGTGGCTCACAAGGCCCACATCTTCATTTTGAAGTAAGAGACACCAAAACAGACAATGTGCTGAACCCCTTGCTGATGGGTTTTCCATTAACAGACAATATAGCACCGGATGTTTTGCGCCTGGCAGTATACGATCGTTGCAAAAGCACTTATGAACAAACACCTAAAATTTACCCATTGAAAAAAGTTAATGGTGTATATGTACCTGCAGCCGGCAACCTGGTGGTAAATACAGAAAAAGTGAGTTTTGCAATCACCGCTTATGACCGGTATACCGGTTCCACCAATCAAAACGGTATTTATGAAGCCGTTCTTATTGACGATGAAGTGGAAGTAGCGGGTTTTCAACTAGACAGCATAAGTTATGCAGACACCCGCTACCTGAATGCGCATATAGATTATAAACTTAGGGCTAACGGTGGCTCGTACCTGCAGCACCTGAGCAGGCTGCCGGGCAACAAAAGCAGCATTTATAAAAGCGATGCTTCTAATGGCATTATTGACCTTGAAACAAAACAAAGTCACACTATAAAAATAAATGTAGCCGATCCCAATGGCAACACATCTTCTATTCGTTTCAATATTTCCAGCAGCGGCACTTCGCCAGCCGGCAACCTTGCGCCGGCACAGGCAACCAAACAGTTTCACCCCGGCTTCATCAATATTTTTGAAAATGAGCAGGTTAAATTTTACCTGCCAGAAAATGCGCTCTACGATTCGTTTGCCTTTAAGTACAACCAAACCAAAGATGCAAAAGGAAAAACTGTTTACCAGGTGCACAACGCCACGGTTCCTTTGCACACTTATTTCAGTCTGAAAATAAAAGAAGACTTTTTGCCTGCCGATACCGGCAAGGTAGTGATGCACCGCTTTTATGGTAGTAAAACAGATTATGTAAAAGCCCGCTACGAAAATGGGTGGTACAAAGCCTCCTTTAGGGAAATGGGTAATTTTCAGTTAATGGTAGATAGCACTCCCCCGACACTGTCTGCACTGGGCCTCGTGAACAATATGAATGCAGCCAACCTTAGCAGGCTGGTATTTGTTGTAACAGATAATACAGAAGAGATAAAAAGTTTTACGGCGCTGCTGGATGGAAAATGGCTTCGTTTTACCAATGATAAAGGAAGAAATTTTATTTACAAATTTGATGAGCAATGCCCACCGGGCCTTCATGAACTAGTGGTTACTGCAGAAGACCAGGTTGGTAACGTCACCCAAAAAACTTACACGTTCAGAAGATAAAAAATATGGAAATTTTAAAAGAGGGTAAAAAAGCACCTGCATTTAAGGGGATAGACCAAAATGGCAACACGGTTTCTTCCGCCGATTTTAAGGGAAAGAAATGGGTACTTTATTTTTACCCGCAGGATAATACGCCTACCTGTACGGTGCAGGCCTGCAACCTGAGAGATAATTTTGCAGCACTACAAAATGAGAGCATCTCCATCGTTGGCATTAGCCCCGATGAAGTGAAGAAGCATAAAAAATTTGAAGAAAAATTTGCCCTTCCCTTTACGCTACTGGCAGATACAGAACATAGCATTATAGATAAATACGGGGTTTGGGGCGAAAAGATGTTGTATGGTAAAAAGTACATGGGCTTACACCGCACCACTTTTTTGATAGATGAAAAAGGCATCATCCGGAAAGTTATTGCTAAGCCAAAAAGCAAACAGCATGCAGAAGAAATTCTGAATGCCTGGCAAACCATTGAAAGCAATGAAAAATAACGCCCAGCTTTATTTTGATTTCAAGGAAAAAAGTTGGGTAGCCCGGCTGGCCGCCTGGAAATTGAATGCCGGCTCAGTAGCCATTGTTATCGGGCATACCATTCACCTGCACAGGGCAACAAAAGAAGAGTTTTTGAGAGATGAGCGCTGGCTCAAACATGAGTTGTGTCATGTGCGTCAATTTTATCAATATGGATTTGTAAATTTCATACTCCGGTATGTTTGGGAAAGCCTTCGGCATGGATACTACCACAACAAATTTGAAGTAGAGGCAAGGGAGGCAGAAAGCCAGTGATTTAGGAAAGTATCCATTCCACAGTGCCGTAATCAAAAATACGCTCCATATTATCTTCCGTAACCAGTTGGCCGGCTTCATTTACCTCTTTAACGGTGGTTTTGAAAACTGCCGAATCCTTCTTTAACCTCACTTCTTCCCCTTTTCTAAATAACCGATCATTGTATGCTGGCATCAGAAGTTTAAGATTTTCTTCGGTGCTGGCATTCACTTTATTTAATATACAATGATGCAATTGCCTGGCGAGCAACTCCGGGTTCATTTTTCTGCCAGCAATTTCCTGTAAAGAAACAGGGTTATTCAGATCTCCCTCAAACTGGGTTTGGTTTACATTTATGCCAATGCCAACCACCGCCCACTTCCATTGAGTGCCGGTAAATACATTTTCTATTAAGATACCCCCTGCCTTTCTGTCACGCCAATAAAGATCGTTGGGCCATTTTATATAAATATTTTGAGAACTGTTTTCCTGCAAAAATTCTGCGCAAGAGATAGCTACTAAACTGCTCAAATAAAAGGGTTGCGCTCTTAAAATGGGCGGTGGCTTGAGCACAATGCTTAAAATAATATTCTTCCCGGCTTCGGCCTGCCAGCCTTTGCTGCGCTGCCCTTTGCCCTGGGTTTGCACATTTGCAAACCATGCCATTCCATGAGAAGCCATTCCTGCATGAACATTTGCCATGGCATAGTTGTTGGTACTATCCACGCTGTCAAGCAAATAAAATATAGCTTTTTCTTCTGGCATATTCCAAGTGAAGCTTAAAAAGAAGTAGTATTTTTGATTTAATTTGCAAGCTAAGCGTTATTAGCTTTGAAGCATGGCCTCAAACCATGTATTTTATTTAAATAAACAGTCAATCATTGAACAACCTGGACGTATTAAAAACCCGTAAGAAGAACACTCTTACCCGGCTCACTAGAAGCAGTAAAATCTTTAAGGCAATCATACATGCCATTCACGAAAAAAAAGGGGAAAATGTGCTAAGCCTCGATCTTAGAAAAATACCCGAAGCTGTGGCTGATTTTTTTATTATTTGCCAGGCCAGCAATCCCAATCAATTAAAAGCTATTGCAGATTTTGTAGAGTTTGATGTGAAAGAAAAAACCGGCGAGATGGCTTACAAGCACGAAGGCCGCCAGGGAGAACAGTGGATATTGATAGACTATGTAAATATTGTAGTGCATATTATGTTGCCCGAGCCCCGCAAATTTTACCAGTTAGAAGAAATGTGGAGCGACGCTCCCGGTATGGAACATCCCGACAAATA
Organism: Chitinophagales bacterium; assembly: GCA_038257335.1. Lineage (GTDB taxonomy): Bacteria > Bacteroidota > Bacteroidia > Chitinophagales > Chitinophagaceae > Ferruginibacter. The sequence continues at coordinate 19,561 of JBBSJJ010000056.1, read as the reverse complement.
ATTATTATTACCCCCTTGTAATCACCTACTAAGCATGGCACTAAACGATATGAATCCTCCAAAAAATAAGAGAAAAATTTCTCCAGACAATATACCCCCGGTGGGGGGAGATGACCCCGAAAAGAAAAAAAATAAATTAAATGTCTATTGGATATACGGCATCATCTTCCTTTCTATAATTGCCTATACACTTTTAGGAAAAGTGAGCAGCGATGGCGTAGAAATAAACCCGGTCTACTACCAGGAAATTTTAAAGTCGGGCGATGTATTGCAGGACCCCAAAGCACCTAAAGAAAAAACAGGGCTTGTTGTGGTGCGCAATAAGAAAATTGTACGCCTCTTTTTGAACAAAGAAAAGTTTGCATCAAGGGCGGCATATTACAAAACCTTTTTAAACGAAAATGAATTTGCAGCGCTGGCCAAATCGGAAACTCCCCAGTTATATTTCAGCATTGTAAAAGATGAGGCCTTTGATAAGGAGCTTAACACTTTTTATAAAGAGAACGTAGCTACTCCTAAAGTACTGCCAGTTTACACAGATGAGGGCGAAGTGTTTGGGCAAATCATCAGCACGCTGCTACCTATCTTGCTCATAGGATTTTTATTTGTGATGATGATGCGCAAAGTAGGCGGACCAGGCGGTGGCGGTGGCCCCGGTGGTATTTTCAACATTGGTAAATCTAAGGCGACCCTTTTTGAAAAAGGAACGAAAGTAAATATCAACTTTGGCGATGTAGCTGGCCTGGATGAAGCCAAAGTGGAAGTGATGGAGATTGTTGACTTTCTGAAAAATCCTAAAAAATATACAGCCCTTGGCGGAAAAATTCCAAAGGGAGCGTTACTCGTTGGCCCTCCGGGTACCGGTAAAACTTTGTTGGCAAAAGCGGTAGCCGGCGAAGCGCAGGTTCCCTTCTTTAGCTTGAGTGGTAGTGATTTTGTAGAGATGTTTGTAGGGGTAGGTGCAAGCCGTGTGAGAGATTTGTTTAAGCAGGCAAGAGAAAAAGCACCCTGTATCATTTTTATAGATGAGATAGATGCCATCGGCCGTGCCCGTGGCAAGAATGTGATGATGAGCAATGATGAAAGGGAAAATACGCTGAACCAGTTGCTGGTAGAAATGGATGGTTTTGGTACCGATTTGGGTATCATCATCCTTGCAGCTACCAACAGGCCGGATGTATTGGATACGGCTCTATTGCGCCCCGGTCGTTTTGACCGTCAGATCACCATCGACCGACCTGACCTCGTAGGCCGTGAAGCAATTTTTAAAGTGCATTTAATGCCTATTAAGATTTCTCAAAAACTAGACATACACAAGCTGGCGGAACAAACACCTGGTTTTGCCGGTGCCGATATTGCCAACGTATGCAATGAAGCAGCGTTGATAGCCGCCAGGAAAAATAAAGAAGCGGTAGACATGAGCGACTTCCAGGATGCGATAGACAGGGTTATTGGCGGACTGGAGAAAAAGAATAAAATTATTTCTCCCGAAGAAAAAGAGATTATTGCTTACCATGAGGCTGGCCACGCTATTTGTGGTTGGTACCTGGAGCATGCGTATCCATTGCTAAAAGTTACCATTGTACCAAGAGGAACTGCAGCATTGGGCTATGCACAATACACTCCCAAGGAGCAATACCTTTATAACACAGACCAGTTGATAGACCAAATTTGTATGACGCTGGGTGGCAGGGCAAGTGAAGATATTTTCTTCGGTAAAATAAGTACGGGTGCCAGCAACGATCTGCAGCAGATCACTAAAATTGCTTACAGCATGATTACCACTTATGGCATGAATGAAAAAATAGGTAACATCAGCTTCTTCGATCCGCAACAGGAAAATTATTTTACCAAACCTTACAGTGAAGAAACGGGTAAAATGATTGATGAAGAGGTTAGAAAGTTGATAGATAGCGCCTACATTAAAACTAAAAATCTTTTGGTAGAGAAAAGAGGCGATGTAGAATTGCTGGCCAAAGAATTACTGGTAAAAGAGGTGTTGTTCAAAAGCGATGTAGAAGCATTAATTGGTAAGCGTCCGTTTGAAGAGAAAAAAATTCTGGAGATAGACCCGGAAGATCTTGTAAGTGAAGAACCTTCTCAAAAGCTTCCGGAAGAATTAATAAACCCTCCTTCTATATAAACTAAGATGGCTACTGTAACAACAGCAAAGGAGAATATTTTAAAGAGAATAAGAAAGGCACTGGTTAACCCAGTGCCTTTGCCTTTTCCCAACAGCGAAGGCACCAGTGATGTATACAAGCCTGCGGAGGAGGAGGACGCCATCATCTTTGCAGAAGAGTTTACCAAACTGCAGGGCAAGTTTGTGTATTGTGTAAACCAACAGGAATTGCTTGCGCAGTTGACTACCTTAATTCAACAGCAGGGCTTTACGAAAATCTATTGCAAAGAACCTGCTTTCCTGCCGCAACTGAAGCAGTTGTCCATTCAACCTTTTGATGACCTTGCCCATTGCGAAGTATCCATCACCGGCTGCGAATACCTGGTGGCCCGCACGGGCAGCATGGTGCTGAGTGCTGCGCAACAACAAGGCCGCACCAGCAGCGTATATGCGCCCATTCATATTTGTGTTGCCTACAACAGCCAGTTGGTTTTTGACATCAAAGACGCTTTGGTATTTTTAAAAGAAAAATACAAGGAGGCTTTCCCATCCTTTGTAACTTTTGCTACAGGGCCCAGCCGCACAGCAGATATAGAAAAAACATTGGTTACCGGCGTGCACGGCCCCAAAGAAGTGTATTGTTTTTTGGTGGAAAATCACTCATAAAAAGACGTATATTTGAGCCAATGGATTCCTTAAAAACATATAGAATTGTTTTACGTAAAGAACAGAATGGTGCTTATACCGCAATGGTACCAGCCCTTCCTGGTTGCATTACATGGGGAGAAAATATTGATCATGCGCTGGAAATGGTAAGAGATGCTATCACAGGTTACATCGCAGTATTAAAAGAGGAGGGCGAACCAGTGCCAGACGATCTCGAAACATTAGAATACTCTCTTCAATTATCTGCCTGACAGTCGGCTTAATTTTAAGACTGTGTCAAAGATACTTGACGAGTCTTTTTATGAAGTGTCTTTTTCTTTCCTTTCCTTTTATGGATGTTTCATGAACCAGAAACCGCAACATTTAATAAGACTGCTTTTATCAAGAGGATATTTGCTTAAAAGGATTTCTGGCAGCCATCATATTTTTTTCATGCTGAATGCGTAAAACAATTGTAGTACCCATGCATCGTAAAAAAAATATCCCAACCGGTACATTCCTAAGTATTATAAAGCAGGCTGGTATTTCAAAAGATGAAATTTAAGATTATGAACAGTTCCACCTTTAAATTATTTGTGTATGGCTCTTTGCGAAGCGGCTTTCGGAGTCCTGCGTATGAATACCTTGCAAAAAATTTTAACCTATTGGGCGACGCCAGTGTAAAAGGCAGGTATTTTGAAAAAGAAAATTTCCCCGTAGCACTGCCTGGTGCCGATGAACTTTACATTATAGGCGAGTTGTACGAAATAAAAAATGCCGCCGAATTTTCCTGGGTGATTGGCCAGTTGGACGATTACGAGGGTTTGAATGCAGAGGAAGGCGAAGAGCCCCTGTACCGCCGGGCACTGGTAGATGCTTACCTTGAAGGAGCCCCGGTACAAGCCTGGATCTATTGGTACAACCAAAGTGTAGAAGGCATGCAACCCATAGCAACTGGCGATGCACTCAAATACCTGCAGGACAAACTCAAACTCTAAGTACTGAATGGATTCAATTTCGAAAAAAATATATTTTTTATCAGACTTCCATTTGGGCGCTCCCAATGTAGCTACCAGCCTGGAACGTGAAAAAAAAATTTGCAGGTTTTTAGACATTGCCAAACAGGATGCGGCTACCATTTTTATCCTGGGCGACCTTTTCGATTTTTGGTTTGAATATGCTACGGTGGTTCCAAAAGGATATGTGCGCATACTCGGTAAACTGGCAGAGATTACCGATGCTGGTATTGCCGTTCATTTTTTTGTGGGCAACCACGATATGTGGATGAAAAATTATTTTCAAACAGAGCTCAATATCCCCGTTTACTTTGAACCCAAATCATTTGATTTAAATGGAAAAAAATTTTTGATTGGCCATGGAGATGGCCTTGGCCCCGGCGACCAGGGATATAAAATGATGAAAAAGGTTTTTAGAAATCCCATCTGCCAATGGCTGTTTGGCATGTTGCCTCCGTACTTTGGCATATCGTTGGCAAACTATTTCAGCAAAAAGAGCCGGGCACAAACAGGTACAATAGATGAAGTGTTTTTAGGAGAAGAAAATGAATGGCTGGTTATTTATTCTAAAGAAGTACTAAAAAATCAGCATTACGACTATTTCATATTTGGGCACAGACACTTGCCACTCGATATAGACCTTGGCCAGGGAAGCCGCTACATTAACCTGGGAGAATGGATCAAATATTACAGCTATGCAGTGTTAGAGGGTCCTTTGCTAACGCTTCAATATTATAAAGAACAAATCAATTGAATAAAGTCCGCTCATACATTCTTGCGCTTGCCTGCTTTACGGGTTTAAGCGGTTGTGCCCAGGTGAAGCCCCTGCAGGATTCGGCGAAGCCTGCAACCCCTTCTACAGCCAACAGCGACAGCTTCAAACTGGAGCGCATCATACCCGGCATGTTTAATTTTATGGATGTAGATGTGTTGAACAATCTATACCTGGTAACAGCCGGTAACCAGCTAAAGAAGATAAATGCAAGGGGCGACTCTATGGGCGTTTTCAACGATGTAAAAAAATATGGCAATCCCTCCCTTATTGATGTAACCAACCCATTAAAAGTATTACTCTACTATAAAAACTATGCAACCGTTGTAATATTAGACAGGTTCCTTAGCCAGCGGAACAGCATCAACTTTCGCCAGCAAAATATATTTAGGGTTAAAGCAATTGCTACTTCGTACGACAACAACATTTGGCTGTTTGACGAGCAGCAGATGAACCTTAAAAAAATAAATGAAGAAGGATCTATGTTGCAGGAATCAACCGACTGGCGACAGCTCATGAACGAAGTGCCTTCTCCGGAAATCATCATAGATCACAACCAATTCGTATACCTCTACGATCCTAAGAAAGGTTTTTATATTTTTGATTACTACGGCACTTTTAAAAACAACCTACCTTTTTTGCAATGGGAAAATGTGAGCGTTCAGGCCAATCGCCTTTCCGGGTTTAAAGGCAATCAATATTTTACTTACGAGCTGCAAACCCTCAACCTCAAGACTTACCACCTCCCCCAGTCCTTCAAAGCGTACACTGGCATCAAAGCCATGAACGGCAAAATCTATCTCTTAAAAAAAGATGGTATAGAAATTTATGCTGTTCAATAAATAGCAATCATACCCATGGAATTTTTAGACTATAAAATATTAGATAATACGCTGCAGCATCTTTTGCTGGCAGCAGGGGTAATTCTGCTGGTTTACCTGTTTAAGCGCCTGCTGTCTCACTATGCAGCTTCCCTGTCTTACCTGTTCATTAATCGCAACTGGAAGATCATGGATAGTAAAGAATTTTCTGTGCTTTTTCTAAAACCCCTCAGCTGGTTCATTGTAATAACCATTGGCTTTTTTACACTTGGCAAATTAAACTATCCTAAGGCCTGGGAGTTTAAGATCTTTAAAATGCCTTTCGATTTGATCATTGAAAAAGTGGCCATTGCTATTTTCATCTATAGTTTTTTCAGGTTGCTTTTTAGCGTCATAGATTTTGTTTCGCTCATACTTACCCAAAGAGCCAGGCTTACGCCACAAAAATCGGATGATCAACTGGTAGTTTTCTTTCGGGATTTCATTAAAGTGTTTCTAGGCATCGTGGCAGTCTTGCTAATTCTCAAAGCTGCCTTCAACCAAAATATTGGCAACCTGCTCACCGGCCTCAGCATTGTGGGTGCAGCCCTTGCGCTCTCTGCAAGGGAAAGCCTTGAAAACCTCATTGCCTCTTTTATTATCTTTTTTGACAAACCTTTTTATGTGGGCGATACTTTAAAGGTAAATGCCGTGACCGGAAGAGTAGAACGCATTGGATTGCGGAGCACCCGCATACGCACAGCGGATAAAACATTGGTTACCGTACCCAACAAGCAAATGGTAGACAGCGTTGTAGACAACTGGAGCATGCGCACACAAAGGCGTGCAGAAGTAAAACTCGACTTTGCCGATACCACTACGGCTCCGGAAGCCCAGGCATTGTTAGATAAGATAAACCAACTGATGCAGCAAAAGCAACCCCGTGTGGCCAACTTTTCGGTGTTCTTAACAGACTACAGCAAAGCCGGTATAACCATCTCACTGGAATATTTTACACCCCCTGTTCCCTTGGCAGACTTCAATTCTATTAAACAAGAAATTAATATGGAGCTGATGCAACTGATAGAGGATAAAAAAATGGCACTTTCTGCTGCAGTTGGCAATATCAATATCATCAATCCCGCAGACACTACCAGCAAGAGCAGACCTATTCTTTAAAAGTTCAGGTCTGAAAGTATTAGGCGGCGAATGAAATTATTTAAGCAATTCCGTTAGCTCTTTATCCCATTGCCCCGTTTTGCCATACTCCACCACACGGCCGGTTTCCTTGCCATCTTTCATCACAATAATGGTGGGCACATTGATAATTTTAAAAGCGCCGGTAACACCACCAATGGTTTTTTTATTTCTGTCTACCCCAAAAAAAGTAATAGCATTGTCTGGGTAGTTGGCTTGAGCCTGGGCTTTAAAAAATTTGGGTAAAATAAATTGTGTGTCTTCGCACCAGGTGCCGCCAAAAATTACCAACTGAGTTTTTCCGTTGGCTGCCTGCAAGGCCGCTACCAGTTCGGGTGAGGGTGTGTAATTTCGCTCGCTGTTGCCATACCATTGGTAAGTGGAATCATTTTGCAAAGCATATTTAGTAATAATACCGTTTAGGATATGTTCCTTCGGGTTATCTCCATCTTTAAAAGACACATAAGGGCTTTGAGCAAATGATGTGCTGGAGGCTGCCAGCAGGCAGAGGGCGGACAATAAAATTTTCATAGTCATTATAAATTTGCTTTTAGATCCAGCAGAAAGGCCTTGGTTTTTTTTAAAGATTCTATGAGTTCAAAAGTTTCTTCGGCTTTTTTATTCTTCTTTAAAAAATCACGGGCACCTTCTATGGTATATTTTTTTTCTCTTAATAAATGATAAATCAGTTGCAGGTTCTTAATGTCTTCGGGCCTAAACAAGCGGTCGCCTTTGCCATTTTTTTTGGGCTTCAAAATATCAAACTCATTTTCCCAAAAACGTATCAACGAAATATTCACCTTGAACATTTTAGACACTGCACTGATGCCGTAGTAGCTTTTTTGAAACAACACTTCGTCCTCGGGTACTTCCACCAAATCTACCATTACATCCATATCACTCAGCCGCATTCTTCCCCTACCCGATTTTTTTGCAGGCTTTTCCTTTGGCCCCCTGGTAACCGGTACCAGTTCTATCTCCCTGATCACTTCATCTACTACTATCAACTCCGGTGTTGGCACAGCTTCCGACAGCACCGTTACTTCAACAATTAAATCTTCGGGAGGTTCGTTTTGAGTGGCAGGCTGTGGCGGTTCTTCCTGCTTTGGAGGCACCGGTTGTTTTTCCCGGGGTTCCTGGGGAGGCTCATTAAAAAACAAACTTGTTTGCTGTACCGCCATGATATTGCAAAATTAGTCTAAACTTCTGGCGCTTCCGGTAGCGGCCAGTTTTAATAGCTGGTCATATTGTTCTGCATTCAAATCGTTGCTAAAGAAGTATACCGGGTTCACATTGGCATTGTTGATAGACACTTCGTAGTGGCAATGCGGCCCCGTGCTTTTACCGGTGCTACCTACCCAACCAATAATTTCGCCCCGCACCACTTTTTGCCCGGCCCTCACTTTTACCCTCACCATGTGGCCATACAATGTTCGGTAGCCGTAGCCATGATTTATTTCTACATGATTGCCATAACCATCGCCGGAGTTACCTGCAGTTCTCACCACACCGTCGCCGGTAGCATAAATGGGCGTACCCTGCGGTGCCGTAAAGTCAAGACCTCTGTGCATTTTGGGCGTACCATACACCGGGTCTATGCGCATGCCATAACCACTGGCTATCCTATTCAATTCTTTGTTGCTCACCGGTTGAATAGCAGGAATACTCGCCAATTTTTCTTCCTGGTTGTTAATCAGTTTTTCTATGCTGCTGTAACTTTCCAGTTGAAATGCCATGCGTGCACTTAAATTGTTCAGCTGCGAGGCAATGTCTTTTCCCAGGATATCATCGCCCATGATGCTGATTTTTTCCAGTTCCTTTTTTTTCTCAATGGCTTTTGCACGAGCGCTGTCTGGCAACGGGTTGGCCTCAAAAATAGAGCGGTACACTTCATTGTCTCTTTTTTCAAGCGATGCCAGCTGCTGTTCCAGGGTCTTTACTTTGCTGTTAATCGTATTGTAATTGTCTTTGATGAGTTCGAACTTGCGGTTGGCCTCAATATCTGTAGGCCGGGGGAAAAACTTAATGTATAAATAAATGATAATAGCAGAACTTACTACCAGGCCAGACAGCATTCCGAAAAACCTCAACAACTTTACACGCAGCGGCGTAACCAGTTTTTCATAGCGCAAGGAATGCGTGTTATAGTAGTATTTAATTTTTTTCATAAAAACCAAATGCAGCACCGGGCGCTACAAAAACTCATGTTGAAATGCTTAAATTTGCCACTTTATAAAAATACAGGTTGCATTTTTTTGGGAACGGGCAGATGAATAAACCCCAACATTCCTGCCTGTCGGCAGACAGGGTTGTGTTATTCTAATCACAATTTTTAGGGACTCATTTGTACCGCATACCCATTGACAACTTTTTTAGAAGCACACAAATATAAACGTAACTATAAACATAATCAACCTATACCATTTATTTAAACTTTATGATGACTGCTGCTGCCATAAGACAGGCTTTCCTGGATTTCTTTGAATCAAAAGGCCATATGATTGTTCCCTCTGCGCCCATCGTTGTAAAAAACGATCCTACCTTATTGTTCACCAATGCTGGTATGAACCAGTTTAAAGATTATTTTTTGGGCAACAAAACAGCGCCCAGCCCCCGTATAGCAGACACACAAAAATGTTTACGGGTAAGTGGCAAACACAACGACCTGGAAGAAGTGGGCGTAGATACCTACCACCACACCATGTTTGAAATGCTGGGCAACTGGAGCTTTGGCGACTATTTTAAAAATGAAGCAATTGATTGGAGCTGGGAATTGTTAACCGAAGTTTATAAGATTCCAAAAGACCGTTTGTATGCCACGGTGTTTGAAGGCGACGCAAAAGAAAATATTCCGGCAAGCAATATTGCACTGGCAAAATGGAAACAATTTTTACCAGAAAATCAAATTGTCTTTGGAAACAAAAAGGATAATTTTTGGGAAATGGGCGAAACAGGTCCCTGCGGGCCTTGCAGCGAAATACATGTTGATTGCCGCACGGATGAAGAACGGGCTGTTACGCCAGGGCAATTTTTAGTGAACAAGGATCATCCGCAGGTAATAGAAATTTGGAACAATGTATTCATACAATTTAACCGAAAGAAAGATGGCAGCCTGGAACCATTGCCTTCTCAGCATGTAGATACGGGGATGGGGCTTGAGCGCCTGGTACGTGTACTGCAAAATAAAACCAGCAACTACGACACAGATATTTTCATGCCTACTATTTGGGCCATAGAAAACATAACCGGTAAAATATACGATCCCAGTTTAACTGTTGCCGATTCCAAGAAGCTGTCCAGCTCCTCACCCCTCGGCGGAGGCTGGGAGGGGGCTGTTGCATTCAGAGTAATTGCCGATCATATCCGTGCCATCAGTTTTACAATAGCAGATGGCCAGCTACCTTCCAACACAGGTGCCGGCTATGTGATTCGCCGCATTTTGCGCAGGGCAGTAAGATATTATTATTCACATTTAGATTACAAGCAGCCACTGCTTTACCAACTGCTGCCTTTGTTGGCCGCACAGTTTCAAACAGTGTTTCCTGAACTGCAGCAGCAACTCGATTTTGTAAGCAAAGTGGTAAAAGAAGAAGAAGAAGCATTTTTAAGAACCCTCGATAAAGGGTTGAAAAGAATGGACAACATCATCAGCAGCAATACCAATGGCCAGGTTTCCGGCTCGGATGCTTTTGAGCTGCTGGACACTTTTGGTTTCCCCATAGACCTTACAAGACTGATAGCGGAGGAGAACAGCCTCACCGTTGACGAGGCTGGCTTTGAAGCAGAAATGAAACAACAAAAAGACCGCAGCCGCTCGGCCACCGCTTTGGATACCGAAGACTGGCAAATAGTAAACGAAGGCAACAGCCATGGTTTTGTTGGCTACGATGCTTTGCAGGCAACTACCAAAATCTTACGCTACAGGAAAGTATCAGGAAAGGGAAAACAACTCTTCCAGATCGTATTGGAACAAACGCCATTTTACGCAGAAAGTGGCGGGCAGGTAGGAGACAGAGGCTCCCTCTCCTTTGGAGAGGGCCGGGGTGAGGTCATCATCATCGACACCAAAAAAGAAAATGACCTGATCATACATTTTGCAGAAAAGATTCCTGCAGAGATGAGCGGAGAAATAGTGGCCACCGTAGATGCGGAGCGCAGAAAGAAGATCACGCTGCATCACAGTGTAACCCATTTGATGCATGCGGCTTTGCGCCAGGTATTGGGCACCCATGTGGCCCAAAAAGGTAGCCTGGTAAACGATGAACAGCTTCGTTTTGACTTCTCCCATTTTTCAAAAATGACGGATGAGGAGATCATGCTGGTAGAACAATTAGTGAATGAAAAAATACGGGCCAATGTACCAGTGGTCATCAAAACGATGGGCAAAGACGAAGCCATTGCGCTGGGTGCTATGGCATTGTTTGGCGAAAAATATGGCGACCAGGTGAGAGTAGTGATGATGGACCCTGGATTTTCTATAGAACTTTGTGGGGGCACGCATGTGGGAAGCACAGGTGAACTCGGCATTTTTAAAATAAAGAGTGAAGGCGCCGTGGCAGCAGGCGTGCGCAGGATAGAAGCCCTCTGTGGCAGCGCTGCAGAAAAATTAATTGCCGATACATTTGCAGAAATGGCTGCGCTTCGCAATACGCTTAAAAACCCGGCAGACCTTCAAAAGTCATTGGAAAATTTGCTTATGGAAAATACTTCTCTCAGCAAACGCATAGAATCGCTGGAGGCCCGCCAACTGGTAGGCATACGCAATGAACTGATGCAGAAAGATGAGATTATCAACAATGTGAGTTTCATTGGCCAGGTAATAGAAGTGCCCAATGCCGATGCGCTGAAAAAACTTTGTTTCGACTTCAAAAATCATTTGCACGACCACCTCGTGATTTTGTGCGCCAACATTGGCGGCAAGGCAAACATTGCCATTGGCATCAGCGAAACGGTGGTGGCAGCCAAAAACCTGGATGCGGGTAAGATCATTAAAGAAATTGCGAGTCCGCTTATAAAAGGCGGCGGCGGTGGCCAAAAAACTCTGGCTACAGCAGGTGGGCAGGATGTGAGCGGTTTTGAAGAATTGATCAGCAAGGTGAGAAGCTTGATATAAACCCGTGGAATTATAAGATCTTACACGCGTGCTCCACAAACCCTTTGAATATTTATTATTCTCTGGTAAATGTCATTTAATTGTTAAAGGAAAATAAATATTTCCGAAAGGTTTCGTATTTCAAATATTCCCCTTAGCTTTGAAGTACTAAAAGTTTCGTACATAAAAATTTAAGCCATGAACAAAATTATTTTTTTCGCTATGCCCTGGTTATTTGCAGCAGTGGGCTACAAGGCTACCGCCCAGGTAGAGGTAATTACCAAGGATGACAAGAAAAAAGACAAACAAGAGATTGTAATTAGCAAAAAAGGCGAGAAAGACGCTACTGTTACCATACAGTTCAAAGACGACAAGGTATTGATCAACGGCAAACCTATGATCGAGTTTAAAGACGATGCCATCAGCATCAACAACCGCACTTATTCTTTCAGACAAATAGAGAAAGATTTTGAAGGTTTCGGTAGAGATATGGAAGGTTTCGGCAGGGATATGGAAAATTTTGGAAAAGAAATGGAACTGGCCTTTGCCGGAAAAATGCCTCCAGGTGGCCCTTTCCTCGGCGTGGTTACCGAAAAAGTAGCCGATGGTGCCAAAATTGAAGAAATCATTAAAGGAAGTGCTGCAGAAAAATCAGACCTGAAACTGGGCGATGTAATTACAAAGGTAAACGACCGAAAAGTCATTGGACCAGGGGAGCTTGCGGAGATCTTACAATCTTTTGAACCAAAGAAAGAAGTAAAAGTTTATTATAAAAGAGATGGCAAAGAAAAGAATACCAAAGTTACTTTGCAGGAAAGAACCGTATCCACCTATTCGTTTAGCGGCCCGGGCGGTGGCTCCAAATCTTATTCGTTTCCCAGGGCACCCCGTGCACCGAGGGCACCAGGCGCAGTAAGAGCACCCGGAGTTCCAAAACCACCCTCCGTGTACGAAATGGACATAGAAAAAGGCGGAGGCAATGTATTGTTTGGCCGCCAGCCCAAACTGGGCCTTAAGATCCAGGACCTTGAAGAAGGTGCCGGTGTGAAAGTGCTGGAAGTAGAAGAAGGATCTGCAGCGGCGACTGCCGGTCTTAAAAAAGATGATGTGATCACACAGATTGGTACGGAAAAGGTAGCCAACACAGACGAAGCCAGGGAGCAATTGATGGAAAACAGCGGCAAATCTACCTACACTATTGTAGCCAAAAGAAACAATGCAGAAATGAAGTTTGAAGTGAAGATTCCTAAGAAATTAAAGACTGCTAATTTATAGCCATGATTTGAATAGAAAAAAGCACCCCAAAGTTTGTGGGTGCTTTTTTTATGCCAAGCCAAGCCGATTTTTGATGTATGATTTACGATGTATGATTTACGATGTATGATTTATGATGTCGGATTTATGATGTCGGATTTATGATTGTGAAGACTCTGCTGATGCCACTCTTTTGCGGTTTTTCAAGGCAGCGTTCAGCCACAGAATCTCCATTTAGCATACCACCATTCACTGATTAATCCCCCTGCCGGGAGGCACTATTAACCTTCGCCTTTTGAATTTTGAATTTTCCTACTGCCATTGCCCATTGCCCATTGTCTATTGCCCATTGTCTATTATACATTGTCAATTGTCCTTTAACATCTAAACCCTAACATCTAACCCCTGCCAATTGCCTTTTGCCTTTTGCCAATTGCCTTTTGCCAATTGCCAATTGCCTTTTGCCAATTGCCCATTGCCCATTGACCATTGCCCATTGCCCCCCTACATTCTGTTGGGGCAGGCATTGCCTATTGCCCATTGACCATTGCCCATTGCCCATTGCCCATTGACCATTGCCCATTGCCAATTGCTTGTTGCCCATTGCCCATTTCCCATTGCCCATTGCCCATTGCCCATTTCCCATTGCCCATTGCCCATTGCCTGTTGCCCATTGCCTGTTGCCCATTGACCATTGCCCATTGCCCATTGCCCATTGCCCATTGACCATTGCCCATTGCCTGTTGCCCATTGCCAATTGCCCATTGCCTATTGCCCATTGCCCATTGCCCATTGCCCATTGACCATTGCCTGTTGCCTATTGCCTTTTGACTTTTGCCTTCGCCCTTCCCCCTCCCCTCCTTATCTTTGCCGCCGTGAATGCTAATGAAAAATACCAGGTAGTAATTGGGCTTGAAGTACACGCCCAGCTTTTAACCAAAAGCAAATTGTTCTGTGGCGACTCCATCAGTTTTGGAGCCGAACCCAACACACAGGTAAGCCCGGTATCGCTGGCACACCCAGGCACTTTGCCCGTAATGAACAAGGAGGTAATCAACCTGGCGGTTAAATTAGGACTTGCACTCAACTGTAGCATTACGCAACACAATTATTTTGCCCGTAAGAATTATTTTTATCCCGACTTGCCAAAAGGCTACCAGGTAAGCCAGGACACGGCACCCATTTGTAAAGGCGGTTACTTAACCATACCCACCCAGGAGGGCACTCAAAATGTATTGCTGAATAGGATTCACATGGAGGAAGATGCCGGCAAGAGCATACACGACCTGGAAGACGATTACAGTTGCATAGATTTAAACCGTGCCGGCACACCTCTTTTAGAAATTGTAACCGAGCCTTGCCTGCACAGTTCTGAAGATGCGTTTACCTTTTTAACAGCCCTGCGAAAACTTTTGCGCTGGCTGAACGTATGTGATGGAAACATGGAAGAAGGCAGCATGCGTTGCGATGCCAATATTTCTGTGAGGCTGGCAGGAGAAACGAAGCTGGGCACCCGGGTAGAGGTGAAAAATCTGAACAGCATTCGAAATGTAAAAAAAGCGATTGAGGTAGAAACGCAAAGGCTGATTGCTTTGCTCGAAAATGGAGAAAACATCCTGCAACAAACCCGCAGTTTCGATGCTGACAAGGGAACCACTTTTGCCTTAAGAAGCAAAGAAGAAGCAAATGATTATCGCTATTTTCCCGAGCCCGACCTGCCTGCCTTTTTCATCAGCGATGAACATATTGTAAGCATCAAAGCAAGTATGCCTACTATGCCTGAGGCTTTGCAACAGCAATACAAAGAAGCTTACGGACTTACGGATTACGATGCAGCCATGATTTGCAACGATAAATTTGACGCCAGTTTTTACGAGCAATTGGTAAGCGGCAAAACCTTTTACAAGGCTGCCGCCAACTGGATGAACGGACCCGTAAAAGCTTACTGCAACGAAGCGCAGGTAAGCCTGCAACAATTTCCTTTGTCTGCACAAAAGTTGGCTGAGTTAATAGGATTCACAGAATCCGGGCAAGTAAGTTTCAACATAGCATCTACCAGGATACTGCCGGCAATGATAGCACAGGGCGGCGGCAACCCATTGCAAATAGCCAGCTCGCTGAACCTGCTACAGGAAAGCGATGAAGGGTTGATGTTGGATTGGGTGCGCCAAACAATGGAGGCCATGCCCGATAAAGTGAAGGAATATAAGTCTGGCAAAAAAAACCTGCTGGGCTTATTTGCCGGCCAGGTAAAAAAGCTGAGCAAAGGCAAAGCTGATATGCAATTGGTTCAAAAAATATTGGAACAAGAATTAAACAAATAACAAACTTGAAATGATGAATATGAAAATGATTACCTCCCTACTTGTACTGGGACTGTTTTTAACGAGCTGCAACAACAAAGAAGAAAAAGGAAAATTCACCCTCAGCGGCGAAGTGAAGAATGTACCCAACCAGCAGGTGTACCTGGAACAATTGTTTTTTACCAGCCAGGAACCGCAGGTATTAGACACTGCGAGCATTGAAGATGGTAAATTTAAAGTAAGTTCTACCGCCAGCGAAGATGGATTGTACCGCATTAGGTTTGAGAAGATGAACAGCGGCTTCATCTTCATCAACGACAAACCCAACATTGATTTTAAAGCAGACATCAACGATGTAACGTTGCAAGGACCTACTTTTAATAGTCCGGCCAACGAGGCACTTAAACGTTTACTCATCAATATAGAGGGCCAACGTTTAACCTTGGTGTCAACCAGCAAAAAGGTAGACAGTCTAAAAACAAATAAGGCTTCAGACAGCGCCGTTACTGCGGCCAGCCTGCAGCTTTCTACCGTTACCAAAAACTTCAATAATTTCATCACCGGCTATATTGATACTGTGTCGCAACCGGTAGTGGCACTATTTGCCTTAGGCTACACACAGGGCATCGACCCGGCAGCATTGAATACCGTGGTTCCGAGGCTGGTAAATCGTTTCCCTGGTCACCAGGGTGTAATTGGTGTGGTTACGCAGTTCAACCAAATGATTGCCGAACAAAACAAACCCCAGCCCACAAAAACTGGTATGCCGGGCATAGGAAGCCAGGCACCGGATTTTACCATGAACGACACAGAGGGAAAACCTTTTAAACTAAGCCAGTTAAAAGGTAAATATGTGTTGGTAGATTTTTGGGCAAGCTGGTGTGGCCCCTGCCGTGGCGAAAACCCCAACATCGTAGCCGCTTACAACCAGTTCAAGGATAAAAACTTTACGATCCTTGGGGTATCCTTGGATGATAACAAAGACAAATGGCTGCAGGCCATTAAAGCAGACAATCTAGGCTGGAAACAAGTTTCCGATTTAAAAGGTTGGGAAAATGCAACGGTAAGCATGTACGGCTACGATGGTATTCCTTACAATGTATTGCTGGATCCGCAGGGCAAGATTGTTGCCACTTCGTTGAGAGAGGGTGCGCTGCAAAGCAAGCTGCAGGAAGTGTTGAAATAAGCCTATTAATTACATAAAAAATCCGTTTCAATAATACTGAAACGGATTTTTTATGTAATTATGTTTTCTAATTATCTCTGGTCGATGATCAAACCAAGCTGGCTATAATTTACACTTGGTTTGATAGAACCAGATGCATTTAGCCTGATACCAACAAATCTTCCTTGACCGGCAGTGGAAGCAGTCGGTAAAACCGAAAGATCAATATATCCAAATGATGAGTTGGCCGGAATGGTAACCTTTCCAGACAATGCTGCATAATTTGTTCCAGCCTCAGCACTACTTATGGCTAGGACAGCTGCAGGAGAACCAGGCTGTTGTTTTCCGGGCGTACCTACTGCTGAAGTAAAAAGTAAGGTTGCAGGAAATGCAAAAGTTGTAATGGGAGAAGAAAATGTCTCATATCCAACAGTTTCATCTTTTTTAGACTGAGGCCCTACAAGGTTGATCCTGATCTTTACAGTTTGAGCATATCTGCGCAAGGTAGAGTCTGCTGTGGTTGATGTAGCCCTGCCATCTCGCAAAATACGGGTCATTATCGGGTAAGTTAGCCCGGCAGCATTTGCGTTAAGAGCGGTAGCATCAATTTCTGCTACACTACTAGTATAAATAACGGGGTCATTTTTTATACAGCCTGCAAATAACAATGCCGATATAGTAAGAAGTGAAATGTATTTTTTCATGTTTAATTTTTTAGTAGCCAAGATTTTGTTTAAGATTCGGGTTCCCATCAACATCTCCTTGTGGGATAGGTGCTAGTATTCTTGTATCAGTAAAAGCTACTGTACTGTAGTGTGGCGCTTTAACTAAATCTCTGCCAAGTCTTTTTAAGTCAAAGAAACGCTGGCCTTCAAATGCTAACTCAATTCTACGTTGACGAATAATTTCCTCAAACAAATCAGCCTGTGATAATGCGTTATCCGCAGTTTCCTGGGCAGAACCAACATAATCAGTATATCTTCTTGTCTTCAAAAATTTAAGATCTGCCAAGGCAGCAGCAACATTTAAAACAGTGGTACCAGGAGCTACCTGTGCTTCTGCTCTTATCAGGTAAACTTCGGCTATTCGTATAACATGAACATTATCCAGGTTTACAGTAGCATTCTTACCTAAGAATTTAGTGGTTTCAACCTTAGCAGGTCCTCTACCATTAGTACCCACTTCAAATACCAGGTTTCTTACATCCGAGCTTCTGCTGGCAATGGCAGCATTTACTCCAAAGTTGGTAATAACATTACCACCTACCAGAGTTATTCCTAATTCGGGCAAAAGAGACAACGTAGGCACCAGATCCCCGAAACCACCAGTTACGGTTCCGCCAGGAGCTAGTAGAGTGGTGAACGAAGTCTGTAATGACTCATTTACACCAATGTTCTCCGCTGCTGTTGCAAAACGCACCTGGAATAATGCTTCAGGATGATTTTCTGCTCTCCAACCAGCTACGTAAGTAGCAGTAGTAGTTATACGACTACCTGCGATATTGATAGTTGAATCAGCCCAACGTTTTGCTTCAGCGAAATTTTTTCTGTACAGGTTAACCCTGGCCAACATTCCTTGCGCTCCAGCTTTACTTGCAGTACTGATAGCAACACCCGCTGCAGTATTTAATAACCTCGAATTAGCCAATATAAAGTCAGCTACAATATGAGCATACGAGTCATCAATGGAAGCACGTGAAGGTTTGAATGCAAGAGCAGAATCTGCAGTACCAATCCCTTTGGTTATAATTGGTATGCCACCCCTGTCATTGGCAGCTACTACTGCGCCAGGTATATAGGCATACACTTTCATCATTTCAAAATTAAAAAGCGCTCTAAGAAAATAAAGCTGTCCTTCCCACCTGGCTATTTCAGCCGGGGTAACATTTAAAGAAGGCGATAAGCGGGGGATGGCCTCCAGGGTTAGATTTGCCTGGTTGATACCGGCAAAGCCACTGGTCCAAATGGTATTGGTAAAAGTTGCTCCCTGGTTATTTAGAGCTTCTGGTAAAAGCCTTCCTGACTTGTTAGTAGCAGCGCCATTGTCAGATAAAGCTTCTGCTACTGCAATAAGATCTCTGCCATAGAACCGGGCACTTTTTAAGCGGGCATAAATGGCGGTTATTGATGCCTCAACACCTTCTCTTGTGTTTAGAGCTGTGTTAGCCTCTATTGATTGCCTTGGGGAAATCTCCAATTGCTTTTTACAGCTCATCACCGTTGTTATTACCAAGCCGGCTAGTAAGAATACCCCTATATTATATTTTTTCATATTATTTTATATTTTTATTATTAGAAACCAATTGAAGCACCTACAGTGATGTTTCTTGTTTGAGGAATAATACCTGTTGCTGTTCCCACAAACTCAATATCATAACTATACCAATCACTATAAGTAAATAGGTTGGTACCTTGTACATAAAACCTTGCACTGTTTAATTTCAGCTTAGCCAATGAAGCAGTTGGGAAATTGTAAGCCAGTTCCAAATTCTTCATCCGGATGTAATCTGCTTTAAACCATGTACGATCTCCTGATGCACCACCAGAACTTTTGGCTTCTGTAGCTAAATTCATTCTTGGTACATCTGTTAGTTGACCAGGTCTAGTCCATCTTTCATCATAAATGTTTTGAAGGAAGTTAATCCGGCCAGATGATTCTCTCAGGAAGTTTACTTGTCCATCTACAGATTTTCTGCCGTACTCATAGTTAAATTGAGCGGTTACACTAAAGCCTTTAAAAGTAAATGAAGTATTCATTCCCCCATAATAAGGGGCTAAAATTGTTGGTCCTAAAATTTGACGATCTCTAGGCTGAACCAAATAAGTAAGGTTGCCCAACGTATCGTACCACATGGCTCTACCAGTGGCAGGGTTAACACCTGCATATTTCTGAGTAAACAATACGCCTACTGGTTCTCCAACCCTTATACTTGTATTTCCCGGAAGTACTTTATTTCCGCCGTATAGCTCCTTAACTTTTTGGTTGTTGTAGGCAAAATTGAACCCAACATTCCAGTTAAAACCATCGCTTTTTTGTGAACGAATGATGTCTGCTTTAAAATCAACTTCTATCCCTTTATTTTCTGTTTTACCAATGTTAGAGGCAATAGAGCCAAAACCGGTAGTTGACTGTAGCGGCAAGTCTAATAATATGTCGCTGGTTTGCTTGTTATATACTTCTACTGTAAGACTTATT
>JBBSJJ010000055.1:0-27509 GCA_038257335.1 Chitinophagales bacterium | reverse complement strand
TTTCAAAATGCTCCATCCTGGCAGAATGCAACTGGTAATAATCAATCGTATTTCTCTTTAAACGTTTTAAGCTAGCTTCACATGCTTCAATTATATGTTCCTTGCTATAATCTAACTGAATGGTTTCTGCAACATTTCTATGACCAACTTTAGTAGCAACTATGATGTCTTTATTGTTACCCAATTGCTTTCCTAATAAAATTTCGGAGTGTCCCAAACCATAAAAATCTGCGGTGTCAAAAAAATTGATGCCACAGTCCATAGCCTTATGGATTGCCGCAACAGAATCAGCATCATCTGCCTTTCCCCAGCCTATAGGCGTTTTACCTATCATGGCGTTGCCACCTATAGCCCAGGCACCAAACCCAATTTCGCTTACAACTAAGTCAGTATTTCCAAATTTCCTAAATCGCATATAACATGTATTATCCTTAAATTTAGTAAATACATTTGCATTTACATCATCGTTATAAAATGAGTATAGATAAACAACGCCCCATAAGAATATTAGTTGCCAAAGTTGGCCTGGACGGCCACGACAGGGGCGCTAAAGTAATAGCTACTTCGCTAAGAGACGCCGGTATGGAAGTAATTTATACAGGATTGCGGCAGACACCAGAGATGGTGGTAAATGCTGCGCTTCAGGAAGATGTAGACGCCATCGGCGTTAGCATACTGAGCGGTGCACACATGACCGTGTTCCCGAAGATTTTGCAATTATTAAAGGAAAAACAAATGAACGACGTGTTGCTCACTGGTGGCGGCATCATTCCCGAAGATGATATGAAAGTATTAAATGAAATGGGTACCGGAAAATTGTTTGCCCCCGGCACCACCAGCACCGATATAGCCAGCTACATACGTCAGTGGGTAGAAGAACATCGT
Source organism: Chitinophagales bacterium (assembly GCA_038257335.1). Classification (GTDB taxonomy): domain Bacteria; phylum Bacteroidota; class Bacteroidia; order Chitinophagales; family Chitinophagaceae; genus Ferruginibacter. The sequence goes on along the minus strand of JBBSJJ010000055.1, from coordinate 26,624 downwards.
AATTTTTAAATCTGGGGTAAGGTTAATCGTTTGCGTTTAGAATAAATGCGGATGCCCACAACAAATACTACGCACAAGGTGAGATTAAGATTGTTGGAGATATTGGTCTCCTTCAACAATAAGTAAAGTACGCCACCCATGGCACAAGCCGTAGCGTACAACTCCCCTTTCTTAAAAAGATCGGGCACCGCATTGCAAAAAACATCGGCTATCAACCCGCCAAATGTGGCCGTAATAACCCCCATAATCAAAGCATAAATATCATTGAGGCCACTTCGTAAGGCTACTTCAATACCCGCTGCAGTAAACAAACCCAGGCCTGCAGCATCCGTAAAAAAAATAGTTTTTCTAAATCGCTTCACATTTTCTTTAAGTAAGAAGGTAAACGCCGTGCCGGCTACTACCAGGATAAGAGCAAGATTATCATTTATCCAATTTACCGGTCTGATGCCAATAAGCAGATCCCGAACCGTGCCTCCCCCATAAGCAGTGCTGAAAGCCACAACGAGGCCTCCAAAAATATCCATCTTATAAGTACGGGCTTTCAATGCACCCGTGAGTGCAAAAACAAAGATGCCCGTATAAGTTATAATGCTCAGCATGGTCATGCAATAAAGATATCAAATGTATTATCTTCGGTATCTACAAAAACTAAGCTGAATTATGAGTTACGATACTTTGCTTGTAAGCATAGAAGACCACATCTGCGTGGTGAGCATTAACCGCCCTGATAAACTGAATGCTTTAAACAGAAATGTTTTTAATGACCTGGACCGGGTGTTGGATGAAATTGCTACCAACGACGACGTAAAATCTGCCATCATAACCGGTAGCGGAGCAAAGGCTTTTGTGGCGGGTGCTGATATTACAGAGTTTGCTGGCTTCAGCAAGGAAGAAGCCATGGCCCTGGCCCAACGGGGCCAGGATGTTTTTTTTAAAATTGAAAATAGTGGTAAACCAATCGTTGCTGCAGTAAACGGTTTTGCTTTAGGCGGCGGTTGCGAATTGGCCATGGCCTGCCACTTCAGGCTCTGCAGCGAGCAAGCAAAATTCGGGCAGCCGGAAGTTAACCTTGGCTTGATACCCGGCTACGGCGGCACCCAGCGCCTAACACAATTGGTAGGCAAAGGAAAAAGTATGGAAATGCAAATGACCGGAAACCTCATAGACGCCCCCGAAGCTCATCGCCTTGGCCTGGTTAATTATGTAACAAATGCAGAGAGCCTTTTGCAAAAAACCAAAGATATTTTACAGATCGTTCACAGCAAAGCACCGGTGGCAGTAGCTAAAGTGATAGCATGCATCAACACAGCGGTAGTAAACAATGATGGCCGCAGCGGTTATTTAAAAGAAGTGGAAGCATTTGGAGATTGCTTTGCAACCGAGGATATGAAGGAAGGCACTCAGGCTTTTTTAGAAAAACGAAAGGCAGTATTCACCGGAAAATAGCAAGCAGTGTAAATCTTTGGTTGATTTTATTGTATTTAAAAAATCAACTGTTAAAAGGTATTTTGCCAGCAACACCTCGAACATCTAAAACCACATTCTTTAGCTAACGGCTAAAGTGAACTTACCTCTAACATGAAACCAGGACAAATAAGAATTGCTATTGCAGATGATCACCAAATTGTAATCGACGGCCTGTCGTCTGTGTTAAGCAAATACAACCAACTAGAGATAGTAGCTACTGCCAACGACGGCGAAAAAATGCTGGCCCTAATGCAGGACCATCCTGTAGACGTATTGCTTACCGACGTGATGATGCCGGGCATGAATGGAAAACAATTGGCGGCCCAGGTTAAGATAAAATTTCCCGCTGTTAAGATCATTGCTTTGAGCATGAGTGGCCAGGGCGACATCGTAGAAGAAATGATCAACGATGCAGATATTGCCGGCTATTTACTAAAACAAACGAGTTCCGATGAATTGGCAAAAGCCATCCTGGCCGTATACAATGGACGGCAATTTTTTGCAGAAGAAATTTTGCAACAGCTAAAAGAGCAAGCAGACCTCAAAAAAGAAGTAGCCGCCACCCGGCTCACGCAAAGGGAAATTCAAATTGTGGAAGCCATTGAAAAAAATCTTTCCAATAAAGAAATCGCTGCCAGCTTTTTTATTTCGCTTCACACCGTAGAAACACATCGAAAAAATATTTTTAGAAAAACAGATACCCACTCTACGCTAGGTTTGGTAAAGTGGGCTTACGAACACAATGTGCTTCAAAAAAAATAAATACCGTTTGAAGGGTATGTAGGGAGAATTGAAATTATTTATGTTGTGCACATTACAGTAAACGACATCACCATATTGACCATCCAATTTTTTAAAAAGTGAAATATCTTTTCTCTTTTCTATTTATTGTATCTGCATGTTTTAACAACAGCCTTCTTGCACAACCAGCAAGGGCAATTGATAGCCTGCAACGAATGCTAGATCCCGTAAAAAGGGATAGCCGGCAAGTTTTAATTTTAAATAAGCTTGCTTTTCTATACTCCGGTTCAGATAGTGCCAAAACCTTTTTTCACGCTAACAAAGCAATTGAGTATTCCTCAAAACTCAGGTACTTTCCTGGCCTTGCGAAAGCATATGAGGCTAAGGCTAATTTCCACATTTTTAAATCGGCACCTTCAAAAGCCTCGCCTTACCTGGATGATGCAGCCCGCATCTGGCAAAGCCTTAATGACGATGAAGGCCTTGCCGGCAATCTCCATTTAAACGGACAGGTGAACTTTCTGTTGTTAAAATATAACCTTGCCCTGGAACAACTTGGAAGGGCGGAAAAATTATTTTTAAAAACTAACAAACAAGGCCTCAGTACTGTTTATCATACCATCGGCACCGTTTACAGCGATAAAGGAGAAAAGGATCTAGCTATAGATTATCTTTTAAAATCACTGAAGTTACAGGAGCAGTTGGCTGACAAAAGCCAACTGCGCTCTACACAAAATAACCTCGGAAGAATATTGGTAGATACCAAAAATTACCCCGAAGCAATTAAGTATTATGAGCAAAGCATGCAGACCTCCCTGCAGAACAGCGACTGGCGAAACCTCGGTATCACACAGGTAAATATTGCAAACATTTACACCAATGAGCTGGAGTACAAAACCGCCATCGGGTATCTTGAAAATGCGCTCGGTAATTTAAAAAAAGCAGATTTTAAGAGAGGCATACAAGCCGTGTACAATAACTTAGGTGCCATCAACCTGCGCAGGGGCAACTACGACGAAGCCATCCTGCAGCTCAATGAAGCGCTTCAAATTGCAAGAACCAATCAATCTAAATCGGGCGTAGCATTGATAGAGCAAAACATTGGATATGGTTATGCCGGCCTAAAAAAATACAACGAGGCATTAGACTGGTACAACAAGGCCGAAGCTACCGCTGTTAGTTCAGGCGCTGATCCTTATACTTTTGGTGAAATTTTCAACCACCGGGCTTCCCTTGATTCGGCCATGAGCAATTATGCTAGTGCACTGCAATACCGTACAAAATTTGTTAATACCAATAACCTTGTTTTAAATGAAAAAATTTCGAAACAGGTACTGGAACTGCAAACAAAATATGATACAGAAAAAAAAGAATTCCGGATTAATATTCTAAGTAAAACTGACTCCATCAAATCGCTTCAGATTGCCAACCAGCAACTGGACATCAGGCAAAAACTTTTATTGATCTCCAATCAAACCCTGTCGCTGCTGGACGCTGACCTTCAAATGGCACACGACAGTATCGAGTTAATTGCGAAAACCCAAACCATCCTTCAAAATGAATTGGAAGTTACTCAAAAGCAAAAGATCATACAGGACCTGGATCGGCAAAAGCAAATCCAGTCTTTATTACTAAATAATAAGAATCTGGAAGTAAGCAGGAAAAATTTTATAATAGGCGGTATCTTGCTGGCCACTGCCCTGTTAGCTTTATACGGGCATTCGTTTTATAAAAAAAGGAGTTTGCAACAGGCTGCGCTGATGCAGACCGAGCTCACAAAGCAACAGGAAGCCGCTACCATAGCCATCCTTACCGCCGAGGAAAAAGAGCGCAAGCGCATTGCGTCAGATCTTCACGATGGTGTGGGCCAGTTGATGACGGCCGCCTGGCTAAACCTGCAGGCCGTAAACGACAAACACGGTGAAGGAGATGAGGAGTACAGTAATCTTTTGAGCAAAACAATGTTGCTGGTAAATGAAAGCATGAAAGAAGTAAGGGCTGTAAGCCACAACATGATGCCCAACGCCCTCCTAAAAAAAGGCCTGGTAAATGCCATCAAAGAATTTATAAACCAGCTAGATGCTGCCATTATTTCTATTAACCTGCAGGCAGATGGATTGCATCAAAATTTTCCAAGCCACACCGAAACAATCTTGTACCGGGTTGTCCAGGAAAGTGTAAATAATGTTATCAAACATGCCGGTGCGTCTCGCCTGGATATTTCTATCCTTAACGATGCAACTGGCATTGATGTAATGATAGAAGATAATGGAAAAGGTTTTGATGTGCAAGAGGCACTCAAAAAAGACAACGGACTGGGATTGCAAAACATTGTTTCCCGCATTCAATATTTGCATGGCACGGTAGACTGGGACAGTTCTCCCGGCAATGGAACGGTGGTGTCCATCCACATACCCATCAGCGATAGCGCCTAAAAAATACGGATCACTTTTACAAAACGTCGCAGGTAATATTTGTTGAGGGCCGTTTCAGTTACTCCATATGCTCTTCCTGATGTGGAGTGGATAAACCGGAGTGAATCTACATTTTCCGTTACGATACCCATGTGACCTACCGCTGTGTTGGTGCTATCGGTACCTGTAAATAGAATCAGGTCGCCGGCAACTGCATTGGCTGTTTCAACCTCATTGCCCACATTGGTAAAATCTATAGATGAACGGGGAACTTTGATGTTGAAATGATTGAACACATGGGTGATGAAGCCTGAACAATCGAAGCCCACGACGGGGTCTGTAGAACCATATTCATAGGGTACGCCAACAAGCGTCTTTGCAAAATTTACGATCTCTTGTGGCTTCACGTTTTGGGTAATAACCGGAACTGACGGTGGGGCAATCACTGTAGGTTCTCCTGGCTGCAGTTCAGCAGTATCTTGAACCATGCTAACATTATTTAAAGTCTGCGTCTGAGAACGTTCGTTGCAGGAAATACAAATAAAAAGGCATAGGGCAAGGCTGGTAAGTTGGGCTGGTTTCATACGGCAATGATATGCATATTTAAAGCCAATAAATTAAATGACCCGCATTGAAAAGATTTACCTTCGCAAAAAATAAAGCACCATATGCAATATAGAATTGAAAAAGATACTATGGGCGAAGTAAACGTTCCCATAGATGCCTACTTTGGCGCACAAACGCAACGCAGCATCGATAACTTTAAAATTGCCCAGGACATCAACAGGATGCCAATGGAAATTATCAAAGCATTCGCTTATTTAAAACACGCAGCGGCACTTACCAACCAGGAAGCAGGCGTGCTCACCAAGAAGAAAGCAGACTTAATTGCTAAAGCTTGTAAAGAAATATTAGAAGGCAAACTAGATGATTTTTTTCCGTTGGTTGTGTGGCAAACCGGTAGCGGCACGCAGAGCAACATGAATGTAAATGAAGTAATAGCCTACCGTGGCCATGTACTGAACGGTGGCAAGCTGAGTGATAAAGATAAATACCTGCATCCCAACGATGATGTGAATAAGAGCCAAAGCAGCAACGACACTTTTCCCACAGCGATGCACATTGCCGCTTACAAGATATTGGCAGAATCTACCATACCGGGTATTACCAAACTGCGCAATACGCTTGACAAAAAAGCAAAAGCTTTTAAAAAAGTGGTAAAGATTGGCCGCACACATTTTATGGATGCCACGCCACTCACAGTAGGCCAGGAGTTTAGCGGCTACGTGTCACAGTTAGATCATGGCTTAAGAGCCCTGAAAAATACGCTGGCACATTTAAGCGAGCTGGCTTTGGGTGGCACGGCCGTGGGCACAGGTATTAACACGCCGCCTAAGTATGATGTAAATGTGGCCCGGCATATTGCCAAACTTACAAAGCTCCCATTTAAAACTGCAGAAAATAAATTTGAAGCATTGGCCGCCCATGATGCCATTGTAGAAACACACGGCGCTTTAAAAATGGTGGCAGTGAGCCTCATGAAAATTGCCAACGATATTCGCATGCTGTCTTCTGGCCCACGCAGTGGCATTGGCGAACTTTTTATACCAGATAATGAGCCGGGCTCTTCCATTATGCCAGGCAAGGTAAACCCTACACAATGCGAAGCCCTCACTATGATTGCTGCCCAGGTAATGGGTAACGACGTTACCATTGGCATTGGCGGCAGTAATGGCCATTTTGAACTCAATGTTTTTAAACCGGTGATGATTTTTAATTTTTTACACAGCGCAAGATTGATTGCTGATGGTTGTGTATCCTTTAACGATAAGTGTGCTGTTGGGATAGAGCCTATCAAAGCCAACATCAAAAAGCACCTGGACAATTCCCTGATGCTGGTAACCTCTTTAAATCCTAAAATAGGTTATTACAAATCTGCAGAAATTGCACAGAAGGCACATCAGCAAGGCACTACCTTAAAAGAAATGGCGGTAAAACTTGGTTACGTAACTGCAAAGGAATTTGACGAATGGGTGATACCGGCCAATATGGTTGGCAATATTTGATAAATAAAAAAGAGGCTGTCTCAAAATAGAAAGTTTTACACACCGAAACAAAGTTTATTCTCCCTGCAATCTATTTCAAAACAAAACCCGGAATGATCCGGGTTTTTGTTTTAAATACAGTTTTGACGATAGATTAGTTAATGGGGAGATTGAAAACTCCTTCTGTAATAGCCTTTGTATTGGTTCCGCTTCCAAAGTTATCCCTGATAGTACCGCTGAATGTGCCTACCACTCTTGTAGCCGTAATACTTGTAATGGTAACGGTAAATGGATCGGGAGTTCCTGAAATGATGCTTTTTGGGGCCCAAACAACATTGGCAGCATCTGTGTAATTAGCACCGAGTAAATAACCGCCTGCAATACTTCCCGCCAGGGTATTAACATACGTTGCTGCGGTAATTGTTCCGCCTGTGCTGCTCTTATCAATGTTTATTAAAAAATCGGTTTTTTGTGCTGTGTTATCACCCACAATAAGTAAATCCCCTGCCTGAAAATAAAAGCCTTCTGCATTATTAATAAAAGGAGTAAGCACGCCATTTATTTTACATTGATAAATGCTTGCGCTGGCAGCAGCAACCGTTACCGAAAATGTACAACTGGTTGTGCCTATATTAAAACTATTACTGCCCGCAGCAATGGGTGTATTACCCGTAGCCCTTAAAACGATGGGCTGGCTACCTGTGCCTGCAAACACGCCACTTGCGTTGAAAGTCATGCCATTGACAGTATTGGAAGAAATAGTATACGATCCGGCTGTAGTTACGTTTGCATTGATGGTAACCGTATTGCTGGCTGTAAGTGCCGATCCTGCAATATAAGTGCCTGCTACGGTAGCGCCTGTGCAAGCACCGGGCGCACCTTGTAAAGTATAGACAGCAGGAGGGGCTGCCGGTGCAAATACCACAGAAAATTTGCAACCGCTTGCTAAGCCGATGGGGGTGTAATCGAAGCTACCCGAAGCTACAGCTGTTCCCGTAGCTTTCAAGGTTACTTTTTGCGGGTTCGTGTTGGCAAAATTTCCTGACCCGGAAAATGTAACGCCATTTACGGCTGCAGTTGTGATAGTGTAACTGCCAGGCGTAGTAACTACAACATCAAATGCAGCAGTGTTACTGGCACCCGTGGCCTGGCCCGCCTGATAGGTACCGGTCAGCACAGTGCCCGTACAAATGCCCGGGGCACCACCCAATGTGTACACAGCTGCGGTGCTGGCGGCAGGTGCCACTACAATGCTAAACACGCAAGATGTAGCAGTATTACCTACTGTTACTGATGTTGCCCCTGAGGTAGTAGGCGTTCCGCCCCCGTTGAGGGTAACATTTTGCGGGCCTAAAGCTGTAAAAATCCCTGTAGACGTGAAGAACATTCCATTAGTAGAAATAGCGCCCAGGGTATAGGCCCCTAATTTAGTTACACTCACACTTACCGTTAGTGTGTTGCTGCTGTTAAGGGCTACATCTTTGGTATAAGTTCCTGAGGCGCTTGCAGCAACACACACACCAGGACCACCCACTAAAGTAAATAAGGCAACAGTAGCAGTGGTGTTTAATACGGTTACATTAATAAAGCACTCACTCCTTCCAAACTTGATGCGAAACTCGTTGGTACCTGCGGCCAGTGGCTTGCCAAACCCACGCAGGCGCACGGTTCGCAAACCCGGGGCAACAGAACCAGCTCCTTTAAAATAATAGCCATTGACTGTATCTGAGATCAAGGTGTAAGCACCACCTGCAGCCAGGTTTAACTGCACATCAAGAAAGTTGCCGGTACCCAGCGTAGAATCTTTTTTAAAAATTCCGCTCACAGAACTTGGGAGGCAATCGCCAAAGGAATCAGATTTCAAAGTTCCGGTGGCGGTGCCGCCAGCGTCTTCTACACTGTACTCTTTTTGGCAAGACCATAAGGTTAGCATTGCCAGTGCAATGACCATAAAAGATTTCAGAAATTTCATAGCGTTTTAAAATTTTGTTAGCTGATGCTTATTGATGGGTTTCAATTTAGGATACCTGGTTGGTATCGTTTACCAGGCTATCTGTTTCTACCGTATGATGCTCACTCTCCTTCTGATGCCCGAAAAACCTGCGTTGGAACACCAGGATAGACAATACTCCTGTGGTGATTGATGCATCTGCAATATTAAATATGGGGCTAAAAAATAAAAAATGTTCTCCTCCCCAAATAGGAAACCAGGATGGAAAATTGCCATCTATCAAGGGAAAATGAAGCATATCTACCACATTGCCGTGAAGAAAGGAAGCATAGCCATCTTTGGAAAAAACTGCCAGACCGCTGTAGTCAACATATTGTTTTATTTGCGCATCAAACAACATTCCTTTATCGAATATCATCCCATAAAAGCAAGAGTCAATTAAATTTCCGACAGCACCGGCATACACCAAACCTGCGCAAATTATAAATCCCTTGCCGTAGCCTTTTTTGATGATGCTACCAAGGTACCATGTTCCAAACCCTACAGCTATTAATCTAAAAATGGTGAGTGCCACTTTGCCCCAGTTGCCTCCGAATTTTAAACCGTAAGCCATGCCTGGGTTCTCCACAAAATACAACTGGAACCAATTGCCCAATACTGGTTGGGAGTCGTTTAACTGAAAATTTGTCTTAATGTAAATTTTCAAAGCCTGGTCTGCAAGGACTATGAGGGCAATGATAATGATTAAATTTCTAGATTTCATAATTAATGCTGACAAAGATAAGTGTATTCGTTTACTGCTCTTTCGCTTATTGTTAATCTTATAGCTGTTGTGCGAAGGGAGGTGTTTTATGAGCCACATTCGCCATTCCTTGTTCATAGATTCAGAAGCATCATGCCAAGACCCGACCTATTAATCTTCAAAATAAACCCGCCTTACCCTACCAGAAATATTGGTGAGTATCTCATATTCTATGGTTTGTGCCCAGCCCGCCAATTTGTTCACTGGTAGTTCTTCGCCAAACACAATTACCTCGTCTTCTTCAACTGCGTCAATAGCGGTAATGTCCAGCATGGTCATGTCCATACAAACTCTACCCATCACCCGTGCTTCTTTTCCGTTCACCAGCATGGCTCCCACCCCATTACTCAATAGTCTTGGATAACCATCTGCATAGCCAATTCGGACTGTAGCAATTACTTTATCTGCATCGGCCACCACACTCCTGCTATAGCCTACACTTTCACCTTTTTTTATATACTTAATCTGTGAGATGCTCGTTTTGAGTGTGGTAACATTTCTTAGACGAGCCTGAATGGCGGCGTTACTATCCACCCCGAACATACCTATGCCCAGGCGAACCATATTCATTTGTAAATGTGGGTGCCGGTTGATGGAACCGCTGTTGGCAATATGGCTCATAAATGGGTAGCCCAATATTTCTTCTAATGTAACTGCAGCCTGTCGCAGTAGCCTGGCCTGTTCTTCTGTGAATGCATCATGCAAAGCTTCTCCTCCGCCTGCCAGGTGAGAAAACACTGACACAACTTTAAACGTTCCGGAGGTTTGCAAAATTGCAGCCAGTTCTTCAATTTCTTCCGGTTCAAAACCCAGCCTGTTCATTCCGGTATCTACTTTAATATGTACCGGGTAGCCCACCATATTTTGTTGCAACAGGTAATCGTTAAAGGATTGTAATATTTTAAATGAATACAATTCCGGTTCAAGATTGTATTGAAGCATACTATCATAACCTGCTTCCTCTGTATTCATTACCATTATCGGAAGTTTGATGCCTGCCTTGCGCAGTTCCACCCCTTCGTCTGCATAGGCCACACCCAGGTATTCTACACCGGCATGTTGCAGCAAACTGGCTATTTCAAAACTGCCGCTGCCGTAACTAAAAGCTTTTACCATGCACATCAATTTTACACCGGCCTGTAATTGCTGGCGATACATATTGATGTTGTGACGCAACGCATTGAGGTCTATTTCCAAAAATGTCTGGTGCATCTTCTGCTCCAGGCGCTTGCTTATTGTTTCAAACTGAAACAGCCTGGCTCCTTTGAGCAAAATGGTTTCCTCAAAAAAATGAAGGTTTGGGATGTCCTTCAAAAAATCTTGTGTGGATTGATAAAAATGCGTAGTACCAACACGTGTAAACAAATATGCATGGCTAGATATAGTAGAACCAATGCCTACAAAGCGAAAGAGATTTTTTTGCTGCAGAGTAGAAGCAATATTGCTGTAGAGCGCTTCGTGCTGCTGGCCCGATTCAAAAAAATCACTCAATATAACGGTGCGGCGTGCATGCTGTTGCTGCTGTTCTAAAAAATTAAGCGCTATGCCAAGCGAATTCATATCGGCACTGTAGCCATCATTTATTATTGAACAGTTGTTGACACCCTGCTTTAACTCCAGCCGCATTTCTATCCTGCGCAGCAGCAGCAATCTTTCCTGAATTTGTGGTGGAGAAATCTTTAAATAAAATAGAATAGCTATGCAGGTAATACCATTGTGCAGGGAGGCTTCATCTGTAAAGGGAATGAAAAATTGATGTTGAGTATTTTCGACGATGCAGGTAATGTTTGTTCCTGCTTGCTCTACCAGCATACTTTGTAGCTGCAGAAAATTATCTGCGTGCTTGCCCCATGAAAAAAGAGCTAGCTGCGAATTTTTTTCGGCTTTAAAAATCTGCACGGCCTCCTTCAATTCTCTTTCATCGGCACAATAAAACAAGCATCTGCTATTGGTAAACAACTGTAGCTTCTCCTTTACTTTTTGATTCCTGTTGGCAAATCCTTCCGCATGTGCATCTCCTAAAAAAGTGAATATACCAATTTCAGGGTCGATGATAGCCTGCAGTTTTTTCATTTCTTCAGCTTGCGAAATACCTGCTTCAAAAATGGCAAGCTGATGGTCTTTGTGCATCTGCCACACAGCCAGCGGCACACCTACCTGCGAGTTGTAACTTTTAGGGCTCCTCACAATATAAAAGTCATCGTTCAACAATTGGAACAACCATTCTTTTACGATGGTTTTGCCATTGCTACCCGTAAGCCCGATAACAGGAAAATTAAATTGATGCCGGTGAAATTTTGCAATTACGTGCAGTGATTGCAGTGTGTCTTTCACCAATACAAAATGAGCTTCCGGATACAGACTACCTTCTACTACTTCGCTAACGATGAAATAACGAACGCCTTTTTGATACACTTCATTTATATAGTGATGGCCATTTTGCCTCTCGCCTTTCAAGGCAAAGAACAAAGAAGTCTGTGGCAAATTTATTTTACGACTATCTATTACAAGCTCATCTACGGGGCCGGGATTTTGAACAAATTCCTTAGAGCCTGTTATTGCAATAATATCGTTGATGTTATATGCCACGCTGGTTGCGAGATTTATTTAGTGAGCTTCATCATCTTCAAACCGGGTATCGGGCGCTTCTGCAGACTTTGCCTTATCTATGAAAATGGAGTAAACCACCGAAGCGGCCAAACAAACAATGATAAAACCCAGCGATATAAAAACCTGCGTAGTCTTATCAATCCACTGATTGATCCAATGCTCGCCCAGCATCTTGATACCAATAAAAATGAGCACAACAGCAATGCCCTGTGGCAGGTAATCAAATTTACTAACAGCCCCACGCAGCAAAAAGAAAAGAGACCGCAAACCAAGGACTGCAAAAATATTGGAAGTATAAATTACCAGTCTTGCCGTGTCTTCGTAACCAACTGTCTTGGTATCTACAATGCCCATAACAGCCGGGATAGAATCTAAAGCAAAAACTAAATCTATTGCGGCCAGCATCATGACCACAACGAACAAAGTGGTGTACTTTTTTTTACCGTTTTCTATCACGGAAAATTTACCATTGCCATCGTGTGGCGTAAGTGGTAAAATTCTTTTCATGAACTTATATACTTTGCTTTGCTGTGGGTCAAACTGTTCGTCCTCCTCCCCGGCGATAAACATTTTATAACCTGTGTACACAAGGAAAACACCAAAAAGATACAAGAGCCAGTGAAATTTTTCTACCAAGGCTACGCCAACAGTGATAAACACAACCCTAAATACAATGGCCATTAAAATACCAATTAGCAACACCCGGCCATAATTTTTTTCCTTTACACTAAATGCACTGAAAATAAGAATAAAAACAAAAATATTATCTATACTCAGGCTCCACTCCATAAGGTAGGCACTCAGGTATTCCAATGCCGGTTTCTGACCTTCTTCTATCCACAAAAAAACGCAAAAAGCCAACGCTAGTCCTACCCAAAAAAAAGTTTGATACAGCGCTTGCCTGATGGTAACTTTTTGATCTTTCTTACTCATCAGCCCCAGGTCAAAAACCAGTGAAAGTAATATTACAATGCCAAATACCAGGTATATTAATTGTGTCTTCTCCATACTTTTATTTAGAATATTTTCTTTTTCGCACCCACTGAAAAATAAGTGCAAATAAAACAACGATTACTATTGGCACCACTATGTTAATAAACTGCCAGAGATTTTTTTGCTCGGTTACTTTTCGGCTGTCTAACAAACGAACGATGTAATCTTTGCCTTTGGCTTCGCTTAAATCATTCTCATTGATAAGATAATCCAGGCAGCTCTGCACAAATTCCCGGTTGGCAAAGGGAAATTCCCTTTGAGTGCCATAAGTGTAAGGGTTCATTCCCATGGGTATGGGCTCGGTGCCTTTAACCACCGCATTCAAAACCACATCTCCATCTGCCACTATAATTATTTTATTGTTGCTAAGGCTTTGTGGTAAAAACTCTCCGCCGTAAGCCGCAATAGAATCTCTCATTGCCTGCGTACTTCTATTGGCATACAGCGAAGTAAATTTCCCTTCTAATAAAACAGCTATGGAAATATTGGGTGTATTAAATTTTGCGTGTTCGGCTGCGGCTACATTCTCACTTCCGCTGATAAGGGCCGGAGTAGCAATGCGCCTTGCGTTGGCCGATGAACTTAACAGAATAGTTTTTTGAATTCCTTCAGCCTCCACAGTATCCAGTGAGTTTACAAACCTGCCCGAAACAAATCCAATATTTTTATTGATGGCATGGTTGGATTTAGACTCCAGCACAGGAAAATAATTCCATGGAAGCAGCTCAAACTGTCCATTTCCGTTTACATCAAAAGGCAACACATCACATTGCAGATCCATCACCAGGTCGGCATTTAAACGAACCCCATATTTAAACATAAGATCGTTCAACTCCAGGCCACGGTCGTAAGCAATTACTTCATTTTTTATTTGAAGACTGTCCATCTCTGCATTTAGCCTGTCTATAAACATCAGCACTTTGCCTCCGTTCATAACAAACTGGTCTAGCTTTAGCCTGGCTGACTCACTAAAAGGCTGTGTAGGTTTTACAACAATGAACAGCTTGAATTCTTTGGGGATAAATGCTTGTGCATTTAAATTAAAAGTGAAGAGTTGATAATTGGGCCTCAATACATTTTCTACCAGGTCGTAAGTGGTATACTGCCCCGGCGTGGGCTCACCATTGCCTATGGAGTAACCAACCACAGGCAGGTCTGTTTGCATTCCCCTGGAGATAGCATCAGCAAACCGGTATTCCAGTAAAGCTTCTGCACCGTTCAACTCACCGGAGGTAATCCTGTTACCATCTTTAAAGTCGGGATTGGCAAAACCTTTTTTCTCAAAAATAACAACCGGCATCACTTTTTCGCCAATATGTACAAATGCCACGGGAAACAACACTTGCTGTTGCTGCCCCTGTTCTACCTGCGAAGTGAGGTTTATAAATGGCATGCCCATGCTCAGCAGCGAATCGCTGTAAGATATAGAATGGCCCTCCATGGTTTCTTCCGGCGAAATAAAATTATATTGAAAATTGCTGCCGGCTACTTCTTTAAACTCTTGTAATAAATCTTCTGTGCTGGTGCTTAACTTTTTAAAACCGCTGGGGTAGTTGCCTTTCAGAAATACATCTACCTGCACAGGTTCTTGTATTCCTGTCAATAATTTTTTTGTGGCTGCGCTAAGGGTAAATCTTTTTTCATTCGTAAAATCTAACCGGGTGTGCCAAACAGAAGCTGCCCAGTTAACGCAAAATAAAAGAACCAGCACAATGGCTAACCAAAGCCTGCTATTCCCGATTTTATTGATAATCTTATTCATTGTGCCTATTTAACTACTCATACAAGGCTGTATAAGTTGCAAACTATTTTTTTTGAAGATTTTTTGTTGTGATAAGCAACGCTAAAAAAATGATGCTTAAAAAATAAACCAGGTCCCTGCTATCCAGCACACCCCGGCTAATGCTCCTGTAATGAAAATCAATACCAAGCATCTCTATATAATAATCTGCACCGCCTTGCAGCGCCGGTAACTGGCTGAGAGCGCTAAACCCAAAATAAAGAATGAGGCAGGTAAATGCACTCACCAGGAAAGATACCACCGCATTGCTTGTAAAACTGCTGCAACATAAACTGATGGCAGCAAAAACGGCAGCCAGTAAAAAAAGTCCCAGGTAGCTGCCTGCAATTCCGCCCGTGTCAATACTACCCGACGCACTCAGCACTTTAATGGTAACGATGTAAATAAGCGTAGGAACAATTACAAACACGATCACCAGCAATATGGAAAAGTATTTGCCGGCCACGATCTGCCATGGAGTAAGCGGCCTGGTTTTAAGTAATTCGAATGTGCCCGAACGAAATTCGTCTGATATAGAGCGCATGGCGATAGCGGGCACAAGGAACATTAACACCCAGGGAGCCAGCTCAAAAAATTTATCGAGGCTTGCGTAACCAAACTCAAAAATGCTACTGTCCCGCAACATAAAGAGGAAGACCCCATTGATGAGTAAGAACAAAATGATGGCAATATATCCCGTAAGGTTGCTGAAAAACTGGTTCAGCTCTTTTTTACAAATACTCCACATGTGGTTTAAAATTGCTGCAATTTACTATTTAACAGGCTAATAGCCCCTACAAGCCACCAGGTAAGTTTTTTTTAAGTTGGGTGCAGCTATTAAAGTACCTACGGTGTCTTTCATACGGTTGCCTTATATTATATCTCAAATAAAAATTTTTCCAGGTTTTTTTGAATTTTATACTGCTCAGAATGCCTTTTACGGACATTCAATCGTGTTTACCAAAACCAATTGCACCCCTGCTCACAAAAGCAGGGGATTTTTAATTGTATACATCCGCACAAGATTAACTTCCACAAAAAATGGTTTAAACCTAATTAAAACCCACAGCATATTGTTAACTTAGGGGCCACTTACACCCAAAACAAACAATATGAAAAAAATCTACATCTGCTTATTACTTTCAGCGGCTTCTGCCAGTGCATTTTGCCAGGAAACATTTAACGGAAATGGAAAGACAGGCTTTGCTGGTCCCGTTGGGCAAGGCTCTCTTGAAATAACAAATGATGCCAGCTCTTACACTTTTAAATTTACAAAGGGAGCCGCAGATCTTAATGACGCCCTCGTTATTTACGTCGATTCCAAAACTGGAGGTTTCAGCAGTACCGCCGGCTTTCAGGATAATAATGACGGCTTGCGTACGGCAACATCGGGTTATAAATCTGCAACCGAGAAGTCTATTTTGTCTTTCCCCACCGGATTTTTACCAGACTACGCCATTGCATTCAACAAGGACTTTGCGGCCATTTTTGAGTTGGTAAACGGCGGCCCTATAAGTTTTAACTATGTGGGAAGTGGTAACCTTACACCTCTCGGCACCACGACGGCCCCGGTTTACAATTTTACCGCCACCAAGGCTCAATTGGGAATCACTTCTGGCTCCACTTTTAAATTTCTGGGTTCTTACATTGCTATAAGTGCATTTAGGGCCAACGAATTTATAGGTGATGCAGGACCAGCAGATAATCCAGGCTTTTCAGATTACACTGCAACCGGTTTTAATACCTACCTCGGCGGAGTGCTACCCTTACAGTTCAGCAACTTTGCTTTGAGAAAATCTGCTGGCAATGCGGTGCAACTTAGCTGGAAAACATCCCTCGAACAAAACGTAAGCCATTTTGAAATATTACGATCTGCAAACGGTGTTGCCTTTACTTCTATTGCCACCGTTTCTGCAAGAAACACGGCTGTAGACAATTTCTATACTCTCACAGATATCAGCCCGGCTAAAGCCAATAACTATTACAAAATATTAATTGTAGATAAGGATGGTAGAAAAAACATTTCAGAAATACTGAAGATGAATTTGAGCAGCAATGCAGCAGAAATGTTGGCATATCAAAATGGCAATGCGGTAAAAGTAAACTTATCAAACCTTGATAAAGGTAACTATGCTGTGCGTCTTTCAAATGCGCAGGGCCAGCAGGTTTATGCAGGCATCATTCTGCACAATGGCGGTAATACCAGCCATACCTTGAATATCAAAACAACCTTGTTGCCTTCTGTGTACCATGTAACTTTGATCGATAATTCCAGCAGGTTGAGTTCTTCCTTTATCATTCAATAATCAACCACACAAAATTTTAAAAATCCCGGCTACCATGGTGCCGGGCTTTTTAAATATAAGTAAGCTTGTTAGTATCACTACAAACTAATGATACAAAAAAAGCGCCCAAACCTGGAGCGCTTTTTTTTAATTAAAAATTTTTCAGACAGCGAAACTTTCCCCGCAACCACAGCTTCTGCTTGCATTAGGATTGTCGAAATAAAATCCTTTGCCATTTAAGCCGTCGCTAAATTCCAGTTCTGTGTTTACCAGGTATAAAAAACTTTTAAGGTCTGTAACAATCTTCATCCCTTTGTCTTCAAAAACCTGGTCCATTGGCTTTACCTCATTGTCGAAATCCATTTTATAACTTAAGCCACTGCAACCTCCACCCACAACACCTACTCTCAAAAAGAAGGAAGGGTCCGTTGCTACGCCGGCATCTGTCATTAGCTGCTGCACTTTTGCTTTCGCTTTATCGCTTATATAAATGCTGTTATCTGTTGCTACCATGCCCCTGTCCCCTAAAGGGGAACCTAGTTTTATAATTTTTGTAAATTTCCCAACTTAAAAATAAGGGATGTTTAAGTAACCCTTCTCCAAAGTTCCCCTTTTGGGGCGGAGGGGTTTAGTGAATTACACTTTCTTCGAACTTAATGGCCTCTTTACCATTTTTCACACGGTAATCATTGATGGCCGCTTTGATGGCATCTTCTGCCAAAACAGAACAATGGATTTTAACCGGTGGGAGATTCAATTCCTCCACGATTTCCATGTTGTCTATTTTCAGAGCTTCATCTACACTTTTACCTTTTAGCCACTCTGTGGCAAGGGATGAAGATGCAATGGCAGAACCACAACCAAAGGTTTTAAACTTTGCGTCGGTGATCATACCTGTAGCATCATCTACCTGAATTTGCAGGCGCATTACATCGCCACATTCCGGTGCTCCTACCAGGCCGGTGCCTACACTGCTGCTCGATTTATCGAGCGTACCAACGTTTTTCGGGTTCTGGTAGTGATCTATTACTTTTTCTGAATATGCCATGATAATTGCCCCAAACCCCTAAGGGGCTTTTGTACTCTGTTGGAGCAGACAGGTTTTTAATTTTATAAAAGAACTTTCAGTTTTTAGAGTCCCGGTTCCCCCTTCAGGGGGCGGAGGGGGCTATTAGTGCGCTGCCCACTCAATGGTGCTCAAATCTATACCTTCTTTATACATTTCCCAAAGAGGACTCATTTCACGCAGCTTAATAACGGTTTCGCTGATGGCTTTAACCGTATAATCAATTTGCTCCTCTGTAGTAAACCTGCCCAGGCCAAATCTAAGTGAGCTATGTGCCAAATCATCGCCAAGACCAAGTGCTTTTAAAACGTAACTAGGCTCCAGGGATGCCGAAGTGCAAGCTGAACCGGAACTCAGTGCAATGTTTTTATTGAAACCCATCAAAAGACCTTCGCCTTCCACGTGTTTGAAAGAAATATTAGCAACATGTGGCAGGCGATGTTCCCGGCTACCGTTTACATAAGCTTCTTCTAATAAAAGGAGGCTTGTTTCCAGCTTATCTCTAAGTTTACTTACACGTTTTGTATCGGCTTCCATCTCTAACATACACAACTCGCAGGCCTTGCCAAAGCCAACAATACCCGGTACGTTCAAAGTACCACTACGCATGCCCCTTTCGTGGCCACCGCCATCCATTTGTGCGGTAACTTTTACCCTTGGATTTTTACGGCGAACATACAAGGCACCCACACCTTTAGGGCCATACATTTTGTGACCAGTAAAGGCCATTAGGTCAATGCCATCTTTGTTTACATCTACAGGAATTTTTCCTACAGCTTGTGTACCGTCGGTAAAAACCAATACTCCATGCTTGCGTGCAATGGCACTGATTTCTTTCATTGGCATTACTGTACCAATTTCATTGTTGGCATACATGATAGATATCAAAATAGTGGTAGGCCTAATGGCAGCTTCCAGTTCTTTCAAATCTATCAAACCATCTGGCTGCACCTGCAGGTAAGTAATTTCTCCACCATTTTTTTCTATGTGCTTACAAGTATCTAGTACAGCTTTGTGCTCGGTAGTTGCGGTAATAATATGATTGCCTTTGCTGGCATACATTTCAAACACACCCTTAATGCCGAGGTTATCGGCTTCCGTAGCGCCAGATGTAAAAATAATCTCTTTAGGATCGGCACCTATTAATTTAGCTACCTGTTCACGTGCGTTATCAACAGCTTCTTCAGCTTCCCAACCAAAAGGATGATTGCGACTTGCTGCGTTTCCATAATGCTCCAAAAAATAAGGAGTCATTGCTTCCAATACACGGGGATCCATCGGTGTAGTGGCATTGTTATCCAGGTAAATCGGCAATTTCAACATATCGTTTATAATTATTTTTTATAATTTCTTATAACGCAAATTTACTATAAAAGGTTCTATTTAAGCAACCATTAGTATCTTGCCTTTATCATTTTACTCATTTCGTAAAGATACCTGCAAAAAAATTATATATGCTTAAAGTGGAGCACATTGGCATTGCTGTAAAGGACTTTGAAGTTTCTATACCGCTGTTTGAAAAATTATTTAACACAACTTGTTATAAAAAAGAACTGGTAGATAAAGAAAATGTTAATACTGCATTCTTGCTACAGGGCGATACCAAGATTGAACTGCTGGAGAGCACTTCTCCCGAAGGTGTGATCGCCGGCTTTATATCAAAGAAAGGCGAAGGCCTTCATCATATTGCCTTTGAAGTGGCGGATATTTATGCCGAAATGGAGAGACTGAAACAGGAAGGCTTCATTTTACTAAGCGCTGAACCCAAGGCAGGCGCTGACAATAAACTGGTTTGTTTTCTTCACCCAAAAAATACCAATGGGGTTCTAATTGAGATCTGCCAGGAAATAAGATAGCTTCTCATTACCAGGATCTCCTTATTGCAAATAAGGATTTCCTCTTTTTTCTTCTCCTATCGTAGTTGGCTCTCCATGCCCGCTATACACGATTGTTTCATCTGGCAAAACAAACAGTTGGGTTTTGATGCTGCTAATGAGCGTATCAAAATTACCTCCAGGTAGATCTGTACGGCCAATGCTTTGTTTAAAGAGTACATCTCCTGCTATTACAAACCCATCTTCTTTACTATAAAAACTAATACTGGCAGGGCTGTGCCCAGGAGTAAAGAAGATTTCGAGCGCATCTTTTCCCAGGCTTACCTTTTCTCCGGGCTGTAAAAAAACGAACTCACCCGTATAATTATCGAAAGGCATGTTGTACATCAGCCCGCTGGTAGGAGCAAATTGCAACACGGGTAATTCCTTTTCGTGCAAGTGGAGGGTGAGGCCATATTTTTCTGCCACGAACTTATTGCCAAAAACGTGGTCGAGATGGCAATGCGTATTCAGCAACAATTTTGGTTGAAGGCCGTTTTGCTCAATAAAGTTGGCGAGTGCTTCTTTCTCCTCTTCAAAGTAGCAGCCAGGGTCAATTATTATGCAATCGTTAAACTCGTTGTAAAGAATGTACGTATTTTCCTGTATAGGACTAAATTCGAATGATTTTAGCTTGATCATGATTAGGTTAAATATTTTAATGATTAGTCCGAATAAAGTAATTTAGTACTCAATATCAATTTAATAGTATGGCAAAGTTCAGCAGAATAATTGTAATATCCTTCCTCTTCATTCTACCCCCCGTAATTGGTATTGCCCAGGTAAACTCGGTATTGTTTGGCCGCAACCGTGTGCAACACAATAAATTTAAATGGCAATATTACCAGACAAAAAATTTCAATGTTTATTTTTACGACAATGGCCAGGAACTGGCAAAGTTTGTAGCTCAAAGTGCCGAACAGGAATTGCCACAGATAGAGGCGTCTACAGAATTTAGCTTGCAACGTCGTGCCAATATTGTGCTTTACAACGAGTTTGCTCACATGCAGCAAACTAACATTGGCCTTGAAACCGATATTCTTAAAACAGGTGGCACCACTAAGTTTGTAAATAATAAAATGGTGGTTTATTTCAACTCTAACCACGCTGATCTAAAAAAGCAAGTGAGGGAAGGTATAGCGCAGATCATCACCCAAAATTTATTATTTGGAGACGATATTGGAGAAGTGGCAGGCAACCAGGCATTGCTTGATTTACCTACCTGGCTCACGGATGGCTACATGGCATACATTGGCCAAAACTGGAGTACCGAACTCGATGATGATTTAAAAAGTGAACTCCTCAGTGGCAACTACAACAAGTTTTCATCGCTCAGTTATGCCAGGCCCTTATTGGCAGGGCATGCCTTTTGGTATTTTATAGAAGAAAAATATAAAAAAGAAAACGTTACCTATTTCTTTTACCTGGCCAGGCAATATAAAAACCTGAACAAAGCAAGTCAGCAAATAACCAAGCTTAAATTTAATGCGCTCCTCAAAGAATTTATGGAGTATGAAACGGATAAATATTACAAAGATGTTACACGCCGCAAGTCTTATCCAAAAGGCAGCTATGTAGAAGGTTTTACCATCAGCAAGCGCTTAAATTATTTCCGCTTCAATGTAAACCCTAACAAGCGCAACAATTCTTTTGTAGTAACCCAGTATAAAAAAGGCATCGTGAAAGTGTTGTTGAGTGAAGATTTTGAATACAAAACATTGCTCAAATATGGTGTACGCAGTTATGAAAATGAGCTAAACCCCAGCTACCCTATCATGGCCTGGGACCCCAAGGGAACTCGTATTGCCGTGGCTTATGTTACTGAAGGAAGATTGAAATTATTTGTGTACGATATCATCACCAGGATAAAACAATACAAGCTTGACCTTACCGACAAAGTAGACCAGATACAAGACATGAAATACATGTTGGACAGTAAGACCCTCTTACTTTCTGCAGTAAAAAATGGCCATACCGATATCTATACTTTTAACATTGACAACGAAAAATTACAACCCATTACCAACGATGTGTACGACAATGTGGATGCATCTTTTGTAGCCTTTCCTGGCAAGAGCGGTATTATTTTTAGCAGTAACAGGCCCAGTGCCATTGCAAAATCGGGGGATACCGTTTTGCCCAGCGACAACCGGTACAATGTATTTATGATTACAGACTTTGGCGACAAACCAGAACTGAATCAAATATCGCAACTCACCAATTTAAAATATGGCAATGCCCGCTCCCCCATGCAATACAATAGCAATCACTTCACTTTTGTGAGTGATGAAAATGGGATAGGTAACCGCTATGCAGGATTTTTTACCAGCACCAAAGCCGGTCTTGATACGCTCGTGTTAATTGGCGATGACATTTTAAGAAATCCCTCTCCGCAACAAGTGGACAGTACGCTGAGAGTGTACAAAAAAACGGATGTTGATTCGGTAGCAGTGGTTTCTATTTCAGAAGATTCTGCCTACAGTTTTCCATTAACCAATTACCAGAGTAGCCTTGTAGAAACCCGCATTGCCGGCGATGGCAACCAGGTGAGTGAAGTTACCCGCCAAAGCGATGACAAAGTATTGTATAAATTAAAGATTGATGAGATTGCTTTGAACAAAAGAAATGTAACCGCCCAGCCTACAGAGTATGCAAAAAAGCTCATGAGGGAAAGTAGGCTAACCTCCGTAGATGTTGCCAACCCGGCCATTAACAGGCCAGCCCCGGCGGTAGATACAGTGAAGAAGCAGGATGATCTTTTTCAAAATGAATTTGGTACCGACTCTGCAACCACTAAACCGTTGATCGGAAATGTTTTTGAAGGTGCTGAAACCAACAGGGAATCTGTGCTGGCAACAGCCAAATTGTACCCTTACAAACCCAAGAAGTTTTCTGTAGATTTTGGTGGAGGCGGCATCAGCAATTCTGTACTCCTTAATCGTTACCAGGCTTATGCAGGTGGAAGTGGACCCATTATGCTCAACAGTGGGACACCATTGAATGGTTTGATAAGATTAGGCACCAGCGATCTTATGGAAGACATCAGGGTTACGGGTGCTTTTAAAATAAGTACTAACCTAAGGGATAATGAGTGGTATATTAATTACGCCAACCTGAAAAGAAGAGTAGATTGGGGTACCTCTTACTACCGCAATGTGCAAGGCTTCCAAACCGGCAACGGCTTACCTGTTAGAACTTTTACTAATTTATACCAGGCCAATATTGCCTACCCATTTGACGAAACAAAAAGCATCCGCTTTTCTACAGGTATACGTTCTGATAAACAAGTACTCGGCAGCATTGACCAAACAACGGCTGCGGTAGAAAGCCAGCGAACATTGTACAACGTAAACAGGTTAGAATATGTGTATGACAACAGCCTGAACCCAGCTATGAACATCTGGAATGGTTTGCGCTACAAATTTTCTGTAGACTGGAACAGGCAGGTAAGCGGGGTGAAATTTGCAGATGGGCCCAACACATTTAATTTTGGAGTAGATGCCCGTTACTATTATCCTATTTACCGCAACTTTATATGGGCGGGCCGTGCAGCCGCAGACTTTAGCTGGGGCAGCCAGAAATTTATTTACTACCTGGGCGGCACCGATGGCTGGCTAATGTTTGGCAACAACCAAAAAGTAGATGATAATGGAAACCTGATAAGAGAAAGATTTTTCAATACCAGCAACCCACCAGACGCCGATCAGGACTATGCGTTTCAAAGCCTGGCGGTAAACATGAGGGGCTACATTCAGAATGTTGCCAATGGCAATAATGCCGTGGTATTAAACAGTGAATTCAGATTGCCGGTGGTTTCTACTTTCTTTGACAAAACAGTTAACAATCCTTTTTTACGCAATTTTATGATCACGCAATTTGTTGACCTGGGCACTGCATGGAACGGAGCTTACGATTCTTTCAAGAGACCGGATGTAACCTACAGGCAAGGGGACGTGTTGGTTAAAATAAAATCAGGTGGCCTGGGCCCATTTGCCGGCGGCTATGGCTTCGGTGCAAGAAGTATGTTGGCTGGCTACTTTATCAAATACGATGTGGGCTGGCCAATGAATGGTTTCTTTAAAGGAAGGCCCATCATGTACATATCGCTTGGTTTAGATTTTTAAAAGATTACAGGAGCTTTTGTAAATAAATGAGTTTGTCTCAAAAGGCAAGGCATTTCACACCAAGATTACAAGGAAATACAAAGTGTACAAAGAACCCGGTTGATAATCAATCGTTGTTTCTTTGCCTCCGTTGATTCGTTGTGTGAAACTTTCTATTTTGGGACAACCTCATTTTTTATTTCGGCAAGTGCCTGTGGCAGCAGCTTTATAAAATAATACAAGAGAGAATAAACAGCTGTAAACAACACCGTAATAGCCCATACCTTATAGTGATCAACAGGGTTTATCATTTTAGTAGCGATATCCGTAGCGAGTCCCACAGGGTTGTTCAATACATCCCAACTGTTCCATCTTTGAAACCTGCCAAGGTAAACACCAAAAGAACCTAGGAATAATATAAGCGCCATCAAAAAGTTTACTTGCCGCGGGCTAAATAATCCCTGCAGGTAAAGCTCCGCTTTTCGCAAAGAAATAAAGGCCAGTACAATCCCCATAAACGAAGAGGCAAACACCAATACCGCATCATACCACCAGGGCATATTGCTTTCGCCCTGCAGGTGCACCAGGTCTGTAACAATGTATAAGGCATTCGGAAAAAACAGTAGCCAGCTTACAAACAACACAACTTGCTTCCAGGGTTGACAGTGCCTGTATTGGCTGAAAAATGCAGAGAGCGCATAAGGAATCCAGGCAAGGAAGAGATTCCAGGCAAGAAACATGTAGCCCACCGAGCCAGAGTACAACATCCTAAAAACCAGCAGTGCGGCAATGAAGATGAAAAAAGAATAAAATATCTTATGAAAAGAATTGAAGGATTTCATGGTTACAGATTTTGAAAGATGAATAATAATTTGGGTAAAAAAATGATGGCTCCACAACAAACAGATATGAATGCTGCGAGCAACACTGCGGCTGCACTTACATCTTTTACGAGTTTAATTACCGGGTGCTGCCCGGGATGTAATAGGTTGCAGAGGTGCTCTATGGCTGTATTCACCATTTCGAGAGAGAGCACCATACCCATGCATAGCAGCACCAGCACCCACTCCTGTGCAGAGATGCTCAGCCAGTAGCCTAAGGCTACCACCACTGCTGACACCAGTAAATGAATTTTAAAATTGGGTTCTTTCCAACACAGCCGCAACCCGTTTACTGCAAAGCCAAAAGATTTGATCAACCGCATATTTTCAGAATTAATTTTTTATAAAAATTTATAAAGAGGCATAGCAACCCGAATTTATTTGCTGCCTGAGGCCACCGGTGTTTTCTACCAAAAGTTCAAACCATTGCCAATCTTTTATGGGAATTGTTTGCCGGCCTCTGCAAAATGCCTTTCTAAATTTACTCCAATGCTCCGGCATCGTAATACATCCATATAAAACGGTGGCCAATACCGGAAAAGAAGCATGCCTGTTGCCGAGCATAAACATTTGCAGGCACACTTCTCCTTCGTCTGTGGTGTCATAGTTTAGTAATATGTGCTTTATATCGTGGCGGGCATAATACGGCAGCAATTCCAATTGCTTGTCCTCAATAAAATTTACCAGGTCTCTTCCCAATGTACCTTGCCTAAACTGCGTCAACTCCTGTTTGGAGTACGGGAATATTTCTGGCTGCCGCACGAATTTTAAAATGGGCAATGCCATGCGGTGCGTTAAATACACCAGCACTGCAGAACGGATTTTTACAAGAAGTTGATACCTGTTTAGCATTTTCATAATTTACGATAATGTGGGTTCGGAAGGACCATACCAACTTATTTTTCTACTGCCAAACATTACGAGTGCCAACACGATGAACAAGCCAATACTTCCTACGAGCAGCGCTGTATCTTCCAGGCGGATCAAAACAAAAATGAAACCGTACAGGCAACTCAACAACAGGAAAAAAATACTACCCGTTCTCCAACTATTGAAATGACTTTTTGCATAAAAACTAATGAGCAGAATGGTGGCAGCCGCTGCCAGTAAGTAGGCGTAATCGAACAGCATGTATTCACTGATGGCTAATAGCAACGTGTAGAAAATAACCAATGCCAGACCCACCAATACATACTGCACCGGGTGAAAAGGTTTTTTCTGCATCAACTCTATGATAAAGAAAAATGCAAACGTAAGCCCGATGAAGAGGATGCCATATTTTACGCTGCGCATGGTTTTATTGTATTGATCGGCAGGCTGCACCAGGCTTACACCAAAAGCCATGGTATTGGTTTGAACCGCTGCAGACCGCATTACATTTGCAAAGGGAAGATTGGCCTGCGTAAAATTCCAGCGGGCGCTGAAGCCGCTATCGCTCACCTGTCGCTGGTTGGGTAGCATTTCGCCATCAAACGATGGACCGGGCCAGGTAGAACTGAGTGTGTATTTACTGGTGGAACTCAGCGGAATAAAATGCAATTGTTCACTGCCTTTTAGTTTCACATTCATGCTAAACGGAATGCCCGTAGCTGCAGTTTCCGGCGTGAGC
>JBBSJJ010000054.1:0-28033 GCA_038257335.1 Chitinophagales bacterium | reverse complement strand
AAGGGAGAAGTGACTGCTTCCCTTAAATTGATGCTGACCTACGAAGTGGCGGATGCTGCCAATTTTTTACCAGAAGAGCAGCAAATAACGGTAAGCCTTGAAGGTGGGGTGGCTGTTGATAACAGTAACAGGATTTTAATTCCCAGCATTAACCTGGATAAGCCTATCACAGATTGTAAGGTAGAATCATCCTCTGCTTCAGCAAGCGATACAAGGTCAAAGGGCCTGTTAACCCTTTTTGCTTTAGGATTTTTAGGTGGCCTGGTGGCCCTGCTTACGCCTTGCGTATTTCCCATGATACCACTTACCGTATCGTTCTTTACTAAAAAAGCTACCAGCCGCAAAGCCGGTATCAGGAACGCTTTCATATACGGTTTCTTTATATTCTTTATTTATGTACTGCTCAGTTTACCTTTTCATTTTTTGGATAGTTTAAACCCTGAGATTTTAAATAATATTTCTACCAATGTTTATTTGAATGTTTTCTTCTTTGTCATCTTTATCGTGTTTGCGTTATCCTTTTTTGGTTTTTACGAAATAACCCTGCCCGGTAGCATGAGTAGCGGAGCAGATAGCAAAGCAGGCGCAGGCAACATAGTGGGTATTTTCTTTATGGCGCTCACCCTGGCACTTGTTTCCTTTTCCTGCACGGGTCCTATATTGGGTTCCTTGCTGGCAGGCTCGCTGTCTGCAGATGGTGGCGCCATGCAATTAACTTCGGGCATGGCTGGTTTTGGTTTGGCACTAGCCTTACCATTCGCCTTGTTTGCTTTGTTTCCAAACCTGTTGAGTTCTTTGCCAAAATCTGGCGGCTGGTTGAACACCGTAAAAGTTGTGTTGGGGTTTGTAGAGCTGGCACTGGCATTTAAATTTTTATCCAATGCCGACCTTGTGATGCACTGGGGCTTGTTGAAAAGAGAAATTTTTATTGGCCTGTGGGTAATCATTTTTGCAGGGCTTACCTTATACCTCTTGAATGTTATTAAGTTTAAACATGATTCACCTTTAAAAAAATTACCAATCGTTAGATTGGTTCTCGGTATTGCGGTAGGGTTATTCACTTTATACCTGGTGCCTGGTGTTACCAATACAAAGTATGCAAACCTGTCTTTGATAAGCGGATTCCCACCGCCCTTATGGTACAGCGTTTACCACAAAGATTCTGATTGCGTTCTTGCACTAAACTGTACCAAAGATTATGATGAAGGTTTAAGAATGGCCAAGGAACAAAACAAGCCGATGCTCATTGACTTTACAGGTTATGCTTGTGTGAATTGCCGGAGAATGGAAGAAAATGTTTGGACCAAACCGGAAGTGTACAATCTTTTGAAAGATAAGTTTATCATAGTATCGTTGTATGTAGATGATAAGAAGAAACTGCCGGCTGCCGAACAGTTTACTTACACCAGCAAAGATGGCTCGCAAAAAGAAATTATTACCGTAGGGGATAAATGGGCCACTTTTGAAACGGAAAACTTTAAGAACAATGCCCAGCCCTGGTATGCAATCATGAATACAAATGAGGAGTTACTAAGCCACCCAGTAGGATATGTGCCAGATGAAAAGCAATACCTGGCATGGTTGCAGTGCGGTGCAGATGCATTTTACCAAAAAGCCAAATAGAGGGATTTTAAATTACGCCTCGTCATAGTTAATACATTCATCCAATTCTTTTTGAGAGTAGGATTTATCGTATTGTTTTAAAACATCGTCTGGTACACCATTCCATTGGGTAGGTTTGTTACCTGCGTACCCAATATCTTTTACGCCAATAGCCGAAGTATAAAAACCGGTAGCCGTAAGATTTCTCATTAAAGTAAAGAAGGCCACGCCCTGGCTCATTTCCGGTTTGGCTTTTTTGGGGTAAGCAATCATATCTACCATTTCTATCTGTTGCTGCTGGCTGCATTGCGGAAAGGCTTTTTCGAAACGGTTGAGGCATTGCATATTTAACCAGCGCAGGCCGCCCCTCATAGGCACCTGGTGGGTGGGCATATCTTTTACAATAAAGGCAATAAACTCGGGTACTTTGGCATCGCTTGCACTGCCACTCACTGCATCTTTAGGAATGATGATATCGGCCAACACAGTAATGGTGGCCATTTCTTCTGTGGTAAAAAAATCTGGTTGCGCCAGCAGTTTTTTCTCGTACTCCAATTCTGCCGGGTTACGGTCCAGACTAAAAGTAGGCTCCGTTTCAACAGCTGCTACTTTTTTTTCATCCGTGTTGCAGCCTGCCAGTACAGCAGGTGCTGCCATGGCGCCTGTGGCTATTACTTTTAATAATTTTCTTCTATCCATGTTGATATTTTAAAGTTTGTTGAGCCCTTCAAAAGCTGGTAGTAAATTTAAGAAGTAGCTATTGCTAAATTTTTATAAATTATTTTTTTTCATTTCCTCAATAATATATTCGGAGGCCCGCATGCTCAATGCAAGAATGGTCCAGGTAATATTTTTATCTGCCTGGCTCACGAACTGCCCGCCATCTACACAAAATAAGTTTTTGCAATCATGCGCCTGGCTCCATTTATTCAATGCAGACTTTTTAGGATCGTTGCCCATCCTTACGGTACCACCTTCATGAATAATTTCGCCGGGTTTGCTCAGGCCATAATTATTTTTTTCGTCATCATCACCGCCATAGGTAATTACAGCTCCCATATTGTGCATCACTTCTTTGAAGGTTTCCTTCATGTGTTTGGCCTGTTTTATTTCATGGTCGCTCCATTTTACATTAAATTTTAAAACCGGTATTCCGTATTTATCTACGGTAGTAGGATCAATTGCACAATAATTTGTTTCCAGGGGAATGGCTTCTCCACGGCCAGCCATACCTACACCACAGCCATAAAAATTACGGTAGTCTTCTTTTAAAGAGGCACCGTAACCGCCTGCTTCCTTTTGCGTTCCTTTTACAAGATATTTTCCATTCAGGTTTTCTATACCCCAATTAAAACCATAACTAGGCTGGCTCATGCCACCCCAGTATTCTACATGATAGCCACGTGGGAAATCAAGTTTTTTGTTGTCCAGCCACCAGGGAGAATAAATATGCATGCCACCTACGCCATCTTCATTGTACCTTTTTCTATCAAACAATTCTGGTAATATGCCACCTACTGCGGCCCCGGTAGAATCATGTAAATATTTGCCCACTACGTCGCTGTTATTGGCCAGGCCATTGGGATGGCGCTGAGAAACTGAGTTCAGTAATAGCCTTGCGCTCTCACAGGCGCTTGCAGCAAGTATCACTACCCGGCCACTTACCTGGTACTCCATCATATCATCTTTTAATATGTAGGAAACACCTGTGGCAAGTCCATCTTTGTTGGTAAGCACTTCTCTTGCCATAGCGTTCGCCACAATATCTACATTACCGGTTTTCAACGCAGGATAAATCAAAACATTGGGTGAAGAAAAATCTGCTTTTGCCATGCTGCAGTTTCTATTACATTGGCCGCAATAAAAACAGGCGCCCCTGCCGGCATCGTTTTCAATATTTTTTGTGAGTATAGAAAGCCTGGAGGGTATTACTTTCACACCTGCCTGCACGGCAGCTTTTTTTATAAATAATTCGTGCAGCCTTGGTTTTGGAGGGGGCAGAAAAAAACCATCAGGATCGTTTTCCAGTCCTTCATTGGTACCAAAAACGCCGATGAGTTTATCTACTTTATCGTAGAAGGGTTTAATATCTTCATAGCCTATTGGCCAGTCATCTCCCAGGCCATCTATGCTTTTTCCTTTAAAATCTTTTGGGCCAAACCGCAGGGAAATTCTACCCCAATGATTGGTACGTCCGCCGAGCATCCGTGCCCTCCACCACATCCAGTCTGTACCGGCTTCTTTGGTAAAGGGCTCACCTTCCAGGTCCCAGCCGCCGTAGCATGCATCAAAATCTCCGAAAGGACGCATTGAAGTTCTGGCTCCCCGCCTGGGTGATTCCCACGGATTTTTTAATTGCGTAATATTTTTTTGAGGATCATACATGTAGCCTGCCTCAATAATGCACACTTTTAAACCTGCTTTTGCTAAGGTATAAGCTGCCATACCTCCACCAGCACCGGATCCTACAATAACTACATCGTATTTTTTGGTTTGTTTTTTAATCTGTAAATCTCCCATATGGCAAAAGCGTTTTGATAACGAATCAAAATTTACAGCATTTTTTTTAAATCAAAAAAAAACCTCCTTAAACAGGAGGCTTTTAATATTTATCCTTGGGGGAACAAAACTCTATAATGCAATTTGTTTTTCTGTCATCATCTTGCGCAGGTTAATTAAGCCATAACGCATTCTGCCAAGGGCAGTATTGATGCTGCATTTGGTAAGATTTGAAATTTCTTTAAAGCTCAAATCTGCATAGTGGCGCATAATGATTACTTCTCTTTGATCTTCTGGTAACAGGTCAATCATTTTCCTGATCTTATCGTGGCTTTGTTCTGCCATCATCCTTTGATCAGCTCCTGGTTCAAAAAAGTTCAACACTTCAAAGATGTCACGGTCGTCGCTGGTTTTAATGGCAGGACTACGCTTTACTTTTCTAAAATGATCTACACAAAGGTTGTGAGCAATGCGCATAGCCCATGGTAAAAACTTTCCTTCGTCTGTGTATCTTCCGCCTCTTAGTGTATCTATTATCCTGATAAAAACATCCTGGAAAATATCTTCGGCCAGGTATTTGTCTTTAACTAATAAATAAATAGAGGTGTAAATTTTGTCCTTGTAACGAATTACTAATGTTGCAAGAGCATCGGCATCGCCGCTCATGTAAAGGTGTACAAGTTGTTGGTCTGTTAGGTTGATTAGGCATTTCATAACTTCTACAGTTTTGATGGTTTAGGACTTAAGTTTGTTAAGTAACCAATAAGAGAGAAAATAGCGTAGAAGTCTTTTTAATAGGCGTTCAGCGGCTTTTCACTTTAATTGGATATTGGACTGTGAAAATAATGAAATAAAATATACAGCAAAACAAATATTGTGATTTCTTTGAAAATCGAGTACTAATACCAAAATAGAGTATTTGTACGAACCGTACATTTACTAATCTATTTTTTAATAATATTTTCACATAAAAATCTTTCCTCGTTGGCAACCTGTAATTTTGCAATTCATGGATAAAGTAATTACTACAAAGAGCGTAAAGATCAAGCCAACAGCGGCCGCAAGCGATAATAATATATTAATTAAGGGTGCAAGGGTTCACAACCTCAAAAATGTTACAGTTACCATCCCACGCAATAAATTAGTAGTAGTTACCGGCGTGTCTGGCTCCGGAAAATCTTCCCTCACTATAGATACACTATTTGCAGAAGGGCAACGTCGTTACGCAGAAAGCCTCAGTGCTTATGCACGACAATTTATGCAACGCATGAACAAACCAGATGTAGATTACATCAAAGGTTTGTGCCCCGCAATTGCAATTGAGCAAAAAGTAATAACAAGAACTCCCCGCAGTACAGTGGGTAGTATGACGGAAATTTATGATTACCTGCGTCTCCTATATGCCCGCACTGGTAAAACGATATCGCCGGTAAGCGGCCGCATTGTAAAAAAGGATGATGTGCCTGATGTTGTGAAAGCAATACAAGATTGTAAAGAAGGCGATAGGATATTGTTGTTGTCTGCATTTAAAAGCCATGCCAACAGGGATGAGAAAGAAGAGTTGAATATTTTATTGCAAAAGGGTTTTTCCAGGTTGTATGTAGCAGGGAAAATAGTTAGAATAGAAGACCTGTTGGAAACAACTGCTAAGAGTAAAAAGAAGAGCGAAACTTTTATACTGGTAGATAGGCTAGTGAAAAAAGATTTTGATGAAGACGATCTTCATCGCATAGCAGATTCTGCAGGTCTTGCCTTTTATGAGGGTGAAGGTGTAATGCACCTGGAAATTAATGAAGACAAAAAGATTTATTTCAGCAATAAATTTGAGCTCGACGGAATCAGCTTCGAAGAACCTGTGCCTAATTTATTTTCGTTTAACAATCCCTTTGGTGCTTGCCCTACCTGCGAAGGTTTTTCGCAGATACTAGGCCTCGATCCTGATCTTATTATTCCCGACAAACGGTTAAGCTTGTACGAAGGTGCCGTAGCACCCTGGAAGGGCGAAAAAATGGGAGAGTGGAAAGAAGCCTTTATTCGTGCCGCCAAAAAGTTTGATTTCCCGGTGCACAAACCCATTATGGATCTTACTGCCAGCCAATTAAAACAGCTTTGGGAAGGCAATGCTCATGTAGATGGAATCAATGCATTTTTTAAAGAGGTAGAACAAAATCTTTACAAGGTTCAATACCGTGTAATGCTGAGCAGGTACCGCGGCCGAACGCTTTGCACAGAGTGTGATGGCTATCGCCTCAGGAAGGAAGCATTGTACGTAAAGGTAGCAGGCAAGCACATTGGAGAACTTTGTGAGATGCCCGTGAAAGACCTGCAGGTTTGGTTTGACAAATTAAAGATGGGTAGCTATGACCAGCAGGTGGCAAAAAGAATTCTGTTGGAACTTCATCACAGGCTTAAAACGCTGATAGATGTGGGCCTCGGTTACCTTACGCTCAACAGGCTTGCCAATTCGCTTAGTGGCGGCGAGAGCCAGCGTATTCAACTTACCCGTAGCCTTGGCAGCAACCTCACCAACTCCTTGTATATTTTAGACGAACCCTCCATTGGTTTGCACAGCCGGGATACCGAACGTCTCATCACTGTTTTAAAAGAGTTGAGAGATCTTGGCAATACGGTAGTGGTGGTTGAGCACGACGAAATGATGATGCGCCAGGCAGATCACATTATCGACATGGGTCCCTTGGCCAGTCATCTCGGTGGAGAAGTGGTGGCTGCGGGAAACTATGATGAGTTAATTGCAGACAAGAATAGTTTAACAGGCAAATACCTTTCAGGAAAATTGAGCATAGATGCTCCAAAAAATTTGAGAAAATGGATACGGTCTGTAACGGTAGAAGGGGCGAGACAAAATAATCTTAAAGATATTACGGTAGAGTTTCCTTTGAATGTGTTGTGTGCAGTGAGTGGCGTAAGCGGTAGTGGGAAGACAACACTCGTAAAACAAATTCTATATCCTGCCTTGCAAAAATTAAAAGGCGAAGGAGTAGAGAAGCCTGGCCTATTCAGGGCATTGAAAGGAGATGTTGATTACATCAGCCAAATAGAACTGGTAGATCAAAACCCAATCGGTAAATCGAGCAGGAGCAACCCCGTTACCTACATAAAAGCTTATGACGAAATACGGGATCTTTTTGCCAGGCAACCTTTGAGTAAGATGCGTGGTTTTATGCCGAAGCATTTTTCTTTTAACGTAGATGGCGGCAGATGCGATGCCTGCAAGGGCGAAGGAGAACAACTGGTAGAAATGCAGTTTTTGGCAGATGTGCATTTGATATGCGATGTGTGTGGCGGCAAACGATTTAAGGATGAAGTGCTGGATGTACAATACCGGCAGAAAAATATTTATGATGTATTGGAGATGAGCGTAGATGAAGCAATCGAGTTTTTTAATTCCTCAGCGTCCGGTGCAGGCAAGGACGGGGCCGATGGCAAAGATGTGGCGAAAAAAATTCAACCGTTAAGCGATGTTGGTCTTGGCTATATTAAACTAGGACAGTCATCTAATACGCTCAGTGGGGGCGAGGCACAACGGGTGAAACTAGCTTCCTTTCTTGGCAAGGGTAAAGCGCAAGGGCATATACTCTTCATTTTCGATGAGCCTACCACCGGCCTGCATTTTCACGATATAAAAAAATTGTTGGCTTCATTTAATGCACTGGTAGAGCAGGGGCACAGCATACTAGTAATTGAGCACAATACGGATGTGTTGAAAAGTGCTGACTGGATTATTGATCTTGGCCCCGAAGCAGGTGAAGCAGGAGGCAACCTGGTGTTTGAAGGCAAGCCCACAGATTTGAAGAAATGCAAGGAGAGTTACACTGGTAAATTTCTGTAATAAATTGTATTTGGTAGAAGGCTAAAGTTGCGGGAGATTCTAAAAATTTATAGTGATAAATTATGTGTGAATTAGGAATGGTCACTATTCACAATTCATTTCACCATTCACCTTTCACCATTCACCATTCACATGGTTAGTCCTTTTATATGGTAAGCAGAAACGCTCTCAATGCTTCCGAATTATTTTCCAGCAACGTAGATTTTTTGGTGAGCTTTAATTGCTCACTAATGGATTCGGGGATTGGCACGGGTTGCTCAATAACCGGTTCCACCACATCGAAGAATTTTACCGGGTGGGCGGTCTCCACCACAATACCTTTTTGTGATGGATGTTGTTGTAAATATGCATCCAACGCATGATAACCAACTGCGCCATGAGGGTCTAATAAATAATTAAATTCATGGTACACTTTTTTGAGCGTTGCTTTGGTGTCGGCATCACTGACACTGGCAGCAGACACCAGCTTTTTTAAGTCGACCATCTGCTGATCGAATATTTGAAGTATCCTCACAAAATTACTGGGGTTACCCACGTCCATGGCGTTTGAAATTGTTTGCACAGATTTTTTGGGAGTGTAAATATTGCTTTCTAAAAATTGTGGTACCACATCATTGGCATTGCAGGCAGCTATAAAATGTTGCACGGGTAAACCAGATGCATTGGCTAAAATACCGGCACAAATATTTCCAAAATTTCCACTTGGTACAGCAATTACGGGCGGATTATTTTTATCTTCCCATTGTTTGAAAGCTAAGAAATAATAGAATTGCTGCGGCAACCAGCGAGCCACATTAATAGAATTAGCAGAAGTTAAAAACAAGTGTTTAAAATCTGCAGCGCTGGAAAAAATATCCTTTACCATTTGCTGGCAATCATCAAAACTTCCATTTACTTCCAGCGCATGAATGTTTTTACCAAGCGTGGTTAATTGTTTTTCCTGCACGGTGCTCACCTTGCCCGACGGGTACAGGATGATTACATCCACATTGGGTACATCATAAAAGCCACTGGCTACCGCACCACCGGTATCGCCGGAAGTGGCTACCAATACAGTTACTTTTTTTGGTTTATCTTTTACAAAGTAACCAAGGCAGCGGCTCATGAAGCGGGCGCCCACATCTTTAAAGGCGAGCGTAGGACCATGAAAAAGTTCGAGCGAAAAAATAGCATCGCTCACAGGTACGAGTGGTATGGGAAAGTTGATGGTTTCTTCTACGATCTCCTGTAATTTGTTTGCAGGAATTGTTTTGCCTACATACGGCTTTATCACCTCGTAGGCAATAGCTTCATCAGAATAGCTCTCTATATGTTGTATAAATTCCTTACTCAGCAGGGGAATGCTTTGCGGAAAGTACAAACCTTTATCTGGTGCCTGCCCGTTGATGGTGGCTTCTTTAAAATCTACAATGGGTGAATGCTGGTTGGTGCTGAAATACAACATGGGTTAAAAAATTTAATAAGAGGTTTCAAAGGTTTAACAGGTTTCAAAGGTTTAAAAGGTTCAAGAAGTTCAAGGTTGCCCAACATCTTGAACTTTTTAAACTTCCGGAACGATCTTCACGCCGTGTTCATTAATGGTGGTTACATAAATATGATGCTCTAACCCTATGCGTTCATAAATGCTATGCATTTCTTTACTTACAGATTCTGCAGTGGTTTTATTCTCACTCAGCATAAATATAGAAGGCCCCGAACCGGATATGCCGCCACCCAAGGCGCCTGCAGCCTTGCTCTGTTTTTTTACTTCATCAAAACCAGGGATTAAGATACTCCTCACCGGTTCTATAATTACATCTTCCAGGCTGCGGCCTATGAGCCCGTAATCATTTTTCATAAAGCCGGCCACAAGGCCTGCAATATTGCCCCATTGCCTGATGGCGTCTTTGAGTAAAACTTGTTTTTTTAAAATTTGCCTGGCATCGGAAGTGCGCACTTCAATTTGCGGATGCACCACGGTTACCCATAATTCTGGTGAAGGGATAGGAATAATTTCCAAAGGAAAAATACTTCTTATCAAAGTGATGCCGCCGTAAATACAAGGGGCCACGTTGTCTGCATGCTTTACACCCGATGCCACTTTTTCGCCGCTCATAGCAAAACGCACCATTTGTTCTTTTGTAAAAATATTGTTCAGTAAAATATTTGCGGCTACCACTGCACCTGCAGCACTCGCTGCACTGGAACCAATACCGCTTCCCGGTTTTATATTTTTTTTGATCAACACTTCAAAGCCGAAATTGGCATCCAATTCCTGCAGCATTTCCAGCAACGGAGCGCCGGCAGTATTTAGTGCCGGGTCGGTTGGAAGGTTGTAACCATCAGCGCTTTTGATCACTACTTTTTTTTCTGAAAGCAAGTTTACAGTCATTTCATCACAAGGTGCATCCAGGCAAAGGCCCAGTACATCGAAGCCGCACACCAGGTTTGCCACCGTGCCCGGCGCTGAAACTTTTACGGGATTGTTGATATTTATATTTAATTGATCAGGCATGTTATCATTCTTTTTACGAAGTCGGTTCTACGCTTTGGAGGTTCTGATTACATCTGCAAACACACCTGAAGCGGTAACGTCTGCACCGGCGCCGGCTCCTTTTATAACCAGCGGTTGTTGAGTATAACGATCTGTGTAAAACAACACGATATTGTCTTTGCCATAAAGATGATAGAAATCATGCCGGGCCGGAATGTGTTGCAGACCTACTGCAGCTTTCCCATCTTTGTAGCTGGCCACAAATTTTAGTTTGCACCCTGCTGCAATAGCATCATCCAGTATTTTCTTAAAATGTGCTTCGTGCGCTTCCATGGCTTTATAAAAGTCTTCCACAGTGCCTTGCATACATGCTTCGGGCATAAAAGTATTGTTGCTAATATCGTCCATTTCAATAACGCTACCCGATTCTCTCACCAGTATCATGATCTTGCGCATTACATCCTTGCCACTCAAATCAAGGCGGGGATCCGGCTCTGTATAACCTTCGTCTTGCGCTTGCTTTACCACAGAGGCAAAACTGCTACTACCATCATAATTATTGAAAACAAAATTTAAGGTACCGCTTAAAACAGCTTCCATGCTGTGCACGTTGTCGCCGCTTCTTACAAGATCATTCAACGTGCTGATAATGGGCAGGCTGGCACCAACATTGGTTTCAAACAAAAACTTTGTATTGTACTCTGTTGCCAGCTCTTTTAGATTTTTATAGGCTGGGTAAGAAGAGGAACATGCCACTTTATTGCAGGCAACCACGGCAATGCTCTTTTCTAAAAATCTGTCGTATACTGATGCTACTACATCGTTGGCCGTTACATCTGCAAACACTGTGTTTCTTAAATTTTTCTGCTGAATGATGTTTACAAAATCGTGTATGGTACCAGTTTTGCCGGCAGCCAATAATTGTTGCCATTGCTGCAGGTTTATACCCTCTTCGTCTACCCAATATTTTTTACTGTTGGCCACACCAGCCACTTTTACTCTTATACGCATCTGTTCTAAGAGATATGCCTGCTGCTTCAATATTTGCCCTAATAATTTGGAGCCAACGTTGCCCACACCTGCCACAAACAAGTTGATCTCCTTTATTTCTTTTTCAAAAAATACTTCGTGAATGGTGTTGGTCGCTTTTTTTACATCGGCGCTGCATATTACGGCAGTAATATTTCTTTCAGATGAACCTTGGGCAATAGCCCTGATGTTAATACCGTTTCTTCCGAGGGCACTAAAAAAATTGCCGCTGATGCCTGTGTGATTTTTCATACGGTCGCCTACCAGTGCAATGATGGCCAGGTTTTTTTCGATCAGTATGGGCTCCACTTTTTTTATTTCTATTTCGTAAGCAAATTCTTCATCAATGCTTTGTTTTGCGGCCGTAGCCTTCATCTCTTCTATTCCTACGCAAATAGAATGCTCTGAAGAACTCTGGGTGATCAGGATCACATTTATTTTTTTAGAAGCCAGCGCTTCAAACAATCTTTTTGAAAACCCTGGAATACCTACCATGCCACTCCCTTCAAGGCTTAACAAAGCAATCTTGCCAATGCTGGAAATGCCGGTAATGCTGTTGGCACTGTCTATAGCCTGCTTTTGAATAACTGTTCCTTCGTCTTCGCTTGCAAAAGTATTTTTTACCCAAACCGGTATCCCTTTATTCATCACAGGTTGTATGGTAGGTGGGTAAATAACTTTTGCACCAAAGTGTGAAAGTTCCATTGCCTCCTGGTAGCTTATCTGCGGTATGATCCTGGCATTGGGCACCAGCCTTGGGTCAGCCGTCATCATGCCAGAAACGTCCGTCCATATTTCAAGCACCTTCGCATCAGTGGCTGCCGCAAAAATGGCAGCGGTATAATCAGAGCCACCTCTGCCCAGTGTAGTATTAATGCCCTCCTTATTGGCAGCTATAAAACCTGGCGCTATGTAAAGCGCAGCACCATTATTTTTAAGATAATTTTCAATTTGCCGGTTGCTCTCCGTAAAATTTACGAGAGCGTTGCCATGATCGTTGTTGGTAATGATCAGCTGGCGGGAGTCTATCCAATGAGCGGGTAAGTCGTTTACTTCCAGTGCCGCCGCAATTATTTTAGATGAAAGCAGCTCTCCGTAACTCACTATTCTATCCCTGGTTCGTGCAGACAATTCTTTCAATAAAAGTATACCATTGCAGATGTCTTCAATTTCGTTGCATTGTGTTTTTACAAAACTCAACAAACTGCTTTGGTTGTTGATGGGGATGAGTTCTCTCACCGTTTGTAAATGGCGCTGCTCAATTTCAATGAGGCTGGAAGTGTAACTTTCTACGCCCTGTGCGGCAAGACTGCTGCAATTGATCAAAAGATCTGTAATTCCTCCTAAGGCAGACACTACCACAATAGTTTGTTGGCCAGCTGTTCTTTCCTTTAATACCGCTATTACCTTTTTTATATTTTCTGCATTAGCAACAGAGCTACCCCCGAATTTTAAAACCTGCATGTTGTATGAATTTTGATTAAAATATTGAAAATGATTTTTCCTTTTAAATACAGCCGGAGCCCCGTGGATGATATGAGAAATTGCAACCCTTAGCGGGTTGTAATAGTTGTGGTAGCTGTAAAAGAAATTACAGCGGTAGAAGTGGAAATAATATTTGTGTTTGACAGAAACATCTGGACGAATGTAAAGAAATATTTGACAAATATGATTTTTTTCTGCTCCGTCGCAAACTTAGTTGCAATTTTTGCCAACAAAAAAAAATAAAATTTGATCTTGGGAGATCATCCAAAATAAAAAGGCTGGCAAGATATGCTGCCAGCCTTTTTAAAATAATTATTTGATCGCTACCTCAAACGGTTACTCTCTTTAATAATTTTATCGTCGTTGTTAATGCCTTTGGCAGCCAGGAAAAAGAACAGTACGATGCATCCCTGCAGCAGCGCCGTAAGTGCATAAGTGCCTGTACCCGGAGTGAATTTTTTTACTTCATTGTAATATAGAAATATAACACCAGCCTCTAACAGTAGGCCCACAATGCAAAGTCGCAATTGCACTTTGCGGGTTTTGTACAAAAAAATTGTAATGAGTGCCAGAATGCCAACAGCCGCTGTGCCGGCAATAATAGGAATACTTGCTGTAGCATCTATTTTTTTAAACGCATTTACGCCATTTTCTAAAATAGTGCCGCTATAATAAGCAAATTTAAAACTTAGGAAAGCGCAAAGGGCCGCCAGCAACAGCCATATGGTTTGTATTCTTTGTATCATAATAAATGCCTTAAGATTTTAATTCAGGGTAAAGAGGAAACTGCTGCATGAAGGTTTTTACTTCCTCTTTTACAGATGAAATTGTAGCCTCGTCATCAATATTCATCAACACTTTATCTATAAGGTCTACAATAATTTGCATTTCTGGTTCTTTCATGCCCCGTGTAGTAACCGCTGGAACACCTACTCTAATACCACTTGTTACAAACGGGCTTTTATCATCGTAAGGCACTGCATTCTTGTTAAGCGTTATGTGAGCCCTGTCCAATGTTTCCTGCGCTTTTTTACCAGTAATGTTTTTATTGCGCAGGTCTATCAGCATCAAATGATTGTCTGTACCTCCGCTAATAAGCTCGTAGCCTTTGGCGTTAAATGCCTTGGCCATGGCCTGGGCATTTAACTGAACTTGTTTAATGTAAGTGCCAAACTCATCGGTTAGCAATTCGCCAAATGCCACCGCTTTGGCTGCAATCACATGCATCAGTGGCCCGCCTTGCGTGCCCGGAAAAACACCCATATCTATTAAATTGCTCATCAGGCGGGTGTTGCCCTTCATGTCTTTTAATCCGAATGGGTTTTCAAAATCCTTTTTCATGAGGATGATGCCACCCCTGGGCCCTCGCAAGGTTTTATGCGTAGTACTGGTTACAAAATGGCAATGATCGAAAGGTGAACTGAGTAACCCTTTGGCAATAAAGCCAGCAGGGTGGGCCATATCACACAACACAAAAGCATTTACTTCGTCGGCCACTTTTCTGATGCGTGCATAATCAATATCCCTGCTATAAGCCGAAGCTCCGCAAATAATCAGTTTTGGTTTTTCTGCACGTGCCTTTTCTTCCAGCATTTCATAATCTATCAAACCGGTGTCCTTCTTAACCGTATAAAAATAAGGTTGGTATAATTTGCCAGAGAAGTTTACCGGCGAGCCGTGGGTTAAATGCCCACCCATGCTTAG
Source organism: Chitinophagales bacterium (assembly GCA_038257335.1). Lineage (GTDB taxonomy): Bacteria > Bacteroidota > Bacteroidia > Chitinophagales > Chitinophagaceae > Ferruginibacter. Next base: position 13,391 of record JBBSJJ010000054.1, on the reverse strand, counting down.
GTCGAGCCCCAGGATTTTATCGCCAGGTTGCAAGATTGCTAACATTAATGCAGCATTTGCCTGGGCACCACTATGCGGTTGTACGTTGGCATATTCGCAATTAAATACTTGTTTGATGCGGTCAATGGCTAATTGTTCTACCTCATCTACCACTTCGCAGCCTCCATAATAACGGCGGCCGGGGTAACCCTCTGCATATTTATTGGTAAGCGATGTTCCCATGGCTTCCATTACCTGCAGGCTGGTAAAGTTTTCACTTGCTATTAGTTCAATTCCTTCACGCTGTCTTTGCAGTTCTTTGTCTATTAAGGTAAAAATTACAGAGTCTCTTTGCATTTACTAAGTTTATGCCGCAAATATAAGCAGCATGGCTTACATTCATAAAAATGTAAACGGGATTTGATGGGAGCCGGGGTTATTTAAATTCCAATTAATTCCTTACTTTCACTCCCTTCTTATAATGAAGAAATTATTTAATCGAAACAAAGCGATAAAAGCGGATTAAGTTTATCAATGAAGGCCATCATACCAGTAGCAGGCGCAGGAACCAAACTTCGCCCTCACACCTATACTCAGCCCAAGGCGTTAATACCTCTGGCCGGTAAAACCATCTTAAGTATCATAGTTGATCAACTTAAGGAAGCTGGTATTACAGATTTCATCTTTATTATTGGTTACATGGGCGAAAAAATACAGGACTATGTAACTGCTCGCTACCCGGAACTGCAGTGTAATTTTATTACACAGAACGAACGCTTTGGCACCGGCCACGCCATTGAACTTACCAAGCAGCTTGTGGGCGATGACGAATTACTCATTGTACTCGGAGATACCATTGCCGAATACGATATCCGCTTTGTGTTAGATTCCCCCCACTCTATGCTGGGTGTAAAAAAAGTAGATGATCCACGAAATTTTGGCGTGGCCGAAATAGAAGAAGATCGTTTTATTAGCCGTGTGGTAGAAAAGCCTTCTATTCCCAAAAGCAATATGGCCCTGGTGGGTATTTATAAAGTAAAAGAAACGGAGCTCTTATTTACCTGCCTAAAAACCATCAGCGAACAAAATATTCGTAGTTACCACGAATTTAGCCTTACCGATGCGCTGGAATGCATGATTCAAAAAGGCGCTGTTTTTCAGTCTTTCAAAGTGTCTAACTGGTTTGATTGTGGTAAAAAAGAAACGCTCCTGGAGTCTAATGCTATTCTTCTTAAAAAATTTGGTGGCAATATTCCCGAAAAAAATAATTTTCAGAATTCCATTTTTATACCGCCAGTGAGTATTGGAGAAGGTTGTGTAATTCAAAATTCTGTAATTGGCCCCAACGTGGCTATTGGCGAGCATTCTATCGTAAGTCATTCTATAGTGAAAGATTCTATTGTAGGTGCATATTCCCATTTGAACGAAATTGTGCTAAACAATTCCCTCATTGGCAGTGATGCCGAAGTTAGAGGCGTGAGCCGTAATTTAAACATTGGCGACAATACGGCCATTGATCTTGGCGGAGGTTCCCGGTAGGCACAGTTCATCACTTACTTCGTTTCCCTTTACTTATTTTGTTTTGTTATGCAGTTTTTAACCGACCGAATTACCAACCTATTTAAAATTGATCTGCCCATTATACAGGCGGGTATGATATGGGCGAGCGGCTGGAAGCTGGCCAGTGCCGTGAGCAATGCGGGCGGCCTGGGTTTAATAGGCAGTGGTAGCATGTACCCCGAAGTGCTAAGGGAGCATATACAAAAATGCAAAGCGGCTACCAACAAACCTTTTGGCGTAAACGTACCTCTGTTGTATCCCGACATCGCCCATCACATTGCCATCATTATTGAAGAAAAGGTGCCGATCGTTTTTACAAGCGCAGGTAATCCTGCTACTTATACCGGCTTGTTGCAAAGCCATGGTATAACGGTGGTGCACGTAGTAAGTAGCAGCAAGTTTGCCCTAAAAGCGCAGTTGGCCGGTTGTAATGCCGTGGTGGCTGAAGGGTTTGAAGCCGGCGGCCACAACGGGCGGGAAGAAACAACCAGTTTTGTTTTGATACCTGCTGTATGCGAAAAATTAAACATACCCGTAATTGCAGCCGGAGGTATAGCCAGCGGAAGGCAAATGCTGGCTGCCCTGGTACTAGGTGCCAATGCCGTGCAGATTGGTAGCCGCTTCGTTGCAAGCCATGAAGCTTCCAGTCATATTAATTTTAAAAATGCGGTGCTGCAAAGCCAGGAAGGGGATACCAAACTTGCTTTAAAAGCTTTAACGCCGGTGAGGCTGTTAAAGAATCAATTTTACCGACAGGTGCAGCACGCCGAGTTGGCTGGTGCCTCCAGAGAAGAATTGGAAAACCTGTTAGGTCGGGGAAGGGCAAAAAAGGGCATGTTTGAAGGCGATTTGGAAGCCGGTGAGCTCGAAATTGGGCAGGTTAGTGCGTTGGTTACGAGGTTGCAGCCAGCAAAAGAAATTGTAACAGAGATATGGGAGGAGTATAAGGCCTTACTTGCTTTATGCTGAGAATAAAAATTTATATTTGCCCGATTCAAAAAAATTGTAAATCAATCCCCCATATAATGCAAAGTGTTAAGAGGCGTATCCTGGTTAGAGCTTTATTTCTTTTTTTATCTTCCTTTAGTTTTTTGGCTGCTTATAGCCAGCCTCCTATAGATATTCAAATTCCCTCTGTTATCAATCCCAGCCAGATAGATCCCAAGAACTTGTCACAGCCGCAGTTACGTGCATTGCTTGAAGACAAAAACAAGGAGACAGGTCTGGATAAAAATGCTGAATTATACAAGAATGATAAGATAGAAAAGGATAGCGTAGTATCTGATGATGTGCGTAGAAACATTTACAGCCCTAAAAAAACCTACGGCGCCGATGTATTTGCCTATGCAGCGGGCACCTCCCTCACAGAATTATCAACGCCGCCTTTAGACTATCCTATAGGGGTTGGCGATCATATTATAGTATCCTTGTGGGGTGCTGCAGAATTCCAGGAAGATTATATTGTTGCAAGAGACGGGGCTATATTTCCAACCAGCCTTGGTAAAATAAATGTGCAGGGTCTTACATTCGAGAATATGCGGGCCATTGTATACTCTAGATTTAAGAGTGTAGTGCCCCCTGCCACCAATATTTCTGTTTCATTGGGCCAGCCCCGATCTATCAATGTGAATGTGGTAGGGGAAGTAAACAGGGCAGGTATTCAAACTGTTTCAGCCTTTAGCAACGCCTTTCAGGTAATAGGAAAAGCCGGAGGGATTTCTCAATTTGGTAATCTAAGAAACATACAGATAAAAAGAAATGGCCAGGTGATAGATGAGTTAGATGTTTACAAGTACTTGAATACAGGTGATTTTGGTAAACATATTTACCTGCAGAACAACGATTTTGTAATAGTGGGTTTCATGGAGAAAAAAGTATTGGCCACGGGGCAGTTCAAGAGACCCATGTATTATCAGCTTAAAAAAGATGAAGGAGTAAAAGCTTTGATCAAATTTGCAGGGGGGCTCAATTCCGACGCCCTTGCCTCTGCTCTAAAAGTATTGCGGACCGAGAATGAAAAGCAAGTGCAGCGGGACGTTAATGCCAATGCTATTCTTCTGATTCCCGACGAGGACTTCCCCCTCTTTGATGGAGATATTGTAAAGGTAGACCTCGTTAAACCGGGCATTAGCAATAAAGTAGAAATAAGAGGAGAAATTACCTATCCGGATGTGTTTGAACTCAGGCCCGGCGATCGTTTGTTCGACCTGATAAACCGTGCTGGTGGGGTTACCCGAAATACCTATCTGCCTAGGGCCTACATTTTTCGTGGCGCAGGAGATTCAACCAATCTTCGGTCAGACAGGCTGGAAGTAGACCTTACAGGGGTCAACAACAATCAGTCCTCCAGCAGCAGCAACGTATTGCTCATGCCGAATGATGTAATACAACTTTTCTCTAATAATGAGTTTGGCGAAGCACAATATGTAGACATTTTTGGTGAAGTGAGAAAACAAGGTAGGGTAAACAGGTATGGTGGCATGACGTTAGAAGATCTTTTGTATTTATCAGGTGGCATCAAGCCAACTGCAGAGTATGGCCGACTCGAAATTTCAAGCATTGTTGATATTGACTCCGCTAAACAAGGGTTAAAACCCACCCGTACCGTGGTAAGAACTTACAGCATATCTCCAAACCTTACCTTAGACTCTGCTGCCGCTAAAGTTTTTTTAAAACCATTTGACCAGGTATTTGTAAGGAAAAATCCAACTTTTGAACTTCAGCAAAATGTAGAATTAAAGGGCTTGGTTAAATATCCTGGGTACTATCCAAGATTGAGCAAGTACGATCGCCTGTCTACTTTTATTGATAGAGCTGGTGGTTTTACCGATAATGCAAACCTTTCTGGTGCAGTACTCTTTAGAAACAAGACGGAATTTTTCAGGGAAAAGGTCGTGCTAAAACCTAAACTTGATTCTTTGGGTATTCCCATTTTGGATAGTGCAAGCCTGGCCTTGCAGAATGTAGATCAGCCCGTGAGCATAGATTTATACAAAGCTTTGAAATACCGCAACAGCAAACACGACATTGTATTGCAAGAAGGAGATGTCATCTTTATTCCGGAGATCAACCCATTTGTAAGTGTGCAGGGAAGCGTTCAATCGCCATTGAAAATTGCATTTGATAAGGAGCATACCAACCTCATGTACTATATAGACAAGGCTGGTGGCTTTGGCGTGCGGCCCTGGAGAAAAAGAGTATTTGTTACGTATGCCAGCGGAAAAAGCAGGAGGACCAAATCTTTTGGTTTCTTCAAATTCTATCCAAGGGTAGAAGAGGGAGCTACGGTGATAGTTCCATTTAAACCACAGGGGCAGGATTTAGGAGACATTGTAAAGTCTGTGGTTGTTGCAGCTATACCAGTAGTGCTCACCGCTATCCTGTTTAAATACATCAATTAAAATTTGTGCAAAAGTGAATACGAAAGAAATCGTTAGAAAGATATTTTTAAAACTGGCTAAGTATAAATGGGCTGTTTTTTTTGGGGCTATCATTGGTGCCGTTGCGATGTTTGTTTATGCAAAATCTATCCCGCCGGTATATACTGCCAAAGCCACCGTGTTTCCACTAACGGCTTCCAATGAGAACCCTACCTCTAGTGCCATCAGTACTTTGTTGGGTGGTGGCGATGCTCCCAAAAGTTTTAGCTCGGATGCCTCTATCAATATTGTGGAGCTTGCACAAAGTCGTAATACCAGGGAAGCTGTTGTATTAAAAAGGTTGCCAGAATTTGGTAATAAGCGCATAGCTGAGCTTTTGATCAAAAACTACAATAAAACAAAGAAGCCCCAGGAACCCCTTATTAAAATGCCAACAGATACTGTTGCCCTTTCGGCTGTTGCTGGCCTGTTGCTCAGCAAAAATTATACAGCCAAAGTCCTTAAGAGCGGCATCCTGGAAGTTACTTTCAGCAATACAGATAAAAATATTCTTTCGCCGGTGAGTTACGCACTCATTGATAAGATTTCGCAGTTTTACATCGATCTGAAAATTAAAAAAGCAAAAAAGGATTATGATTTTACGATCAAAAAAGTAGATTCTTTGCAAAATATTATTGATGGCTTTGACAGGCGGGCCGTTCGCATGAACAACACAACCTTGTTTGTTCCCAACTCTAAAATTGAATACAGCATACCCAAAGAAAACCTGGTGAATGCAAAGGAAAGGGTTATGCGTTTGAGGGATGCCTCTGCCAATAACAGGGAGGAAGCATTGTGGCGCCTGCAAAAGGCAACGCCGATCATTGCTACGCTCGATAAGCCTGAGCCTCCTTTTGATACCCAGGGAACATCGGCAGTTGTGTACGCTTTCATTGGGTTTATCATCGGTTCTATATTCATCATCGGCGCATTAATAGCACCGATAGTGATAGCCTATGTAAAAGCAGAAGCCAGGAACGCTATTTTCGGGGACGATCTGCCAATAGAAGAAGTGACCACCACAGTGTCTACTACCACTACAACTTTATAGAAATAAAAATCTTAGCAGCAAACTAACTTATAAGCAAAAAGGGTTTCAATGTATTTGAAACCCTTTTTGCATGATGTAGATTTATTAACTTATCCTTTTGCAAAGGCCCATTTGAGCATTTCTTTCCAGCTTGGCTTTTTGCCATACATCAATATACCGGTGCGGTATATTTTGCCGGTGATCCAGGTAAAAAATAAGAATGTGGCAATCAACAAAGCCATTGACACCAGTATTTGCCACACGGGTATATCGTAAGTTATTCTGCCCATCATTACAATGGGGGAGGTGAGCGGAAAAAGACTACCGAAAACAGCCAGGCTGCTGTGTGGGTTGTTGATAGAATTTGTCATGATCACAAAACCGAGAATGATGGGCATTAGTATAGGAAAAACCAATTGCTGTGCCTCTTGTTGGTCTTCGCTTACCACACTGCCCACCGCTGCAAAAAGAGAAGCGTAGGTTAAATAACCGGCCAAAAAGTAGAACAAGAACAAGAATACAATTTTTGCCAGGGGCAAAGATGATAAGCCCTGGGTAATAGTGGTCATCATATTGGCTTCGGCGTCGCCAGCGGCTCCCTTGCTTATCTGGTCCATTATATCAGGAAATATCAGGGGAATGGCAGATTGCAGCAGGATCATGATCACAATCCATATAGCGAATTGGGTAAGCCCTACTGCACCAATGCCTACAATTTTGCCAAGCATTAATTGAAACGGTTTTACAGAACTCACGATTACTTCTGCAATGCGGTTTGTTTTTTCTTCCATAACACCACGCATCACTTGCGTGCCGTAAATAATCATCATCATGTAAATAAGAATGCCGCAGGCAAAAGATACTGCGTAAGCCACGCCTGCACTTCCTTTTTTGCTCCCATCCTTGGTATCAATCGTATTTTCTATGGCCGAATTGGCTTTTAAACTTTTAAATACAGCCGGATCAATGCCCTGCGCTACCAATCTTTTATTTTCAATAGCCTTGTTTATAAAATTTTCAATGGCATTGCTGTTGCCAAGACTGAGGGAAGATTGACTGTGCACCACAAATCGTTGAGTGGTATTCACATCAAACTCCGGTACATATAAAAATGCCTGGTAGCCCAGGTCCTTGTACTTTGTTACAAAATTTTGTTCAGTTTCATTTTTAATAAATGAAATATTCAAATTTTTGCTTTGTGTGAGGGTGCTGTCTGTAAAGAGACCGGCTTTGTCAATTACCGCCACCTTGGTTTCATCTGTGCTGCCCTTAATGGAAACCGCAATAATAATGGCATAAAAAGCCACTATCACAAGGGGAACGAGGATGGTGGTGATCAGGAATGATTTCTTTTTAACACGGGTGAAGTATTCCCTGCTGATAATTAAAAATATTTTGTTCATGTTGCTGTAGGTAAAAATTTATTGAATATTTTGAAACTGCCTTGCATTGGTAGTGCCTTCTACCAATTGAATAAATATATCATTCAGAGACGGCAATACCTCGTTAAATGAATGTATAGCCACACCCTGGTTTATAAAATGTTTGAGTACATCATTAGGAGTGGCATCATGCTGCAGGCGCAAAAGCACCTGGTTGGGGTCATGTTTAACTACTTCAAAAATGTAAGTCATTAAATGCTCTGGTAAAATGCTTGCCCCCAATTTGTAAATATTTTCCTTAAACTCCTGCTTCACATTGTGCACGGTACCATCGAGTATTTTTTGTCCCTTGTTGATGAGCACTATATGGTCGCATATTTCTTCTACCTGCTCCATTCTGTGGGTGCTAAAAATAATGGTGCTACCATTTTTTGCCAATTTAAATATCTCATCTTTTATGAGGTTGGCATTTACCGGGTCAAGGCCGCTGAAGGGCTCATCTAGGATAATCAATTTAGGTTCGTGCAGCACGGTAGTCACAAATTGGAGTTTCTGGCTCATGCCCTTGCTAAGGTCTTCCACCTTTTTGTTCCACCAGCTCTGCATTTCAAATTTTACAAACCACTCTTTCACTTTCTGGGTAGCGTCAGCATGGCTAAGGCCTTTTAAGCGGGCCAGGTACACTGCCTGCTCACCAATTTTCATTTTCTTGTAAAGGCCTCTTTCTTCTGGCATGTAGCCAATGTTTCTAAAATCGCTGAGGGGGTCAAATTTTTTACCGTTAAATATTACCTGGCCACTGTCCGGATAAAAGATACCCGTAATCATTCTAAGCAAAGTGGTTTTGCCAGCGCCATTGGGGCCGAGCATTCCAAAAATACTTCCCTGGTTGATGGTGAAGCTAATATCGTCCACCGCCTTTTGGGTTGCAAAATATTTTTTCAAATTCTGTAATTCCAATAATTGCATAACTGAATTTATTTATCTGGCTAAAATAACAATGATTTCATAAGAACTGTTGCAAAAGGGACGAACGGAAGCAGAAAATTATCAGGGGCGCAGGAGTTTTTGCGCCAGCAAGCTGGCAATTCTTTCGCCATCCATGGCAGCGCTCACAATGCCGCCTGCATAACCTGCCCCTTCGGCGCAGGGATATAGATTAGATAATTGTGGGTGACAAAGTGTGGTTGCATCCCGTGGAATGCGCACCGGGCTTGAGGTACGGCTTTCTGTAGCTACTACGATGGCTTCGTTGGTTAAATACCCATGCATTTTTTTGCCGAATGCTTTAAAGCCACCTGCCAGTGCGTGGTATACAAAATCGGGCAGCACTTGCTGTAGGTTTGATGGTTTTAAACCCGGCAAATAAGAATTGGACGGCAAGTCTGTAGATATTTTTTTTGTTACGAAGTCCTGCATGCGTTGTGCGGGTGCTACAAATTTACCACCGCCGGCCTGGTAGGCAGCTTCTTCTATTTTTCGTTGAAAATGCATAAAGAGCAAAGGGTCATCTTCTACATTTTTAAAATCCTTATAACCTTTTAAAGTTCTGATGGCATCTTCTTTTTCTACCTGCACCACCATGCCGCTGTTGGCAAAGGGGTTGTCTCGTTTAGAGGGGCTCCAACCATTTACCACCAATTCTTGCGGGTTGGTGCTGGCAGGTGCTATGATACCGCCCGGGCACATGCAAAAAGAAAACACGCCTTTTTGTTCTACCTGTTGCACCAGGCTATAGGAAGCCGGCGGCAGAAATTCGCCCCTTGTTGGGCAATGGTATTGCATGCTATCTATCAGCGATTGTGGATGCTCTACTCTTACGCCGAGCGCAAAGGGTTTTGCTTCTATGAGGAGTTTTTTGCTATGCAGCAAAGTAAAGATGTCTCTTGCTGAGTGGCCGGTGGCCAAAATGTAGGCATCTGCACTCAACTTTTCTCCATCCGCTGTTTCTATATAAACAATGGCATCATTGCCGATGGACAAATCAACCAGTTTTTTTTCGAAGATCACTTCGCCACCGCACTCAAGAATCCTTTGCCTCATGGCGGTGATTATTTGCGGGAGTTTATTAGTTCCTATATGTGGGTGTGCATCATAAAGAATGTTGTCCGGAGCACCAAAATGCACAAACAGTTGAAGTATGCGGTTGATATCGCCCCGCTTGTTACTGCGGGTGTATAGTTTACCATCGCTGTAAGTGCCGGCGCCACCCTCGCCAAAGCAATAATTACTCTCGGGATCAATGATACCTTCTTTATTCAGTTTCGCAAGGTCACGGCGGCGTGCCCGCACGTCTTTACCCCGTTCTAAAATGATCGGTTTTATGCCTGCTTCAATGAACGATAGCGCTGCAAAGAGACCGGCTGGTCCGGCACCTACAATGATCACCTTGTGCGCAGCCTGACTTACATCTCTAAATTGAAAGGGCATGCCTGGCCTTTGAACAAAGGGTTCATCTATAAAAGCATTTACTTTTAAATTGATAAAGATGGTTTTTCCCCTGGCATCAATAGATCTTTTGATAACCTCGTAACCACTAATGGCAGGTAGCTTCTTACCTAAAGCAGAAGAAATATGTTTTTTGATGGCCTCCGGGCTGGCTGCCTCGGAGGGTGAGAGTTTAAGTAAGAGGTTTTGTTGCATACTCTTGTTTTAATAACAGAGCATTGCTTGCTCACTGTATTGCTGTCAAAGGACGCAAAAGTACAACCGATTTTTATCGGTTTGCCGCAGTTGAATAGTTGGCTATTGAACTGCGGCACAAGTGAGTGACACAACCCTGTCTGCCGACAGGCAGGGATTTTAGATAGTTATTCTAAAGCTCGTTACCCCTATCTTATTTAAAAAGGAAGATCATCTACCGCATCTGGCGATGTGGCAGAAAAGGTATCGAGGGGTTCCATGTATTCACTGTCAATAGGTGCAGCTTTAGATCCCGGTTGTAATATTTGTTCTATGCGCCAGGCATCCAGGTTGGTGATGTAATTGGTTACACCATTCTTATCCCACTTACTTCCTTTAATGTTGAAATAAACTTTTATTTCGTCGCCTATATTAACCCTGTCTATAATGGTTGTTTTATCCTGCACAGACTGAAACTTAACATAGTTTACAATGGTTTTACCATTGATGTCGTCAGACTTTTCTACGGCAAACTCCCTTGTTTTAAATTTTTCTGTACGTTGTACTTCGTCAAATTTGGCAACTAGTTTACCGGTTAATTCGTAGCTCATATGTGCATGTTTAATGGCGTCAAAAGTAGTTTTTATTTTACTAATAATCACATTGTACTGACATGCTATTTTTTTGCACTGCCTGCAGGTCGGCAGTTGTTGAATTACCCAAAAAAGTACTACCTTTTGACATAGGCAAACGGCAAAAAAATGTGCAGAACGGAAAGCGGGTTGGCATATCTTTTAATAGGCTATGTGTATAAATAATTTTTCTTTTAGCACATAATTGATCAAAACAAGCCATGGTATTGGGTTTGCGTAAAACCTTTAGTGTGGCGGTTTAGAGGGGAAAAGGAGTGCTTAGTGGGAAATCCCATACTGTGTTACCTGCGGGAATTGCAAATGAATAAAAAATTTTTTTTTCAACAATTTATTTTGATATTCGCTCTCCCGCTAATAAACCTTGAAATTGTTTAAAGCAGGATTACCCACGAGAAAAAAATTTCACTCAACCTCTATAAATTGTATAAGGAGCAAAATGGATAAAACTTTTGAAAAAGTTTGGGCTAACTGTTTAGAAATTATTAAGGACATTGTAGAATGGCAACATTTCAAAACATGGTTTGAGCCAATTACGCCGGTGGGGTTAAAAGATAAAGTTTTAACCATACAGGTGCCAAGCCAGTTTTTTTACGAATATCTTGAAGAACATTACGTTTCACTACTTGCAAAAACGCTGAAAAGAGAATTAGGAAAAGAAGCCATGCTCGAATACCGCATCATGGTTGATAGTGGCAATAGCAAAAACAAGCCGCTTACGATGGATGTGCCAGGGCATGGATACAAATCATATTCAAATAATGAAATGGACTTTCCGCTCGTTATAAATAATCCTGTTAAGAATCCGTTTGTAATACCGGGTTTAAAAAAGATGCAGATCGATTCGCAGCTGAATCAAACCTACACCTTTGAATCTTTTATTGAAGGAGATTGTAACAGGGTGGCAAGAAGAGCAGGAAAAACAGTAGCCGAAAAACCTGGGGGTACTTCTTTTAATCCGTTGGTGGTTTATGGTGGTGTGGGGTTAGGTAAAACGCATTTGGCGCAAGCAATCGGAAATGAAGTAAAGCGTTTGCATCACAACAAGGTGGTACTATATGTAAGTTCAGAAAAGTTTATCAACCAGTTTATAGATCATGGTCGTAACAATGCCATCAATGATTTTATACATTTTTATCAATTGATAGATGTATTAATTATTGATGACATACAGTTTTTTAACCGGGCCGAAAAATCCCAGGATGCGTTCTTTTCAATTTTTAACCACCTGCATCAAAGCGGTAAGCAACTTATTCTTACGAGCGACAAGTCGCCCAAAGACCTGGAAGGTGTACAAGAGAGATTGCTCAGCAGATTTCGCTGGGGCCTGAGCGCTGATTTGCAATCGCCTGATTACGATACAAAGATTGAGATTTTAGATAATAAAATGAAAAACGATGGCCTTGACATGCCACGTGAAGTAGTGAAGTATATTGCATATAATATCAATAGCAATGTGCGGGAATTAGAGGGTGCTCTTATATCATTGTTGGCACAATCTTCGCTAAATAAAAGGGAAATTGACCTTGAATTGGCTAAAAAAGTACTCAGAAACTTTGTAAAATCTTCCAGCAAGGAGATAACTATTGATGCTATCCAAAAAATGGTATGTGAGTATTTTGATGTACCCTACGACAAGCTTTTACAAAAAACACGCAAAAGAGAAATTGTACAAGCCAGGCAAATAACAATGTATCTCTCAAAAGCCTTTACAAAAAATTCGTTGAAGACAATTGGGGAACATTTTGGTGGACGGGATCACACCACTGTTATTCATAGTTGTCAAACCGTAAAAGACCTGATGGATACCGATACTTTATTTAAAGAGAGTGTGCTGGAGCTACAGCAAAAGGTGCAGCTTGCAGCCATGTAAAACCCCCTGTAAGAAAATATTATTGATCCGGTTAAGTACTTAACCGGATTTTTTATTAATAGTGATGAAACATCATTTTTTTTAAGAATGAATCGCTTGTATAAAATTGTTCAACACTATATAATTTTTCCTAGCCATCCGTTCAAAAATAATTTTGCTGTTTTTCTATTTAGTTTTGGGTAGTAAGTATTTGCATTGTATTTTTGCTGCCCCTTAACAGCTAGTGTTAAGAGGAGAGATGCCTGAGAGGCCGAAAGGAACGGTTTGCTAAATCGTCGTACGGGTTAAACTGTACCGTGGGTTCGAATCCCACTCTCTCCGCAAGCTATTTGAATGTAGAGAAAGTACGGTTAAACTGTTCCGCCGCGGCGGATCGAATCCCACTCTCTCCACACCAGATCTTTTTTGAAATTATTAGCCTGAGTGATCCCAATAAACTCATGCAAGGTTTTTACCCGCTCGGGATGTAGCGTAGCCCGGTTATCGCGCCTGGTTTGGGACCAGGAGGTCGCAAGTTCGAATCTTGCCATCCCGACAAAAATTCCATTGCAAGCCCCTTGATTTATTTCGAGGGGCTTTTTGGTTTTAAAATGATGAGTTGCCGTGTTTATTTTTTATACAGTGAATCGGTCAACAAGTTCTATGTTGGCATATCGAACGATGTTGCCATGAGGTTGTACCGGCATAATAAAATATTACACCTGGGTTATAGCGTCCCGCTTTAAGGCGGGAAGGTCGCCCCGATTAAATCGGGGCCATCCCGACAAAAATTCCATTGCAAGCCCCTTGATTTATTTCGAGGGGCTTTTTGGTTTTAAAATGATGAGTTGCAGTGTTTATATTTTGTACAGTGAATCGGTCAACAGGTTCTATGTT
>JBBSJJ010000053.1:0-28034 GCA_038257335.1 Chitinophagales bacterium | reverse complement strand
TTACAAAAAAACACTTCATCTTCTGCAAACAAATAAACAAATCAATTAATTAATTAGAAACATGGCCGCTAAAACAGATAATTTTCAATCGCCGGATTATTTTAATGTAGATGAGCTTCTAACGGAAGAGCATAAACTCATCAGGGAGACTGTGAGGGCTTATGTAAAAAAAGAAATTTCTCCCATCATTGAGGACTATGCACAACGTGCAGAATTTCCGCAACAGATCATCAAACAACTAGGCGACCTCGGTTGCTTTGGCCCTACCGTGCCGGAACAATATGGTGGTGGCGGATTAGATTATATTTCCTATGGTTTGATGATGCAGGAACTGGAGCGTGGCGATAGTGGTGTGCGATCTACAGCGAGTGTGCAGGGCAGCCTGGTAATGTTTCCTATTTACCAATACGGCAGTGAAGATCAGCGCCATAAATATTTACCGAAATTGGCCAGCGGCGAATGGCTGGGTTGTTTTGGATTAACAGAGCCCGACCACGGTAGCGACCCCGGGGGTATGCTGACGAATATTAAAGATAACGGTGACGGGCACGTGATTTTAAATGGCGCCAAAATGTGGATTAGCAATGCGCCCTTTGCACAGGTGGCGGTGGTATGGGCCAAAGACGAAGAAGGAATTATACGAGGCGTAATTGTGGAGCGTGGCATGGAAGGTTTTAGCACGCCCACCACACATAGCAAATGGAGCCTGCGTGCGAGTGCCACAGGCGAACTGGTTTTTGACAATGTAAAAGTTCCTAAAGAAAATATTTTACCGAATGTGCAGGGTTTGAAAGGCCCATTAGGTTGTTTAACCAAGGCCCGTTACGGCATTGCCTGGGGCGCCATTGGTGCTGCCATGGATTGTTACCACACGGCTTTGGAGTACAGCAAAGAAAGAATTCAATTTGGCAAACCCATTGGCGGTTTTCAATTGCAGCAAAAAAAGCTGGCAGAGATGGTAACGGAAATAACCAAGGCACAATTACTAAATTGGCGCCTGGGTGTTTTGATGAACGAAGGCAAAGTAACACCACAACAAGTAAGCATGGCTAAAAGAAATGCCTGCGAGGTGGCCACCAATATTTGCAGGGATGCACGCCAGATGCTGGGCGGAATGGGCATTACAGGCGAGTACCCCGTTATGCGCCACATGATGAACCTTGAAAGTGTGATTACTTACGAAGGCACGCATGATATTCATTTGTTGATTACAGGTATGGATGTGACAGGGTTGAATGCGTTTAAGTAGGAAACAGCCCCTGTCCCTCTTGCCCCGAAGAATTTCGGGGTAAAGGGAACTGAGGTCGGAGATATAAATTATGTAAAAGCATATTTCGGTCAGTAACGCCGAGGATAAAACTTGAACTCGCATTAAAAAATCCAACGAATGAAAAGTATTCCAACTTTAAAAGAGCCCAAAGCCTCCCCTTTAGGGGGCGGGGGGGGAATCTCCGTCATAGGCGCCGGCACCATGGGTAATGGTATTGCACATGTATTTGCACAAAGTGGTTTTGCAGTTACGTTAATAGATGTAAGTGCTGCACAACTAGAAAAAGCTTTGGCTACCATTGGTAAAAACCTGGACAGGCAGGTGGTTAAAGCAACCATCACAGAAGAACAAAAGGCAACGACGCTCGGCAATATCAGCACTGCTACAGACCTTGCAGTCGGAGTAAAAGATGCACACCTGGTGGTAGAAGCTGCCACAGAAAATATCAATCTAAAACTGGAAATTTTTAAACAAATTGATGAGCATGCACCGGAAGGCTGCATTTTAGCCAGCAATACTTCTTCTATTTCTATTACTAAAATTGCCGCTGTTACCAAAAGGCCCGGAATGGTAATTGGTATGCATTTTATGAACCCTGTACCGGTGATGAAACTGGTGGAGATCATCAACGGCTATGCGACCGATGCTGAGGTAACAAAAACCATTATAGGATTGAGCAAGACACTAGGAAAAATTCCTTGTGAAGTAAATGATTACCCCGGGTTTATTGCCAACCGCATTTTGATGCCAATGATCAATGAAGCGATTTATAGTTTATACGAAGGCGTGGCGGGCGTGGAAGAAATTGATACCGTTATGAAACTGGGTATGGCACATCCAATGGGTCCACTGCAACTAGCCGATTTTATTGGCCTTGACACCTGCCTGAGCATCTTAAAAGTATTGCAGGATGGTTTTGGCAATCCTAAATATGCACCTTGCCCCTTGTTGGTTAATATGGTAATGGCAGGAAAACTAGGTGCTAAAAGCGGTGAAGGATTTTATACTTATACAGCAGGCAGCAAAGAACTGGTAGTAAGTAAATCTTTTAAAAAAGGATAGCTTAATTTTAAGCAAATGAATACCGTAACAAAACCATACGACAACAAAAGAATTTTTTGGGATGTAGACCCTGAAAAGCTGGACTTTGAAAAAAAGGCTTCTTTCATAATTGAAAGGGTTTTTGAAAGAGGCGATGTGCAAGATATTAGGATGTGCAGGAGGTTTTATGGAGATGAAAAAGTGGCAGAGATATTAAAAAAAGCAAAATGGCTGATGCTGCATACTATATATTTGGCTGCTGCTTTATTCAATAACGAATTACAGGACTACAGATGCTACAGAGAAGCACAATTGACCCCAACACCTTTCATGTACTAGAAAAATTAATGAAGGTTCCTGCGCTGCAATCATTTTATTTGGTTGGTGTCACATGCCTTGCCTTGCGATACGGACACAGATTGTCAGTTGATTTAGATTTGTTTTCTGTTACAGATTTTACCAATGAAGACCTCAACGCAAATTTGCAAAACGCAGGTATACAATTCAGCTACAATAATATCCAAAACCCCATAGGCCTTTTTGGGTTTATTGAGAATGTAAAAGTCGATTTTGTGAAACACCATTTCTTTAAAAAAATAGATGTAGCAACGATTGATGACGGCATCAGAATGTTTGGCGACAGGGATATTATTGCCATGAAGATTTTTGCTATTTTAAAGAGAGCTCAAAAAAAAGACTTTTGGGATCTTGCAGAACTACTGCAACATTATAGCTTTAAAGAGTGTGTGGAAGCCTATTTTGAGAAATACACCGGTAACCAATTGCTCATTTCCCTGCCGTATGCAGTTACTTATTTTGCAGATGCAGATGAAAGTGAAGATCCCATTAGTCTTAAAGGACAAACATGGATGTCTGTAAAAAAAATTATTCAACAAAAGGTCAGTGACTATTTAAAATAGACATACCTGCACTTTTCATTTAAAAGAAAATAACCCATGAACCCAAAACTATTTTTTGTTATTCTAGGCGCTACTCCAGCCGGCAGGCATACAGAACAACACGATGTGTTTTTTGGTATTGGTAACTCACTGGGCGATTTAGTGCCAGACATGGAAAAGTTTTGGCCTGGCACTAAACTTCACATTGACTCCTGGAGAACAGTTACCGAAGTGAATGGATACCGGGTGAATATAGTGCCCGCCGAAGTCAATTCCGCCTTAGGCACTGACAGATTATTTTTTTTAAACCTCGGTGGTTACAAACCGGGGGACATGGAAGAATACCACTATAAACTTTTGTGCGTGGCCGGCGACAAAGGAGCTGCTATTAAGCAGGCAAAGCAGACGGCTTTTTATAAGCATGTCGGTTTTAAAGGCGCTACTTCCCACATAGATGATAAATACGGAATTGATGTAGATGACATTTATGAAATCCAGGATATTTTACCGGCATCTTTAAAAACAACCTACGATATCATTCTTGAGAAGACCGCCGACAAGGTTACAGAAGATGAGCTCCATATTGGCTATGTAAAATTTAGCAGCTTATCATAAAACTGACAATATTTCATCGCCCATAAAATATAGAAAAATCTGAATTATATCCTGCTTACAAATTTTAGCGCTACCACTTAAAGCCCGGCATTACAAAATAAAAAATACGCCAGTAATTATCTTCTCTGCGCATGTATAATTTATAGGGTCCTTCAAAATGTATTGATTCTCCGTTTTCTATAATGGCGTCGTACTTATACATGCCTTCGCTAAAACCCATGGCTCTCCCATCTTCCTGTTCTTGCACGTCAATCATATCAATGTTATAGCCGTCATTTTCAAACCGCTCAAAGCTGTCAAAAAAGGGACTCATTTTTTTAATCAGTTCGTCTCTTTTCATTTGTCTTCCATCAGCTGTTATTATGTTATAATCTAACTCAGAAGAATATTCGCCGAAACTCCTGTTTAACCAATGTTCCAAAAATTGATGCGTATTTTTTGTCATCTCGGCTTTGTTATTTGGATGGAATTCTTCGTAAATAAAATTCCAGTTCATGCCTAATAAGGGCACCCTGTCTATTTCGTGGGCAAATAATTCTTCAGTAATAAATTTGTACATCTCTTCGTCGGGATAGGGGCCATCACAAAAATCAAGGCCTATGTGATGCGTTTCCATGATAGCTGTAATTCTATTCAACTCTTCGGTTATTTCCGCAGGAGAAAGTTCATCAATAGATTTATAAGACGGCTTACCAATTTGTTCGTACACAGTGGTAACTTCAGCGTTTTCATAACTTTCTTCAAAAGCCAAAATATTTTTTAAAAACTGGTTCTCTATTTCCGGCGGCAGACTTGCATTGCTTTCCATTTGAAATGCATCCCCATATTGAGCAGTTAATTTTATGCGGAGCAACTCATTTTCAATTCGCAGGTTTTCATCTTCGTCATTGGAAAATTTTTCATCCTGGCTCATAACCTTCATTTTTAGGTGAACAATAATTTTACAATGATTGCAAAATATTCGGACACTTACAATATTTTAAACAATAATTTTT
The DNA here is from genome assembly GCA_038257335.1 of Chitinophagales bacterium. Classification (GTDB taxonomy): domain Bacteria; phylum Bacteroidota; class Bacteroidia; order Chitinophagales; family Chitinophagaceae; genus Ferruginibacter. Next base: position 23,214 of record JBBSJJ010000053.1, on the reverse strand, counting down.
ATGGTTGCACGGTTGCTTTTTCACCAAACATACATTTTACTTTGTAACCCAGTGGCGCATAATACTTACTCAACGTGTTGCTAATATTGTCTTCTGCAAGTTTAATAAAACCCTGGTTGCCTTCCAGCGTGGCAGAGGCAGTTGTATAAATTTCTTTCTGTGCTTTTACAAAATCATCAATGGTTACTGAGTTCAGGATCCCTGCCTGCGTCATGCTGGTGAGTTTATCAAGGCGCAACTGCATACTCATCAATTTAACCGCAGGCAGGTAAATGATGGCAGTACCCGCTTTGGTATCTACATTTAGTTTTTGATTGCTCATATCTACGCCATACTTTGCTTCATAAGGTATAGAAAGTTGCAGGGTGTTTTCTACAAAATAATTCTTAAGCTTATCAAATATTCCACCTGTTTCAGCTTTGTTGGTCATTTTAATATTCGTAACACCACTTACCTGCAACGAAGCCAGTTCTGCTATCTCCTTTACCATCGCTACATTTTGAACAACGGTCGATTTGGTATTTGCTTCGCCGTTTTTTTTACCCCAAAAATAAAACCCGGTTACTGCCAGCAGGATTAATACGACGGTGATTGTTTTGCTTCTCATACGCTTATGTTGATTTTTTTTTACCCTTCGCTACCAATTGATAGCTATCGCTGATCATCTGTTTCAGCAATGATACTTTCAAACCTTCCACTACCACAGTGTTCCAATGCTTTTTATTCATGTGGTAACCGGGCAATATATTCTCAGGAAATTCTTCCCGCAGTTCCAACGCCCTTTCCGGATCGCACTTTAAATTCATGGATAGTGATGGAGCATCCAGCCCCATCAGTAAAAATATTTTATTGTTCGTTTTATAAACGAGTGTGTCTTTCCCAAATGGAAAACCTTCTGTTACCTCGCCCAGCTGCAAGGCAAAAATCCTCACGTCTTCTATATTCAAATTGACATTTTTTTCTAAAGATAAATGAAAACGCCCTCTTGGCTATACGAGGAGGTTTTGCAAACAAGGAATTAAGATTACTTTAAACAGTGAAGTTTTATTTAAGCTATACCACGGTGCCTGCTATCTATATAAAGTTTAATAACGCTCAATAAAAGTGCCATCCGGCAAAGGTTTACCATTGTAAGTACGGTTCCGGTTGTTTAATGTTAGCAGGCGGCGCTTATGTTTTTTTATGCAGCCAATCTTTTACAAGTAGCGTGAGTGCTGGCACACGTGACCCCATAAAGGCTTTGGGTGTTGTGCTGTTTGGTGTGAGACGTACATGATGTTGCGGCCAGCAATCATATTGGAACAATTTCAACATTTCGAAGATTCTTTAATTTAAAGACCAGTTCTTCTTTCCTACTTTTTGGCACACCCACCTTCAACAGGCTGAACAATTGATTTTCCTGGGCAAACACCACACAGTTCAATTGCTTCAAAATAAGCATCACCTCATTCATCTGCGTATAGTCAAACTGTATGGAATATTTTACCAACACCGGTTTCTGCACAATGGGCACTACCTGCAATACCAGTAAGGCTGCCATTTTATAAGCATTGATAAGGCCGGGCACGCCCAACAGCGTTCCTCCAAAATATCGAACAACAATGATGGCAACGTTCACCACTTCTTTGCTATCAATTTGTCCTAGAATGGGTTTACCGGCTGTGCCGGAAGGCTCTCCGTCGTCCGTTACCCTAAAATTGTTTCCATCCATGCCAATGCGGTAGGCGAAACAAAAATGAGCAGCTTTCGGATGTTCTTTTTTTAGCAACAACATTTTCTTTTTAAACTCAACGGCATCGCTAAGGGGCCAGGCGTAAGCAATAAATTTACTGCCCCTGTCTTTGTATTCTGCCTCGGCAGGCTGCTCTATTGTATTATAAAATTCCATAAATATTTGTTTGGTTACCGATGGCTATCATGAGCACAGCCAGCAAGGCTAGTATAATGCCTGCCCAATTTAATACAGTTAACTTTTCCCGAAAGAACAACCAGGCCACCAATGCACTTAGCAGCACGATACCCATGTTGTTTACAGGAATAACAACGGAACTAAAATTAGGGTATTCCTTCAATACCTTCATAAGGCACCAAATTGAAAAATAGTTGGGGATACCTATTACTACACCTGCCAGCAAAGCACGAGGTCGAAAACGGATGTTGCGTGCAAAAACCTGGACCAACAGCAACAATAAGCCAACTACAAATGCAACAGAAAAGGTATTGATCAAATATTGATTGTTATTGCCCGAAGTAATGAAATGTTGTTCTACATATTTTATCAGGGTATCTAAAAAGCCAGTGGCCAAAAATACCAGCAAGGGTAAAACAATATAAACGACGGTACTCTTGCCGCCTGGTTTAACAAGTCCGTTTGCGACCCGACCCGGCCACAAGGTGAGGATCACCGCTATAATTGCCAGCACGATACCGGCCACCGTAATAACCGGAGCTTGCTCATTGTATAAGATCACCGAAAATATAAAAGGTATTATCAAGGAAGTTTTACTTGCTACGGCTGCAATGGCAAGGCCATTTTTCTCCACCGAAAAAGCAATGAGATTGAAGCTGGCAATAAAAAAAATACCCATTACCAGCGACCAGCTAAACCAGGGCTGACGGGACGCCTCCCCAAAAGATGGTAACGACATCGTAAACAGAGAACCCGTAAGCGCACACACACCATAATTGCAAACAATAGCCTGAAATTTGTTGATTCCATAACGGTCGCAGATTTTAAATGCAATGGTCAAAAACCCCGACAACAATATACTACCTAAGAGAAAAAACATCGTTTAGCGGTTTCGATAGCGTTGAATAGTGTCCCACAATAGTGCCATAGCTGTTATCAATTTTTCCATTGGTAATGCAGGAGCATTCAGGCCCTGTTGTATGTTCAATTTTTTATTAGAGATCACCACCGCCTCATCCCAAAGATTTTGCCCAATAAAAGATGACAACAGGATGCTGCCGCCTTCTACAATGAGCGATTGAATTTTATGCTCATATAAGTACTTCATCAACTGCATAAGAAGATCCTCTTCTTTTGCTATCTTATGAAAGCAAACCTGCCCCTCTTCTTGCTCTTTTAAATAATTGATTACAACAGTAGGGTGATTGTCTGAAAATAAATTCAGGGTGCCTGGTAGCTTAAGGTGTTTGTCTATTACAATCCTCAGAGGGTGTTTGCCTACCCAGTTGCGGGTGGTAAGAGCGGGATTATCGTATAGAGCTGTGTTGGTTCCTACTAAAATGGCAGCTTCCGCTGCCCTCATTTTATGCGTGAACATATTGCTGTATGTATTGCTGATGGCAAGGCGCTCAAAACCAGGTGTGGCTATAAAGCCATCTTGCGTTTGAGCCCATTTCAAAAAAATGTAAGGCCTCTTCTTTTGGTAAAATGTAAAAAAACGTTTGTTCAATTCCTCCGCTTCCTTTTCTAAAACACCTTCTATCACTTCAATGCCCGCTGCTTTCAATTTTTCAATGCCGAGTCCGTTTACTTTTTCAAAGGGATCCCTGCAGGCAATTACCACTTTAGCTACGCCGTTTTTAATAACTAAATCGGCACAAGGTGGAGTTTTACCAAAATGGCTGCAGGGTTCAAGCGACACATACAAAGTGCTTTTTGAAATGAAGTTTTGCATACCCGGTACTACGCTGTTGAAACAGTTTACCTCTGCATGTGCAGCACCGTATTGCTGATGATACCCTTCGCCAATGATAACATCCTGGTAAACCAACACGGCTCCCACCATGGGGTTGGGCGCCACATGGCCTGCCCCCAGCTTTGCCAGTTGCAGGCAGCGACCCATATAATCTTCGTGTGTTATCAAGTGCGCAAAAATAAGCATCCAAAAATTAAACTAAGTTTGCATTCTATGTTTTTGAAAGAATTCCATCGGTTCTTTTTAGAAGAATTGAAGCTGGTTTACGAGGCGCAGGAAGCTTCCGCCATCACGTATCTGATTTTTGAATCTTTGGCCGGCATTGAGAAACAAACCATCATCACCCAACCAAACCGCCCTGTGGCAATGGGTTTGCAGCAACAACTGGAAACTGCCCTGCAGCGATTGAAACAAATGGAACCTGTGCAATATGTAATTGGGTATGCCTGGTTTTGCAACCTGCGGTTCAAAGTGTCGCCGGCGGTATTGGTACCCCGCCCTGAAACGGAAGAACTGGTAACAGAGATTTTAAAGTATATAGAAAAGCACCCCTCGCAAACTTTACTCGACGTTGGCACCGGCAGCGGCTGCATTCCCATCTCCATCAAAAATAAATTGCCTGCCTTAAAAGTAACTGCTATAGATGTAAGTGAGGAGGCACTGGTTGTTGCCAAAGAAAATGCTGCAACCCTTAGAGCAGACATTTATTTTATGAAGATTAATTTTTTGGAAGAAGCAAGTTGGAACAACCTCGGAACATTTGATTTGATAGTAAGCAACCCTCCTTACATTCCTGAAATCGAATTGGAATCATTGCATAAAAATGTAACGAGCTTTGAGCCACACCTGGCCCTATTTGTTCCAGATAATAAAAGATTTATTTTTTACGAGAAAATTGCCGCTTTTGGTTTGGAGCATTTATCAGCCAGCGGCTGCATATTTATGGAAACCCATGAAGATTTTGCAAAAGAGGTGCAGTCAATTTTTTCTGATTCAGGCTACGATGCCATCATTAAAAAAGATTTTTTCGAAAAGGAAAGGATGGTTATTGCTACTCGCTACCTGTGACGGTGGCGGAGGTAGTGGCTCCGAGCTTTCGGGCAATCTTCATAACGTTCACAATCTCTCCCCACTGCGCTACAGAATCTGCATTGATCACCACGGCGGGCTTGATGCTATCCCCTTCCAAAATGTATTTTCGCAGCACAGACTCCAGAGAATCATGAGGAATTAAAGTAGAGCCTACATATAAATTTTTGTCTTTATCAACACTTACCATCACCGTTTGCTTTTGCTTCGTGTCGCTCTTTGCCCGTGGCACACTCATTTTTATCACATTGGGGTTGGCCAAAGTGGAGATCATTAAAAAGAACATCAACAGGATAAATAAAATATCATTCAGGGGACCAGTGTCCACTTCCGAATGTTCATCCCTCAATCTATTTTTTCTTAAACTCATTGTGTGGAAGTTCTTTTTGTATTGAAAACAGTAAAGGTGAAAAGTGAAAGGTGAAATCTTCAAAACCTATACAAAATAACAAGTTGAATAAACTTTAAACCTTAAACCATTAAACTTTAAACCTCTTAAACCCTTGAAACCTCGCATCACCTCGTCGGCTCCTGCAAAATATCTATAAACTCACTGCTTGCTGCTTCCATCCTATTTGCATTTCTATTTATTTGCGTATCCAGGAAACTATAACCCAGGTAAGCAAGCATACCAATGATAAGCCCGGTAGCAGAAGTAATTAGTTTAATATACATCGCATCTGCAATCTGGCTGATGGAAGGATTACCGATGGTTGCAAATTCCTTTAGCAATAATACCAGCCCCACAATAGTACCTACGAAACCAAAAAGTGGTGCGATGCGTGCAATTACAGAAAGTATGGTAAGATTTTTTTCCATCTTGTACATCTCCAGTTTACCTACATTGCTCATACTGTTTTCAATAGCATCAATGGGCTTACCCACTCTTTGCAAACCTTTATCTATCATCCTGGCCACAGGATTGCTCGTATTTTTTGCAAGGCTGCGTGCAGCTGATATATTACCATTCACCACATGATCTTTGATGATGTTCATAAAGTTTTCGTCTACCTGGCTCGCTTTTTTAATGACAAGGTAACGCTCTATAAAAAAGTAAACGGCCAGGGCAAACAGTAGTCCCAGGGGTATCATGAGGGGACCACCTTTGGAAAGTAAAGTCCATACTGATTCTGTTTTAGCCGCTGCGCCTGCGGCGGCTGTGCTGTCTGCCTGTAATAAGATATCGAACATATTTAGTTGAAATTGCCGGGTTAAAAATTTGAAACTCTATTTGACTAATTGATGCCAGCGTGTTTAATGCTGCAAGTAAACGAATCTATGAACTAAACGCTGCACAATAAAATGTTAATAAACTGCTGCTACTCCCGGTTTACTGTTTCCATAGAAAATGCAGGGATGCAAATGCTCCAGTATTCACACTCTCCCTCAAAGGGATTGCTGTAACGCACCCTGCTTCCTGCTCTGATAAGAATGCTTTGGCCGGAAGATACTATTACTGTTTCTCCGTCTACCTCAAACTGTTTTTTGCCCCTGCTTACCAAAGTGTATTCGTCAAATGCAGGATTTTGAAAGGGCTCGCTCCAGCCAGCCGGTGCAATCATGTGTGCAATGCTGTGTTTGGTTTCTCCATTACTGGTGAGGCCAACATGTTCCTCAATGAGTTTGCCATCTGTAGTAGGCACAATAAAAGGTTGGTCTTGTTTTGTGAAAGGCATGGTGTGTATAAATAAAAATGTGCTGCAAAAATACAGCACATTCAAAATATCAATCACAATAAATTATTTTTTCTGCGCTTCCAACTGCGTCATGGCCATGATCTGTTTCATAGTTTTCTCCATACCGTCGCTTCCACCATCCAGGAATATTACATTACCTTTTCCATATTCAGCAAAGTTTTTAATGGCTTCTACCCACATGCTAAATAAAATCACATTGGTATCAAGGTTGGCCTGCTTCATTTCTGTAGCAGCCTGGCTCATACCACGTGCCACTTCCTCCCGGAACAGCGCCACACCCTGCCCACGCAACTGTGCAGCTTGTCTCTCCGCTTCAGCAGCAATCTTAATGGCGTTACCCTCCGCTTCTGCCGATTTTGTTTTGGTAATCAGCAATGCCTGTCCTTCGTTTTCTGCCGCAGCTTTCAGGTTATTACTCGCTACCACCTTGCTCATACTCTCTATAATGGCCTGGTCAAAAGTGATATCATTTATCTGCAGATCCAGTAAATGATAACCCCAGTCTTCCAGGGATGCATCTACATGCTCTTTTACAAACTCTACAATATCCCTGCGCAAGCCCAATATCTCCGACTGCTTACGGGTGGCCACGTACGCCCTGATGTTTCCCTCAATGGTACGCACCAACGCCTGCATCAGGTCTTTATCACTAAAAAATTTGAAAGCCACTTTCTTAATCGTTTCATCGCTTTCATTTTGCACAGCATACAACAACATCGACTTAAAATATACATTGGCCTGGTCGATGGTTACCGCCTGGAATTCTAATTCTACCGAACGGTTCTGGATACTGATCTTTTTATAGATCTGTTCTACAAAAGGTATTTTCATTCGCAGGCCCGGACGCAGGTTACGCTGGTATTTACCAAACATCGTAATCACGCCAATAAAACCCTGGTTGATGGTAACAAAGCTGCTCAATACACCCAGGACGAGTATGATGAGCCACCAATACTTAATTAAAAAATCCATAGCAGTTTAATTTTAAATGAAGATAGAGCATTTTGTGCAGCCCATAGAAATTCATCCTAAAGCTAAGGGCCTTGGCTGATACACAAACGCAACATAATTGCTTGAGGTTGCATGTGACGCTGACAAAACCAGCTTGCCGTAAAAAATAATTCTCTCAAAAAGCTCTTTTAAATATTTCTAAATGAACAGCATTCCATTACCAACAGATTGAATGTTTGACTAAAAGTAAAATATTTAATTATTCCTTCTTCTTACAAAAATAATAAGTGGTTTAAAAAATTTATTGCCTTGTTGATCACTATCCGGGTACAATTTAAATAATAACTGTACCCGGCCCTGGAATACCATCGGCAGCAACCATTTTCACATGCTTGAAGATTGCTATGTGAATATTGAAGGAGGCAGGCAGCATCCAATGCTGTCATTTTTGTATACCTTGAACTTGCTTATGCTCAAAGCCATAATATTATTTTTGTTAATTGCGTTGTTGATGTTGCTGGCGGGTCAGGCCCGGGCATTAGGTGTATTTACCCACGAAGCCATCATAGATGCCGCCTGGGATAGCAGCCTGGTTCCCTTTCTCAAAAAGCGCTATCCTGCCGCAACGGTAGAAGAGCTTAAACGGGCTCATGCACATGCCTATGGTGGTGCGGTGGCGCCAGATATGGGTTATTACCCCAGCGGCAGCAAACTCTTTACTAACCTGGTGCATTATGTGCGGAGTGGCGAAATGGTGAATGCCCTTCTGAAAGAAGCTTCCACGTTGAATGAACTGGCATTTGCATTGGGTTTTCTGTCTCATTACCATGCCGACAATTTTGGTCACCACATGGCCACCAACCGTACTGTGCCTATGCTGTACCCAAAAGTGCAGCGGCGCCATGGCAATTATGTTACCTATGCTGATGATGCCCTATCGCATATGCGCACAGAATTCGGATTTGATGTGCTGGAACTTGCCAGCGGCAATTATGCCTCGCAAAGCTACCGGGAGTACATTGGCTTCGAGGTAGATACAGCCGTACTCTCGCGGGCCTTTACCGCAGTATACGGGCTGGACATTTATGCCGTGCATGATCAACACTTTTATCGCTCGGTAGAAACCTTTCGCTGGTTGGTAGCCAATGTGCTGCCGTTAATGACACGCCAGGCATGGGCCACCAAGAAGAAAGCCATCAGGGCAGCCGATAGCACAGCAACAGCACAGGGCTTTAATTATAAGATGCGGCAACGGGTGTATAACAAGAATTTTGGAACCGGGTACAAACGGCCGGGCTTTTTCCCAACCATCTTTTCTTTCTTTATAAGGGTACTACCCAAAGTGGGCCCGCTGGCCCCGCTTAAGTTCAGAGTGCCCGGCAAGGAAGCCGAACATTATTTTGTACAAAGTTTTGATACAACCTTATACCACTACCGGAGGCACCTTAATCAACTGTATACAAAGCCACCAACAATGCCCGATATTAATTATGATACTGGTGTACCTACGGCACTTTGCGACTATTCCCTGGCAGACGCCACCTATACACAACTATTGCTGGCATGGCAGAAAAAGGGATTGCAAACGATGCCTGCGGCGTTGAGGGCGGATGTGCTTAAATTTTACGTGAAAACTAAAGCGCCTCCCCTACCAAATCAATGCGACGAATTTTGGCAGGCCTTGTATGAACTGCGGGCTGAATAACTTTACGATTCAATGTCTTTTTTTACCGTGCGATGGGAATAGAATTACTGCACTTTTTTAAGTTGATTGTTACCCAAGCATCGGGCTGGCTAAAAAGGTTTTACAGGAAGTAAATTAATGTGCGAAACGGTTCAACTCTTTTCCTCCCAAACCCCCGCCAAATGCACCAGCGTTTCCACAGCCTTCATCATATCTTTCACCCCTACCCACTCCAGTTTGCTGTGTATGTTTTGCATACCTGTAAAAATATTAGGGCAGGGCAGGCCCATATAACTCAACCTGCTGCCATCAGTACCGCCACGGATGCTTTCTTTTTTAACGGTGAGGCCTGCACGCTGTATAGCTTCTGCTGCATATTCCGCCACTTGGGGATGCTGCAACAGGATGTCATTCATATTCCTGTATTGCTCCTGCTCCACATATTCCATCGTAACAGCTGGGTATTTTGCTACAATGTCTTCCCCAATTTTTCTCAACCGTGCATGGTGGTTGGCCAGCTCTGCTGTTTTAAAATCCCTTACAATAAACCCAATGGTTGTTTTTTCTGCAATACCATTTAAAGAAACGGGGTGCACAAATCCCTGCATGCCCTCAGTTGTTTCAGGGCTCCATTCGGTAGCAGGCAAAGCGGCCAGTATTTCACCAGCAATCTTCATAGCATTTACCAGTTTGTTTTTGGCGTAACCGGGGTGTGCAATCACCCCATGGATGATGATGCTGGCACCGTCGGCACTAAAAGTTTCATCTTCGAGGCTACCCGCTTCGCCACCGTCCAAAGTATATCCAAACTGTGCACCTACTTTCTGCATATCAATCCTGGCAGTGCCTTTACCCACTTCTTCATCTGGTGTAAACACAATGCTAATCTCCCCATGTACGATGTGTGGATTATCTAACAGCGTTTGTGCAGCCTGCATAATAATAGCTACACCGGCTTTATCATCGGCACCCAATAAAGTATTTCCGCTTGCAGTAATAATTTCGTGACCAATATGTTGTTTCAAATAAGGAGACTCTTTTACAGATAAAACCTGCGCCGCATCATCAGGCATCACAAAATCGTTGCCATCGTAATTGCTGTGAAGGATAGGTTTCACATTGGTGCCACTGCAATCAGGGGCTGTATCTACATGCGAGCAGTAACAAATAACCGGGATATTTTCTTTGCTGCTGTTGGCTGGTACGGCTGCATATATGTATCCATATTCATCCATCTCTACCTTTTGCAGTCCCATAGCTTTCAGTTCTTCAAACAATACCTTGCTGAGGTCCTTCTGCTTTTCTGTGGTGGGAAAACTGCTGCCAGTGGGATCGCTTTGTGTATCTACCTGCACATATCGCATGAACCTCTCCACAAGTGCATCTTTGTTTATTTGTATCATAATATCATTTTTAGGAAGACATAAAAATAATCAAGGTAAAATAGAAAAGCAGTTCACTTTTGTAAACTGCTTTTCTAGATTTATCAGGTTTTGAAATAAGTTATACAATTTCTACCAGCTCGATATCAAAAACCAGTTCCTGTCCTGCTAAAAAATGGTTGGCATCCAAAACAATCACTTCGTCTTTTACCTCTACCACCACTACTGGGAAAGGTTGTCCTTCCTGGTTACTCAGGGTCAATTGCATCCCTGGTTCCAACTTCATATCTTCCGGAACATTTTCTTTTGGAAACTCAATGATAGCAGATGGATCTTTTTCACCATAGGCATCCACCGCAGGAATATTCACTGTTTTTTTATCCCCTACCGCCATTCCCGGCATAGCGGCATCAAAACCTTTTATCATCATTCCTGCACCCACAGTAAACTCCAGGGGTTCCCTACCCTCAGAAGAATCGAACGATTCGCCATTCACTAGTTTTCCTGTGTAGTGCACTTTTACTACATCACCGTTTTTAACTTGTGCCATAAATGTCTTTTTAAAAGCCTCATTTCTTTAAGAAATGAGGGAGTTATTAAATTATTTTATCAAATATCTTAAATACAAAGTAAATGATAAATGAGTTAATGGTATCAAAAGTTTTATGCAATTTAGCAGTATGAGAAGCACTTTATTTTTATTGACTTTGATGATAAGTATTATTGCCTGCACGGCCCAGCCACATGTAAACAAGGCTGCCGGCTCTGCGCCTGCTGGCGAAATCATGAGTGGGGCAGACAGGATGGAAGTGTACCTCCCATTATTAAAAAATAAAAAGGTAGCGGTATTTGCCAACCCCACGAGCATGGTGGGCGGGCAGCACCTGGTAGACACCCTTTTAAAATCGGGCATAGAAGTGGTTAAAATATTTGGGCCCGAACATGGCTTTAGAGGTAATGCCGATGCAGGCGAACATGTGGGCGATGGCAACGATAAAAAAACGGGTATCCCAGTAATAAGTCTTTATGGCAATCATAAAAAGCCAACCGCAGCAGATTTTAAAAATGTAGATGTGCTCATATTCGACATACAAGATGTAGGTGTGCGCTTTTATACCTACATCTCATCGCTGGAATATTTTTTAGAGGCGGCACTGGAAAATCACAAACCATTGCTCATATTAGACCGGCCAAACCCTAATGGTTTCTATGTAGACGGACCCGTGCTGGATAAAAAATTTAAGAGTTTCATTGGCATGCAGCCCATACCCATTGTGCATGGCATGACCATTGGCGAATATGCTATGATGCTGGCTGGAGAAAATTGGCTGAGCGACAAAGCAAATGCTATCAATACTTATAACCGAAGCACAAACCCCACCGCCGATACGCCCTTTCATGTGCAGGTAATAAAGTGCAAAAATTATGATCACAACAGTTTGTACGAATTACCCGTAAACCCATCGCCCAACTTAAAACAAATGCAGAGTATTTATCTCTATCCCTCTACCTGCTTTTTTGAAGGCACCGTATTGAGTGAAGGACGAGGAACCGAAACGCCCTTCCAGGTATTTGGTCATCCTTCTCTACCAAAAAATTTGTACAGTTTTACGCCCAGGCCAAACGAGGGCGCTAAGAACAGTAAATGTTTTGGTTTGAAATGCTACGGCTGGAATCTCTCTGGCAGCAATGCAGCAGTATTGAAAATGGTGGACAATAAAATTCAGTTGAAATATTTGTTGGATGCCTACAAATTGTTTCCCGGTAAAGACAGTTTTTTCCTGAAAAATAATTTTATTGATAAACTGGCAGGCAACGATATGCTTCAGAAGCAGGTTAAACAAGGCCTCACAGAAGGTGCTATACGTGCCACCTGGCTGCCTGGCTTAAATGCTTTCAAAGCTATTCGCAAAAAATATTTGCTCTACAAAGATTTTGAATAACTACTAGATGAGTTGCATTTGCATAGCCAGCTTAATGAGCGAGGCAATATTTTTACATTCAAATTTCGCCAATAAATTTTTGCGGTGCGTGTCTACAGTGGCCACACTTATAAAAAGCTGTTGAGCAATTTCATTGTTGGTAAGCCCATCGGCAATCAGGCCTAACACTTCTTTTTCTCTTCGTGTTATGAGGGGCACGTTGCCTTTTGTTACTACCTGTCGCAAGGCAGTGGCAGCATCAAAACTCAGGTATTGTCTGCCGGTCATCACCGTTTTGATTCCCTCCGTAAGTTCTTCCTGTGTAGCATTTTTCAAAACATAACCAGAGGCACCACTACTCATCATTTTTTCAATAAAACTCTGCTGGTTAAAAGTGCTCAATCCTACAATATGAATACCCGGATATTTTTCTTTCACTTCTTTGCAAAGATCAATTCCACTTTTGTCGGGCAGGCTGATGTCCATCAATATTACATCTGGCCTTTGGCGCTGCAGGTAGGCAAGGCAGGAGCTTGCGTTGCTGGCATGGCCCATCCATTCTATTTCCTTTTCATTTTGGAGCAAAGAGTGAATACCCTCTATCACCATGTAATGATCATCTACAATAAATAATTTAATAGCCATGACAATTTGTTTTAATCATAAGCCTTAAAGAGCCGGTCGTGAGTAATAAAAATATCAACAAATACCTGGTCATACAGTTAGTTCAATTAATACAGAAGTGCCCTTATCCGGTTGTGAATGTACGTCTAGTTTTCCTTTCAAAAAATCAACCCGGTTCTGTATGCTGCTCCAGCCTATTCCTTTTGAGTGGGCGAGCAGGGCCGTGTCGAATCCTTTGCCATCATCTTCTACCGTCAGAGATATTTGACCTTCTTCCTTACTCAGTTGCACCAGCGCTGTGCGGGCCCCGGCATGTTTCATGGTATTGTTGATGAGCTCCTGCACAATACGGTAAATTGTGATGGCTGTTGTTTGATCAATCTTTGCATTTTCTACACCAATTGACAGATAGGAAACCTGCAAAGCTCCCGAGTTGGAAATATCATGGCAAAAATCTTTCAATGCAGTATCAAGGCCAAACTTTACCAGCGCTTCGGGCATCATATTGTGTGCCACCCGGCGCATTTCTTTAATGGAACTGTCCAGCATATCCATGCTACGTTCAAATGCCTGGGCATTTTCCGGAGTTAAAATGAGATTTCCTTTCATAGTATTAAATGAGTATTTGATGCCACTAAGCATGCCGCCAAGACCATCGTGCAGGTCCTTTGCAAGGCGGCTTCGTTCCTGCTCTTCGCCTTTGAGCACGGCCTCGGTGGCAGTTAACAATTGCCGGGTTTCCAAATCGTAAATGCGCTGCTGCTGCAAGCGTTGCTTGTGACGGTAGTTGATAAATAGAAGCACAGTTATAATGAACAATGCCGCTGCACTTCCTATTAAAATATAGTTGATGATGCTTTTTTCCTTAAGCTGCGAGGCCTGAAGTGCTATCTTGGCAACTTTACTTTCTGTTTCATATTTGGCTTCCAGGTCCATCGAATATTCTCTCAAATCCTCCTTTTGCAAACTATCATTTAACACCAGCCATTTGTCTTCATAAAAACTGGCACCGGCCAAATCCTGCATTAGGTATTTTAAATTAGAAAGGCCAAGGTAAAGCGATTCCATAGCAGCAGTGATGGAGTCCTTTTCTGCAATTTCCAGCCCTTTCAACATTTCTCTTTCGGCTGCGGCATATTGCGTGTTTAAAATAAAGTTATAGCCATATATAAGCTGGTGATAGCTTTGGCCCATCTTGTCTGCTATGTCAAATGCAGGAGCCATTTCTTTAATCTTGACAGTAATTCTATGCAGGTTGGTTTTATCTAAAACATTGTAGTAGGTTACTCCAAGATTGATGAGCGCATTCGATACTGATCTTTTTCTTTTATGGTTTTGCCCGGCGATGAGTTGTTGTTCAAAAATATTAATGGCCTCTTTATTCTTACCCAGAGAAAGATAAGTGTTGCCTAAATTGTTCATAGAAATGAGCAACCCTTTATAATCCTTATAAAATTTACCCGCTTCTATTCCCTTTTTGCCGAAGGCTTCAGCTTTGTCATAGAGTTCCATTTCATTGTACATGCGGCAAAGATTGCCATACATAGTTGCAATATTATTGCTGTCTTTGATGCGCTCTGTAAGATCAACGGCATAGGCGGCATATTTAAGTGCAGAGTCTTTTTTTCTTATATTAAAATAGAGGCTAAAAACTGCCCGGTAAGAGGTTGCCTTTTGAAAAGAATCTGTGGCTGCAGCAATTGCTTTGAGGCAATAGTCAAGGGCCATTTCATTGTTAAATTGAGCGTGGTAGATCTTTACAAACGCATGATAACAACGATGCCGTATTGATGCTGCCTGTAGCTTATCAATCAACATCTCTGCCTGTTTATTAAAATACAAGGCTGAATCATTGTCTGCATCCAGGTAACTATCCTGTATTTGGTGCAGGATGTTGATGCGGGAAGTATCTTCTTTGCTAAGCTTCAGCTCCTTCAACAATGCATTCAACTCATTATCCTGGGCAGTACCATCCAATGTTACACTCAAGAGTGTGAATAGGAATATTACAATGCGGTGCATCATGAATGAAGTGAAATTTAGAAAATTATTTGGATGTACTCGTAAAATAATCTTTTACAATTAAAGTACAAATTACCACGCACTGCCTCACTTTAAACTCCCCTTTTTCCATGATTTTTTTCCTTTATAAAAATATCCTGTTTTTTGGGGGTGGTATTACTGCAAGCAATCAACAAAGAAAACTATTGATAACAGATGCAAGAGGAGCAGTTGTAAGAACCATTCTTGTGCCGGCAGGTAGTACAAGTATCAAAACAGATAGGGAGGTTTTTGCAAAAGGGATTTATCAATTTATCCTTGATGATGGAAAAGAAAAAATAATACGTGGGGTGGTGAAACAATAATTATCAGCGGGCTTTTCTTTAACAGCTGTGTCAAAATTTGATACAGCTGTTTTTATGATCAAAAAAAAACCAACCGTTATTTAAGTATAACAAATAGTTACCTGCATAAAAATCATGTTTTTCGGGGATAGCTAATCTGCTTGTATGGCTAATTTTAAAATACAAAAAAAGTTATGAAAAAAATTATAATGGTAGCCTTAGACATGCCTATTTACATGTGTGGATATGCGCAACCTGCAAATGATAATCCCTGTGGTGCCATAAGTATACCTGTAGAAAATACGGGTTGTGAACCTTCGATAGTATACAGCTATACAAATGCAACCTATAGTGCGCAATAGGTGCTTCACGTTGTATTGGCCCCAATGTGCAGGATGTATGGTATAAATTTACCGTTCCTTCCAATGGGGAAGTATTTGTAGCCATTGCAGCAAATGCCGCTGAATACCAAATGGCAGTAGAATTTTATAAAAGCACAAGTTGCACTGCATTAAGCCAGCTAAGTGAAGAAGTAGAAGGGTTTCCTTGCTTATATTCGAATGGCTACACAGAGCTTAAAAGAACGCTATAAAAACCTGACGCCGGGCAGTACTTCTTATTTAAGAGTATATCAAACTTTTCCTCAAAACCCTTTCCCAAACAGTGGGTCGGTAAAAATATGCGTAAGCAATACGAATGGATTGTCTGATGAACCTTGTACTGCTGGCTTGTTTCCGATAGAGGACGCTGACCCTTTAGGTCAAACCTGTGTCCCATTTAAAATATTGAGTTGGGCAAATGCAACACTGACGCCCGCTATACCTAATCCGAGCTGCGGTGTAATTACCGCATCTAATATCAGGGATGTTTGGTTTAAAGTAAAAGTACCTTCTACTGGTAAAATATCCTATCAATTTACAAATGCACCACCCGAAACGCAAGGCTATGCTTCACCTTTTAATGCAGTGTATTCAGCTACTGCCTGTAACGGAACATTCGCTGAAATTAACTGTGGTTTTTATGGAAGCGAACTGACGGGGCTTTCGCCAAACAGGATCATCTATTTTAGAATTTATATTTCCTCTAGCAGCATATTTATGGCTCCGTGAAAGTTTGTGTAGCTGCAAAAAATTCCGTACCAGCAGTAAACAATACGAGCAAAATTGGAATTGGTATCGACACGCCTTTTGCAAAATTAGATGTGGTGGGCACCGGTATCTTCCGGGATAAACTTATTGCAGGATCAGATGTGGAAGTAAGAGGTAACTTAATTTTGCAGGGAAATATTGTGGGCAAATATGGCACTGCCGTTTTGCAGGGAAATACAACCATACAAGGCGGGCCTTTAAAAATAGATTCACTCGTTTTAGGCAGCCGCCTGGGAAATCGTATTGCATTGTATGGCGGCCTGGGTAATTTCGGTAAATATGGTTTTGGTATTCAGGGTGGAACCTTGCAAATGTTTTACGATGTAGCAGCCTCCAACATTACTTTTGGATATGGTAACAGCTACAACTTTACAGAAAGAGCCCGCATCATAAACCAGGGTGAATATGGAATGACACTTAAAGGAAGACTACAGTTAAGTAGCGGCACCCAGTCTGCAGGTTTATGGCTAACCAATCTTGCTAATACACAAAACGTTTCTTTTATAGGAATGGCTGCTGATAATTTGACTGGCTTTTATGGCGCTGCAGGAGCAGGTTGGGGGCTCACGATGAACACCACAAACAGCTATGTTGGTATTGGTTTAAATGGTGCACAACCCACAGTTCCACTTCATATATCTGCCGGATTTGGGCTCGAAAAAAAAATAACCTTATACCCCGGTGGTACAGGCGATGTAGGTTTAGGTGTGTATGGTGGAGAGCTTCGTTTATACAATGATGTGCCCACCGGAAAAATCTCCTTCGATATAGATAATTATACCACCGGCTTTACCGAGCTGGGTAAATTTCAACAAAATGGTGCTTATGCGTTGAGTGTTTTTGGCAGTATATGGGCTAATGGAACCACCTATGCATCTGATGCACGATTCAAAAAAAATATAGAACCACTTTATCAATCGCTCCAAAAAATAATACAGTTAAAGGGCGTTTCTTATGAAATGAAGACCGAAGAATTTGCTCAACGAAATTTACAGCCGGGTCTCAGATAGGATTAATAGCACAGGAAGTAGAAAAAATTATTCCGGAAGTAGTGAGCACCGACCCTGATGGATACCTTGCGGTAGATTATGCCAAGTTAGTGCCGTTATTAATTGAGAGCATAAAGGCACAGCAGCAACAGATTGATGAATTAAGAAAACTGGTTGAAAAATTGATAAAAAACTAACGCTTAAACGCTGCAACCGAGTTGCTGTTTGTGACGGATAACTACCCTCCCCACAAACACTTATTTACAACCGGGCACTAATCGGAAACTTTACAATGTGCATTAATTAGGAGACCCCTGCAACGCCATTGCCCAGAAGTATCAATTTCAATGGGAAGGTTATAAAATAAATATTCTCAGAAAATTATCCATCCGTAAGCTCCTGTATGCAGGTGGTAGCAAATTTTGCCTTACCATACAACGACAGATAGTTACCAAAGAGCCTAAGAGATTAGGTATATACTAACCGGTACTAAATGCATTTACTTTCATATTCTTATAGTTAGTCAAATTTAAATGTCCTATTCTTAATTAGTTAAGCAGCGAAAAAAGCATTTTAATTGACTTATTGCAAAGCGACTGTTAAATTATCCTTAATTTCATCACTTAACACATTAATCAAAACAATTTTATGAACAAAAGAACCAAAGTTGCAGCACATTTTATATGTGCTGTCTTAATTGGATTATTTCCAACATTTGCATTTGCACAGACAAACATTACCGGGAAAGTAATGGATGCTGCAAAGAATGTTCCTTTAGAAGGAGCAACTATTTTTGAAAACATTAGTAAAAACTCTACGGTAACATTAAGAGATGGAACTTTCAGTTTAAAAGGGGCTGCCAATGCTAAAAAAATTACGGTAACCTATACAGGCTATGCTGCAAAAACAGTTTCTCTTACAGGTTCAGATCTAATGGTGAGCTTAGAAGAAGATTTTTCTAAATTAACAGAAGTGGTGGTAACGGGTTTGGCCACAAGCATCAAACGGGCTAATTCAGCTAACTCAGTAGGTACCATAAGCGCTAAGCAGCTAACAGGTTCTACAAAACCAGTTACATTAGATGGTGCCATGCAAGGAAAAATTTCGGGTGCCCAAATTAGTGCCAATAGTGGTGCACCGGGTGGTGGATTTTCTGTAAGGCTAAGAGGAGTTTCTTCTATCAATCAAAACTCGGAGCCACTGTACATTATCGACGGTGTGTATGCCAACAATTCTCAGAATGCGACAGGCGCCGGTACCGGGCCTTTTTCTGGCGCAACTGGCCAAACAGCGGGTACTCAAGATCAGGCACCCAACCGTTTAGCCGATCTTAACCCTGCGGATATTGAAAACATTGAAATATTAAAAGGCCCAAGTGCTGCGGCTATTTATGGTACACGTGCAAATGCTGGTGTAATTATCATTACAACAAAAAAAGGCAAAGCAGGCAGAACATCTATGACTTTAGCCCAGGATGTAGGTGTGGTAAATGCTATCAATTTAATAGGCATGCACAAAACGCCCTGGGATGCACAAAAAATTGCTGATGGATCGTGGTTGGTGAGCAATGCGGCTATGCTTGCTTTGTTTAATGCCAACGGTGCAGGGTCAAAAACAACTGATTATGAAGATTTAATTTATGGCAATACCGGCGTTCACAGCAATACAAGGTTAACCATCTCTGGTGGTAGTGATAAAGCCCGTTTTTATGCTTCTGCCGGTCGTTTGTCTGAAACAGGTATTCAAAAAAGAACCGGGTATTCCCGTAACTCTGTTAGGTTGAATGGCGATTTTAAACCAACCAGCTGGTGGGATGTGGGTATAACTACCAACCTTCTCAACTCCAACAGTGATCGTTCCTTTAGTGGTAACGATAACAATGGCGTTTCTCTTGGCTACAACCTTGCATACTTACCTAATTGGTTAGACTTAAACCCGGTAAATGGTGTTTACCCGGCCAACCCTTTAACAGGTCAGAACATATTGCAGGTAGTTGATAAAAGCACTAACAATGAAAAAGTAAATCGCTTTATCTCTTCCTTCAATTCTAATATGTATTTGCTTAGAAAAGAGAACCAAAGTTTAAAACTGAACATACAAGGTGGTGTGGATTATGTGCACCAGGAAAACGTGGTAATTATGCCCGAAGATCTTCAGTTTCAACGTCAGCGTGCCAACCCCGGCGCCGCTCGCTTTACAAGTACCCGTGCCCGCAATACCAACATGCAGGCATTCCTTGTTTACAATTTCAAAGTGAACAAATTCGACCTTACTACTACAGCCGGTGCTGTAAGATTAGACCAGAACAATCGGGTGCAGTGGTTCCAGGGCGAGGGCATACCAGCTGGTACCAACAATCCAAGAACAGGACTGGTGCAATTGTCATTTCTTGACAACGGACGTTTTTACGATGAAGGAATGGTGGCACAGCAGGAAATTAACTGGGATGATAAAATTATTGCTACTGCCGGTATACGAAGAGATCGCTCTAGTTTAAACGGTGATAAAAACAAGTTTTATAATTTCCCCAAAGCCTCCCTTGCCATTAATATTGCTAATTTCGATTTTTGGAAGTTTGACGATATCAACCTATTCAAACTCAGGGCCGCTTATGGCGAAACAGGTAATCCTCCTTCTTACGGCGCATTGTTCAATTCTCTTACCACGTCTGCTATTGGTGGGTCTACAGGTTTTGTTACTCCAACATCTTTGGGTAATCCTACCATCAGGCCAGAAACTGCGTCAGAATTTGAATATGGTTTAGATGTGGCGCTTTTTAACAGCCGTATTATTTTTGAAGCAAGCGTTTACAACAAAAAAGTTAGAGATTTTATTGATGTTTTTAATCTTTCTACAGGTACAGGAGTTAACTCACTGTCTGCGTTTAACGTAGGTGATTTTACCAACAAAGGTGTTGAAATTACAATAGGTGGTGCCGTAGTTAGAACAACAAGAGTTAAATGGAATACCAATATTAACTGGTATACCAATGAAACAAAAGTAACGAGAATGATAATTCCGGAGAAAGCAGTTGCAGCTTCTGGTTTTGGCGCTTTTGGAACACAGCGTCAGCGGGTAGGCTCTTCACCTACTGCCTGGTATGGTACACCGAATGTTAACGGTCGACCCACCAAATACGAAGATGCACAACCAAAATGGCAGGCATCCTGGAGCAACAATATTACATTCGCCAAAAATTTCGAGTTTGCCTTTTTAATTCATCGCAGTCATAAAAACTTTAATTCTAGTTTGAACCAGGAGTTAACAGACGAAGGTGGAACTTCCCCAGATTGGAGTACAAAAAATAAGGATGGTATTCCTGTAGGGATAGCCCGCCAATTAGGTCAACCAGGCATTACTACACGCCAGTTTATTGTAGATGCAAGCTTTACGAAGTTGAGAGAGGTTTCCTTATATTACACATTACCAAAAACTGTTTATTCCAACAGCTCCATGTTTAAAGGAATTGAACAAGTTAAATTTGGCGCATCTGCCCAAAACGTGTTTGTTTGGACCGATTATTATGGATATGACCCCGAAGGTGCAAACTTCGGTAACAGGCCAACCATAGCTCCCGTAGATCTGTTAAGCTTTCCTGCAGCCAGAAGAATTTACTTTCATTTTAATGTTAACTTCTAAATTACAAACAATGATTACAATTAAATTAAGACGATATATAATACCAGCGCTTCTTTTGGCGACGATTGTATCTTGCAAAAAGGACGAGTTTGAAGTAGCAACTGATTTGGATCCCAATGCGCCTCCTACCGCTTTGTATCTGAACAATGCCAATAAAGCACAAATAAACCAATTGGGTGTAGGACTGCAAGGTGCTGTGCGAAGCGCATTTTTAGATTTTAACAGGGTGAGTGGTACAATAGGTAGGGAAATTATTTATTCTGCCTCTACTGACAATCGTTACTACACCGAGCTACTGGGTACAAACGTAGCGCAATATGGTGGTACTGCCGCTGGTGCAAATGACCCTGCCGGTATCTTCAACACTTATTATGCCGCCTTCTCGCAAGCACGCAGAAGAGCTGAGCAATTTATTATTGCCGCCAACAACACAACGGCTATTTCTGCTACAGAGAAAAAAGCAATAGAAGGATTTGCCAAAACTTTGCAAGCCTATGTAACACTTAACCTTGCCAATATGCAGGGAAAAAATGGTATAAGAGAGACTTTCAGTGATTTACTAACGCCGGGCGATTTATTGAAGCCAGGTAAATTTGGAACTTACGCAACAGCCCTGACGTTGACCAAAAAGTATGCTGATGATGGCCTCGCTGCATTAAATGCAGGCGGCACTACTTTCCCGTTTACCGTTAACAGTGGGTATGGTACTTTTAACAATGTAGCGGAATTTAAAAAGTTTAACAGGGCCATCGCTGCAAGGATTGCCATGTACCAGGCAGACTGGCCAGGTGTACTTACAGCTTTGAACCAATCATTTTTAGATTTAACCGGAAATCTGCAGGCAGGTCCGAGATTTATTTTTTCAACCTCACCTAATGATGTTACCAATGGCTTGTTTCATGTGCCTAATTCTAGCAGTGCTCCGTATGTAGTATTTGCAGAAGTGATCGCAGCGGCCGAGGCTGGTGACACAAGAATATTTGGACCCACTGCAAAAGTTGGTTTAAGAACCAGTGCCCGTCAGAGCGGACCATTTAATTCTACTCATGAAGTAAGATTGTATGCAAGCAACATTGCACCTGCTTCTATTATTCGCAACGAAGAGTTGGTATTAATGTATGCAGAAGCTAAAGCTCAAACGGGTGCATTTGCCGATGCCAAATTGGCTATAGATTTAATACGCACTACGTATGGCCTGTTACCTTACACAGGAGCGTTAACAACGCCTGCTTTAATTGATGAAATCTTAAAGCAAAGAAGATTTTCCCTGTTTTTTGAAGGGCATCGCTGGTTTGATATGCGCCGCTACAACAGGCTTTCACAAATTACACCGCAAGGTGCCATTGGTGGAAACACTTTTGTAGTTTTTGAAGCCTTGTCAAGACCAGATGCTGAAGTACAATGGGATATCAGAAATCCATAATTATTCAGGCATTTAAATAATACTCATAAAAAGAGCTTTGGCGTAACAGCCAAAGCTCTTTTTTAGTGTACAGGATTTAAGTCAAAAATACATTGATGAAACTGTCGTGAAAAAATTACTTGCCTGGTTCCTGCTTTGTTCTGCTACTGGACATTTGCAAGCAAAAAAATCTTCTGTTGCCAGTTGATGGTCATGTACCTCGCAACCCTCCAGGGCAACTAGGTGTTTATTTCAATATAAACAGAAGTGCCTTTACCAGGCTCAGACTTCACATCTAATTTCCCTTTCAAAAAAGCTACCCGGCTTTGAATATTTGTCCAGCCAATACCTTTTGCGCTCTGTAAAATTGCCGGATCAAAGCCTTTACCATTGTCTTCTACGGTTAACGAAAGTTGTGCTTCCGTTTTGCTTAACTGAACAATGGCGGTTGTGGCAGCGGCATGTTTCATGGTATTGTTTATCAATTCCTGTACAATGCGGTAAATGGTAATCGCCGTTGTTTGTTCTATTACTTCATTTTCCAACCCAATAGAACTATAGGCTACATTCAACACACCGGTTTGATTAACATCATTACAAAAATCCTTCAATGCGGTATCCAGCCCAAACTTCGCCAAAGCTTCCGGCATCATGTTATGTGCCACCCGGCGCATTTC
>JBBSJJ010000052.1:0-28520 GCA_038257335.1 Chitinophagales bacterium | reverse complement strand
TGCTTGGCTTCTATCTGGTTGCTGAGTTCCTGGGATATTATTTCTTGTGCATGCTCTACACAGTTTTCGCAAATATGCCCATCCTGGCCTGCTATAAGAATCTTCACTTCATCTCTGCTGCGGCCACAAAAAGCACAATGTAATATGGGTTGTTTTGCCATGGTTTAATTTTAAGGATTTGCAGGGCCCGGGCCACTTGCAAAACGGTTGCAAAGGTACATGCCTTTTCTAAGAATATATAGTTAAGACAATGTTCATTTGCAAAAAGATGCATAGACAAATCTGTGAAACGGCTTTGCCAGTGCAGCTTTCAATAAAATTATCTGCCAGATAATGAAAGTGATGCCATAATTACATGTAGAA
The DNA here is from genome assembly GCA_038257335.1 of Chitinophagales bacterium. GTDB lineage: Bacteria > Bacteroidota > Bacteroidia > Chitinophagales > Chitinophagaceae > Ferruginibacter. The sequence continues at coordinate 28,157 of JBBSJJ010000052.1, read as the reverse complement.
TCTTGTACCGGCTAACCAATATATAAATTTTATTATTAATACTTTTCCATTGTTTTACCAATTCTATGGACTATGCATAAAAATGCCTTGCTACTGCTAGGGAACAAGGCATTTCAACATGTATCAACCGAAAGTTGAATGTTATAATTTCTCCATCACCCCGTCTACAATACCATATTTAATAGATTCTTGTGCATCCATCCAATAATCCCTGTCAAAATCTTTCATTACTCTTTCGTAGGTCTGGCCACAGTTTTCGGCTAGTATGCGGGCACCTAATTGTTTGGTCTTTAAAATTTGTACCGCCATTATTTCCAGGTCGGCACTGGTACCGCGGCCACCACCACTTGGCTGGTGTATCATCACTTCTCCATGCTTGTAAATAAACCTGCGCCCCTTGGTGCCACCACTCAGCAGAATGCTTCCCATGCTGGCAGCCATACCCATGCATACCGTACTCACAGGCGAAGAAATCATTTGCATGGTATCATACACAACCATGCCACTGGTTACCATCCCTCCGGGGCTATTTATGTAAAATGTAATTTCTTTTCCCGGGTCTATGGCTTCCAGGTACATCAGGCGATCAGTAATATCCTTAGAAGATTTATCATCTACCACGCCCCATAAAAAGATTTTGCGTTGCTCAATGAATTTCTTGTCAAAGCGCCAGCCACCCATCATTTTTTCCATTGGGTTGTCTGGCATTTCTGGCATGTCAGGAGTTTCTTCATCGTCTTCGAGCCTTGTGTTCTTGTTATAAAGATTCATATAAAAAAAGTTATTGAATGAAAAATGTTTTAAGTATGCATTGCAAAAAGCGTTAGCATGCCTGCAAAAGTTTACGGCGTTTTAATTTTTCTTGGGTTTACTAAAAGCACCTCGTCTACCAGGCCATATTCCTTGGCTTCCGATGCGGTCATCCATTTGTCCCGGTCGCAATCTTCTGCCACTTTTTCTACTGTTTGGCCTGTATGATGAGAGATGATATCGTACAACTCCCTTTTCAATTTGCGTACTTCGTTTACTGTTATTTCGATATCTGTTGCCTGGCCCACAGCACCCGCACTTGGCTGGTGCATCATAATGCGGCTGTGCTTCAAAGCTGTTCTTTTACCAGGGGCACCGGCACACATCAATACCTGCGCCATGCTGGCGGCAATACCCGTGCAAATGGTTGCAATGTCTGGCGTTATAAATTGCATGGTATCATACATTCCCAGGCCCGCATACACACTGCCACCCGGGCTGTTGATGTACATCTGTATGTCCTTGGTACGATCGGTACTTTCTAAAAACAACAACTGTGCTGTTACAATGTTGGCCACCTCATCGCTGATGGGATAGCCCAGGAAAATAATCCTGTCCATCATCAAACGGCTGTAAACGTCCATTACAGCAACGTTCATGGGTCGCTCTTCAATAATGTTGGGTGTTAGACCAGTTACATCTCCCACGATACCATTTATAACAGGAAGTGCAGCCAGGGCATGGGGTGTGCTGTGCTTCATGTAGCCGTGCAATGTGTTGCTGTTTACACCCTGGTGCTTCACCGCATATTTTTCAAATTCTTTTCCTAAGTTCATTTTAACTGTTTTATGATTTATAACTACCCTTATTTATTTTCCGCTAAAGTTAGTGGTTTAGCATGTGCTACCTGTTTAATGTTCCGTCTTTCTCATCGTTTCACTTTTCACTTTTCACTTTTCACTTTTCACTTTTCACTTTTCACTTTTCACTTTTTACTTCTCCCTCCCTAATCCCTACTCCTCCCCTGGTAAATTAAGATATATTGTACCAGCATCGCAATAGATGCAAGCGCAGCTACTACATACGTAAGAGCAGCCCACTTGAGCGCCTCTTTTGCCTTTGCCTTTTCGCCCGATGTAGTAATATTGGCAGACTCCAACCAAATTAATGCTCTGTTAGAGGCATCAAACTCCACCGGTAAAGTGATAACGGAAAACAACGTGGTTACGGCAAAGAGGACGATACCTACCAGCAAGATGGTTGAGCTGCCTCCTCCAAAGCTCATAAAGCCCAAACCGGCAATGATGACCCATTGCGATAAATTACTGCTGATTTGTACGGCGGGTACCAATTTACTCCTCAGCGTAAGCATCGAGTATGCTGTGGCGTGCTGCACGGCGTGCCCACACTCGTGTGCCGAAACGGCTGCAGCAGAAACACTCCGGCCACTGTAAACGTCGGTACTTAAATTAACCGTTTTGTTGATTGGGTTGTAATGGTCGGTGAGCTGCCCTTCTACAGAAGTAACTTGCACATCGTAAATACCATTGTCCTTCAACATTTTTTCTGCGATATCCTTACCGCTCATGCCGCTGCTGGTAGGAACTTCGCTAAACTCCTTGAATTTGCTTTTGAGCCTCCATTGCACAATCATGCCTAACAACATGAAGATGACAGAAATTACAATAATTCCAGTAGTCATAGTTTTAAATTTTCTTGTAAAATTACAAAAAGCATTCCCTTTATCATCTCTGCCATTTTAGCAATTACGCCTGTGAAACAGACTGCAGGGGACGCCCCACTGCCGCCAGGTTCCCTTTAATAAAAAAAGAGCGATCGCTCGCTCTTTTTTTTGTTCTGAATAACAGAATTATTTGTATTGTGGTATCAAGCTATTGGCCATATCAACCATTTTCTTCAGTCCATCTTCAGGAAGGTTGCCTTTTTTAAACTCGGCCAACACTTGCGGAAACTTGTTTTCCATTTCCAGCAGAAAATGCTCTTCGAAAGCTTTCACTTTTTTAACATCTACTTCTCTTAAAAGACCTTGAGTACCCAGGTAAATAATAGCTACCTGCTTCTCTACACTAAAAGGAGAATATTGCGCTTGCTTCAGTATCTCCACGTTGCGGGCACCCTTGTCAATTACATTTTTGGTAGCTGCATCAAGGTCGCCACCAAATTTAGAGAAGGCTTCCAACTCCCGGTACAATGCCTGGTCTAATTTAAGCGTACCAGCCACTTTCTTCATGGATTTGATCTGCGCATTACCACCTACACGGCTAACAGAAATACCTACGTTAATGGCGGGGCGAATACCTGCGTTAAACAGGTTGCCTTCCAAAAATATCTGTCCGTCGGTAATAGAAATAACGTTGGTAGGAATGTAGGCCGATACGTCACCAGCTTGAGTTTCAATAATAGGCAAAGCTGTTAATGAACCGCCACCTTTAACCAAATGTTTAATAGATTCGGGCAAATCGTTCATTTGACGGGCGATCTCATCTTTAGAAATCACTTTTGCAGCTCTTTCCAGTAAGCGACTGTGCAAGTAAAATACATCCCCCGGATAAGCCTCACGGCCCGGTGGGCGACGCAGCAACAAGGAAACCTCACGGTATGCCACGGCTTGCTTGCTCAAATCATCGTAAATAATTAAAGCTGGTCTGCCGGTGTCTCTAAAGAATTCACCGATGGCAGCACCTGCAAAAGGAGCGTAGAACTGAAGTGGAGCCGGTTCAGATGCTGAAGCCGCCACAATGGTTGTGTACGCCATCGCACCATGCTCTTCCAAAGTTTTCATGATACCTGCAATAGTAGATGCCTTTTGCCCGATGGCTACATATATGCAGTAAACAGGTTTTCCTGCTTCGTAAAATTCTTTTTGATTAATGATGGTATCAACTGCAATGGCAGATTTACCTGTCTGGCGATCGCCAATGATCAATTCCCGCTGGCCACGACCAATAGGAATCATTGCATCAATGGCTTTGATACCTGTTTGCAAGGGTTCTTTTACCGGCTCACGGAAAATTACACCAGGTGCTTTACGCTCCAACGGCATTTCATACAGTTCGCCCTGCAATGGTCCTTTACCATCTATAGGCTGGCCCAGCGTATTAATAACACGACCAGACATACCCTCACCTACTTTAATAGAAGCAATCTGGTTGGTACGCTTTACTTTGGCACCTTCTTTAATACCGCTACTATCACCCATCAACACCACGCCCACATTGTCTTCCTCCAGGTTCAAGGCAATCGCTTTTACGCCATTTTCAAACTCTACCAGTTCACCGGAACGCACGTTATTTAAACCATAAACACGGGCAATACCATCCCCTACCTGCAGTACGCTGCCAACTTCCTCAAGATCTGCAGAAGCATTAAAGTTGCTCAGTTGCTGGCGCAGTATCGCCGAAATTTCATCTGGTTTAATCTCTACCATAAAAATTTGTATTTGTTTGTGAAGCCAGCTGAAAATGGTTTAGGTGATCCTTGACCCGATGGCTATCGGGGCTCACTTGTGCATTTACAGCTTCAGGCACCTGTTTTTTAGGCCGCAAAGGTAAGAGATGATAACTGGAATCGCAAAAAAATCAATCTCTTTAGCCCGGATAATTTGCATTTATTTAGAACCACATTGGCCAAGATCAACATCAATGCAATTTTGTTAAAATCTAAGGTTGCATCTCACCCTTCTTAAACAATGCTCCAAAAATTGTGGAGAAGTTGTATTTTGCTGTTGGTAGCAAAGCGTAATGCTGTCTACAAATCCATATTAACTATGATTTTCGTTTGTAACCTGCTTGTACGCTGCCCCGGATTTGAACTGGCAGGTTCTATGATTTCACCATTATAAAAACGTATTGTAAACAAATGAAGAACCTTTGGATCGTTTTGCTCCTGCTTTGCCCCGCAACCAATCTATTAGCACAAGACATCGCCCAACAAGAGGCGCTGCAGCTACTTTCCCGCAATCAAAAAGTGCTGGGGCTTTCTGGTGAAGACCTGCAAAACTCCATTGTCTCCAATTCATTCAACAACAAATCGTCTGGCACGCAGTTGATTTACTTACAGCAAAGTTTCAAAGGGCTTCCTGTATTTAATCAGTTGCAGACACTGGCGTTTAAGAACGGCAGCCTGGTATCAAAGGCCGGCAGCCGGCTCAGCAACATTCAAAAACTAACTGCAAGGCTTGGGGTGGTTCCAACGGTGGAAGCTGTAACAGCATTAAGAACCACGCTGGCAGACAAAAAGGTAACCCCAATAACACCATTAACTGGTACGAACAGGGGGTCTAAAAAAGATTTTGGAAAAGCCGGTGTGAGCGATGTAAACATGACCACCGAACTCATGTGGGTACCGCTAAACGACGGGGCTGAAATACGTCTTGCCTGGCAGGTTTACCTGGCGCCCAGTGCCGGTTCCGATTACTGGCTCATTAACGTAGATGCCCATACCAACGAAATTATTGGTGAGGTAAACTTGACTGTTTATTGCAACTATCACCCAGGCGAAGTTTCCCATCTTGCACACAGCAACGACGCCAACAGCCATGGAACACAAGACTTGACTTTTGCTGAATCACCAATGCAACTACTTAGCCCGTCACTTGTAAATGGGGCAATGTACCGTGTTATTCCTTTCCCTGCAGAAAGCCCTAACCATAATGGCGGCACACCGGCCCTGCGCACCGATCCCTGGAACCTTGCGCCGGGCAATGCTACCACGCTTAAATGGCACAGCAACGGAAGCAGCGATTTCAACATTAGCCGCGGAAACAATGTATGGGCCAGGGAGGATCGTGAGGGCACTCTTACCGCGGACAAACCCACTTTATCGGCTACCTCTACTACGGGTCCCGATCCGCTGAGCTTTGATTTTGTGCCCGATTTTAGCGTGACTCCTACACAGGCTACACCAGTACCTAACCAGCAATTCAACATTACCAACCTTTTTTACTGGAACAATATTATTCATGATCTCAGCTACCAATACGGCTTTGATGAAGCCTCCGGAAATTTTCAGCAAAACAACCTGGGTAGAGGTGGTGTAGGAAACGATTATGTGGATGCACAGGCCCAGGATGGGGGCGGAACCGGCAATGCTAATTTTAGTACGCCGGCAGATGGTGGTAATGGTCGCATGCAAATGTACCTGTGGAATGGCAACCCTCAAAAAGATGGGGATGTAGACAATGGCATCATCGTGCATGAGTTTGCACATGGTATCAGTTCCCGGCTGGCAGGGGGCTCGGCGCAAGCTGCCTGCCTTGGCAGTGCAGAACAAATGGGAGAAGGCTGGAGTGATTACTACGCCTTGATGGCCACGCAGAACTGGGGCACGGCTACCCTTACCGATGGCTTTGACAAGCCAAGAGGTATTGGCACTTATGTGCTGGGCCAGGCTACCACCGGACCGGGTATTCGCAGCCAACGCTACACTACCAATTTTGCCATTAACAATAAAGTGTATGCAACCACTATACCGGGTAACGGCCAACAACATTCCAGGGGCGAGCTGTGGTGTGCTGCGCTTTGGGACATGACCTGGAATATTATCAACCAGGTGGGCAGCATCAACCCTAACATTTTTAATGCAACTGCGGCAGGCGGCAACAGCATTGCCCTCCGTCTTGTAACAGAAGGGTTGAAATTACAAGTTTGCAACGCCGGTTTCATTGATGGCCGAAATGGCATATTACAAGCAGATCAAATCCTGTACAATGGTGCCTACCGTTGTGCCATTATGAATGCATTTGCCCGCCGGGGTATGGGCTTTGATGCAAGCCAGGGCTCAGCCAACAGCACCACAGACCAGGTGCCAGGCTTTTCTATTGTAGAAGCGCAATTGAGCCTGACACAAAACCTGGCTCAGCAACAAGAAAACATGGATGTAACTTTTAGCAACCGGGTTTCTGCAGGTACTTGTAGCTCATTGACTAATTATTTACTGACCGATACCCTGCCCTCGAACGTTACCTATGTTTCTGGCGGCAACTACAACGCCAGTACCCGTGTGGTAAGTTTTGCCGTAAACCTCGCAGCTGGCCAATCGCAGGTATATGCTTTTACCGTAAAAATTAACAACGGTAGTTGGTTCCCGGTTACCAATTTAATGGATGAGCCCGTAGCAACCGCAGTGATACCTTCCAACTTTACTACGGCAAGCATCAGCACGGACAACTTTGTAGTTTCTGGTGCACAAAGCCGCAGTGCGCCTTTTGCTTTTTTTGGAATTAACCCAACGAATGTTTCTAATTTTTCGCTGGCAACCAATACCCCCATTCCGCTCGGCGCAGCTCCCCCAATACTTAGTTTTTGGCACAGCTACAACACGGAAGAAGGCTGGGATGGAGGCATAGTTGAAATAAGTATCAACAATGGCGCTTCCTGGAAGGATCTTGGACCCCAGATGACGGAAAATGGCTACAATAGCGGCCTTGGAACAGGCAGCGGCAACCCGCTCGGCGGCAGAGATGCCTTTAGTGGAAACAGCAATGGGTTTATTAAAACTTCCGTTTCTTTAATGCCTTATGCCAATCAAAATGCCTTGTTCCGTTTCAGCATGTCGTCAGACGATAATACAGCCGAAGTGGGTTGGTACCTGGATGATATCCTGCTTCAATCAAAACCGCTGGTGAACATGCGCTCCAGCCTGTTCAATGCGTCGGGCAGCAGGGTAGCGGTAAAAGATACCAGCACCCTTATTCTGCGAAATATTACTTGCATTCAAGGCAGTATAACGGTGCAACCTTCCAATAAAGCCACCTGTGCAGGCACCAGCGTTGCGTTTGCGGTAACAGCTTCGGGCTCAGCACTCAACTATCAATGGCAACAAAGCCTTGATGGCGGAACAAGCTTTACCAATGTTGCAGGGGCTACTTCAGCTACTTATACCATTGCCAGCCCTGTGCTTTCCCAAAATGGAAGGTTATACAGGGTGCAGATCAATGGAACCTGCACTGCATCACTCGTGTCTGCTGCAGCACAGCTTACCATTACGCAACCTATTGTAATTACTACACAACCAGTACCGTCCGCCGCATGCGCTGGCGCTACGGTTAGTTTTGCTGTTCAGGCCAGCGGCCCATCTCTTACCTACCAGTGGCAGGTAAGTGAGACGGGAACCAGCTTTACATCAATAAGCAATGGTACAGCGTATGCGGGTGTGACCACAAGTACCCTTACTGTGAACAATATTGCCACCGGGCTGAATGGCCATCAATACCGGGTGATAGTAAGTGGCACGGCCTGCAATCCGGTTACCTCGTCGCCGGCATTATTGAATGTTTTTGCCCTACCCGTGGTTACCATCAATACGCCGCCTGTAGTGAACATAACTCCCTACCAACCAATCATACTCAGCAGCAGCACCAGCCCGACGGGAGTATACACTTACAACTGGTTAAGAAATGGAAATTTGCTGGCAGGGGCCAACGGCTCGTTGCTGCCTGTAAATGTGGATGGCCTGGGAAGCTACCAGGTACGAGTAACCGATGTTCGTGGTTGCAGCAATGTATCTAACCTTGTAACCGTGGCAGACAGTGCCAGTACGCTCTTGTTCATCTACCCCAACCCGAACAACGGGCAGTTCCAGGTGAGGTATTACCAGGCTGCCAACTCACCAAGCTTGCGTACTTTAAATATTTACGATGCCCGTGGCGCCAGGATATTTTCAAAACAATATAATATCTCAACTCCAGGATACCAGCGCATGGATGTAAATATGAGCTTCCGCCCATCGGGTGAAACCTACTTTGTCGATTTGCGTGACCAGGCCGGAAAGCGGTTGGGCTCGGCTGCTGTGCGGATACAATAAGATGATGTTTTTGTAAATACAAAGCCGGCAGTTTTGGCCGGCTTTTTTTATGTTAGGTAGCTGGTGGGACAGCATTGCTATGGGACAAAAATAATCGGCTGGCTAACTATGTGTGCCAATTTTGGGCTTATTCGTACTGCTTAAAACCTATTTTATTTCTGGGAGCTTGCTTTCCTTTTCCAAAAGTTCTTTCAGCACCATAAAAATATTCTCAATGTCTTTGCCGTTTCTTTCGGTATTGCTGTTATTGCTGCTTACTTCCTTTTCTAATTTAGCCAACTGCATTAATATTTCTTTATGTTTAATGCAAACTCTCTCATTTTTGTAAACACCCGTATTGTCCTGATGTTTACTTCGATAGCTGTCTCGCTATTTAATACACTTGATAACATGGCTACTCCCTGCTCTGTAAAAGCATAGGGTAATTTTCTTGTACCTCCCCAACTTGATGTCACATTTTGTGATATCAGGTTTTTAAACTCTTTTTCTGATAACCGGAACATAAAGTCTTTCGGGAAGCGGTTTAGATTCCTTTTGATACTCTGATTTAAAACCCTTGTTTCTACTCCGTACATCTCTGCAAGATCCCTGTCCAGCATCACTTTTTCGCTACGGATAACATATATCGTGTTCAGTATTTCCTGTTCAGCTACCAATGCTTGTAACTCTCTCTTTGCCATTAGAATTATTTTGATATCTAAATATAACTTTAATCATAGTATCGCATTTTGTGATACCAAAATCTTGAGGTCACAATTTGTGACCTCAAGTTTTATCCAAACGGATGATGTTTGTTAAGCTGATTAGCGAGTTGTTTCCAATTCCTGCACTCAATACACTTCGGTACTGCTGAGGCATTTATTCCCAAACAAACTAACACCGGGTTTTACACTTTGTTAGTTTACTATTTGGGCTTGTGTGTGTAGCTGGTGGTGAGTAAAGACGGCGGCGGAAAATTTCAGTTAGTTTACGATGGATGTGATGCGGGTGATAAGGCCTGCATCAGCGTGTGCTGGTTGTGGTGTGGGATCGCAAGAAAAGCAATACCTGTATAAAGGCTTACCTGCAACGGCAAAAGCGGTTGGCGTCGGCTGCTGTGGGATACAATAATATGATGTTCTTGTAAATTCAAAGCCGGCAGTTTTGGCCGGCTTTATATTTATGTAGGTAGCGGGTGGAGAGCATGCGAGCCTTGCGCCAGTTGCGGCAGAAAATTGCAATTGTCTTCAAGACAATCTTTGCTTGAATGCTTAAATGAAATACATAACCAGTAATGTTAACTGCATCGTATTAAAAACATGTTGACAATTTTTAGGATAATCCCGGTTGCCCAAGGTGGCAGAGATTTTTTTTATTACTGGCGAAAAGAAAATATTTCCAGCTCTTTTCTCCCTCGTTGGCTGGAAGCCAGACGAGGGCAGCGTTACAGTTTACCTGCGTCGGCAGAAGGTTCTTCCTGCTCGCCTGGGCCAAAGCTCTGAAAAGTTTGCCACTCCTCACAGGATTTTCATGCCCGCCTGGGCCAGTCGGGCAGGAAGATAATCTAACCGTTGCTTCCTATTTTATAACCCGCCGATGCAGATGTATTTTGTTTCCAGGTATTCTTCCAAACCGTGATGGCTTCCTTCCTTGCCAAAGCCACTTTCTTTTACACCACCAAAAGGTACTTCGGGATAGGAAATAATGCCTTCGTTTATGCCGATGATACCGTAGTGCAACTGCTCTGCTATATGAATGCATCGCTTAATATCCTGGCTAAAAAAATAAGCGGCAAGCCCATACGGAGTATCATTGGCCAATGCAATGGCTTCTGCATCGGTATCAAATTTAAAAACCGAGGACACTGGCCCAAATATTTCTTCCTGGCTAAGTTCCATCTCTGCATTGCAGTTGGTTATAATAGTAGGTTCAAAAAATAAGGCGCCTTGCGAATGTGGCTTGCCACCTAAAATAATTTCGCCACCCTTTTTGCCCGCATCCATTAAGAGTTGCTCTACTTTTTCCACCCCTGCTTTGTTTATGAGTGGTCCAATGTCTACACCGGGCTGTGTGCCGTCTCCCACTTTTAAGGATGCCACTTCTCTTTTATAAGCTGCTAAAAACTTTTCGTAAATGCCGGATTGTACCAATATGCGATTAGCACATACACAAGTTTGACCGGCATTTCGGTACTTGCTGGCGATGGTACCTTTTACAGCCAGGTCAATATCTGCGTCGTCGAAAATAATTACGGGTGCATTACCACCGAGCTCAAGCGATAATTTTTTTACCGTTCCTGCACATTGTTCCATCAGTTTTTTGCCCGTTGCTGTAGAGCCGGTGAAGGATAATTTTTTAATAGAAGGATGGCTTGTAAGTACGGCGCCGATGGCTTGAGCATCGGACGAAGGCACTACATTGAGTACACCCGGCGGCATACCTGCCTCTTTTGCCAGGTGCGCCAATGCAAGCGCACACAGGGGTGTAAGCGAGGATGGCCGGAGCACCACGGTGCATCCTGCAGCAATGGCCGGAGCAATTTTACGGGTGATCATTGCCACCGGAAAATTCCAGGGCGTGATGGCGGCTACCACGCCAATGGCTTGCTTGATAGTGATGAAGCGTTTGTTGCTCACTGGTGCAGGAATGGTTTCACCATAACTGCGGCGGCATTCCTCTGCAAACCATTCCACGAAGGAAGCACCGTACTGCACTTCGCCTGCCGCTTCTTTAAGCGGCTTGCCTTGCTCGGCTGTAAGCAAAGCTGCCAGGGCATCTGTATTATGTAAAATCAGATCATACCATTTTCGCAAAATTGCTGCACGCTCTTTTGCAGGAGTATTGCTCCAGGAAGGGAATGCAGCCGCAGCCGCCTGAATTGCCCTTTCAGCATCGGCGGCGGTGGCGTCGGCTACGGAAGCAATGACGAGCCCATTCGCAGGGTTATGTACTTCGAAGCTGTTGCCCGCATCGCACCATTCGTTGTCAATAAAAATATGGGTAAAAAGCAGTGATTGATATGTGGTGGCCATGAACTAATTAATTTAATATTAAAAAAAAACTGCGCAAAAACATCTTTATGGCAGCTATTTGTGTTGCTGGGCACAGCATTGTAAGCTAATAAATTTTTTCGGGCACTTTTCCAGGTGTTTATCTTATTTCACAGTGTGAAGCTCGCTCTTTTGCGACTATCTGCAAATCCAGGAGGAAATTGTAGGACACAAAAAAAGCCGCAATTACTTGCAGCTTCCAATTATATATTAAATCAACTCCTGACGGATGTTGTGGATGTAGCTGTTTTCTGCAAATTGTTAATGCCACCTCGTCTTGTACCTTACTGATTTCGGCAATCAAATTAATCTCCGCTGAAGCTAATGAAACACATTAAAAGCATAATCTTACCTGATGGAAAAAGAACCTAAAACAAACTCTCTTTAACTCTTATTGGCAAGGATACATCAGGCACTTAGCTATGACTGAATTTCTGCTCCAGACAAGATTCTGGCCAACTTATGCCAAAGCCCACTAAACCGCAGAACTATTTCAGTCGTCCTGTTCTTTCTAGTGCTTGAATTAGGAAATGGTTCTTTCTATTTTCGGAAATAATAGCTTTATAATAATATTCGGGAAGTCCTTTTCTTAACTCTTGAACTTGTTGCGGAGTGTTTGAGAGTACATAAGCTCCACAACCAAAAGATGATACAATGTTGACGAAATAGCCCGATAAAATAGGTTCTCTGTCTACTGTCAACACGAACGGAATACCTACAGATAAACTGGGCTTCAATGCGCCTATTCTTTTAGCAGCCTCTCTTGAGAATGTAATTCTATAGTTGGATGTGTCAAAGTGCTCAATTTCATCATCATTGATGAATGGCACAATTGGCAAATCTTCTTTCTTAATGGTCAGCTCTTTTGAAATGCTGTCCGATAAATTTGAGTGATTGTTTGCCAGTAGATATATCTCTACTGAATAGTTCACTTGTGGACCGTTTCCACCCGTTATTAAGAGTGATAGTAAAGCAATAAAGACTCTCATTATTTTTCGGATAACTTATAAATATGCAAAAGTTATTTTCCCGCCCCTGCACTATGACTGTAACTCTCATGAAGATATATCATAAACAACTTAAAGATGCAAGTCCCACACTTTCGATTTTTTCTTTTGCTAGCTACACAACCATTAGAAAAACAAAAGTTTGTTAACTGTTATTGGCACGGATACCCCACGCACTAAGCTATCGCCGTATATCTGCGCCAGTAAAAGCCAGTAAAATAAATTCATTTCCTATTTACTCCTGCTCACAACCCCACCCTTCTTGCTATCTACCGTGATCGTATATTTTTCATTTCCCTGCACGATCCATCTTACCGTTACATAACCCTGGCCGGGGATGTTGTCTAGCTCCACTGTTTGGGGATTGTTTTTTTGCTCGATCGTTGCATTTGGATTGCGGTTGTCAACGATCATTCCGGCAATGGCTTTCGCTCCGCTGAGGGTTATATAATCTGGTCGCTCAATTTTATATTTTAAATCCTGGCTGCTATGGGTGGGCATCAGGCGCTCGTTTGAAATGATAGCGGTAATTTCTTTTAATCCGCCGCCAAGGTCTTTTTCTTTGATCGTATCTATTAAAAGTTTGGGTGTGTGATAGCCATGATAAATCGTAAATGCCATTTGCCTGTGCGCATCGCTCTCCATTAAAAAGCCCGGGTGCATGCGGGTGAAATTTTTCTTGAACCCACCAATTTCTACCTTACCATATTGCGGATGATCGAATTCGTGCCACTCTACAAATGCATCTTTAAACAACAGGTATCGGTCAAAAGTATAAGTGCTCTCATCATTAAATTCCCTGGTAGCATCACTGTTAAAAAGCAGGTAAGGTGTCCACAGTTCATTGGTGAATGTATAAATACCGCGGCTTCCATAAAACCAATCCAACTCGCCGCCAAACACGCTATACAAATCTTTGTACACCACCAGGTATTTATAACCGGGCATCAGTTCTTCGCCTTTTTTACCGATGGCATCGTATATGCGCAGATCCGCCGCGTTGTACGTACCTACATCTTCTGCTGCGCCCGGGCCACGCAGTATCTGTCCGCCGGCATTATGAAAACTTTGCCCCGCTGCAATGTTCGGATGCTTCATTACAAATTCCATTACAGCCCTGTTTTCCGGCAGGGAAAAAGGATACTTGTAAGCGCCGCCTTGTATGTAGTTTGGCTGCCAGTTCCAACCCCAGTCACGGTTGGGATCATATTCAAAAGCCTCACCATCTTCATTTACCAATCCATCGCCATCATTGTCTAATCCTTCCAGTCCAAGCAATTCATATTCTCCTTTTTCATCTGTACCAGCTTGGATCATCCGGCTTGGGTTTTTAGGATCTACCTTAAATCTTCCATTCGCATTTTTCCTGCGCATCTGTGTGATGTTTCCATCTGCATCCAGATCATCATAACCGTCTTCGTCTGTGAGGCCATCCATGTCGTTATCTACCGGCACCCGGCCACTGCGTGGAGAGCTTGGCGTATTGGGTTTTTTAAAAAACGCATCCCTAGCATCCGGGTTAATGGTGGGCACTATGTAAAATATTTTATCTGCCAATAACTCCTGTATGAATTTGGTGTCTGCAAAACTTTCGGTGAGATACCATGCGGTGTACATAGAAAATTCGCTGCCCTGCACTTCGTTGCTGTGAATGTTTCCATCAATATACATCCCTGGTTTTTTATCTGCTGTTCCCTTTGTGTAATCAGTAATGGCAATGCACCAAATGTCCCTGCCTTCAAACGATTTCCCAATACTTTCGAGTTTCGCCAATTTAGGATAAGCCGTAGCAATCTTTTTAAGTATTTCGGCAATTCCTGCAGGATCGTTATACCGGTTCCAGCTCACCACTACTTTGGGATTTACCGGCGTTCCGGCACCTTTGTAAATTTGTTGGGCGGTTTGTGCAAAGCACAACTGAATCAGAAAAATAAACAGTAGCGTTGTGATATATGTTGGAATAAATTTTTTCATTGTGTTTGTTTATGATGTTAACGTGTGGTGTTGTAAAACCGGCGGGGCCAGCAACCAAATCAATTAAGGTTGAAGTGTAACGCCCGTTGACGTCACGCCCGTTGTAGGGCTACCGGCTTCTATGGTAACCTTGCCACTACCTTTTACCAGCCAACTGATGGTATTCCGGCTACTGCCTTCAACCGAAGGGAGCAACTGAATTTTCTTTCCACTCATGATACTTTGATTGTTATTGGTATTCAGTTTTACATTGATGCGCTTCACCCAATAACTTCGCTCACCCAATTTTGCATGCGAAGGAAGTGCTCCTTTGTTTATAACATCTGCGGTAATCCTATTGATGCCTGCGCCCAGTTTCTCCACTTTCACGTTCATGATCTCTACGCCAGGTTGCATCGCAGCAAGCTTTACAATAAAATTGGTATGTTTTGTTACGATGTCGCCTGTGAGTGCAAATGGTGGATTGATCAAAGCAAATGGATCGGGTCCTCCCACTTCTACTACCTGCCCCGGAAAATCCGGATGCTCTATTTTTTTCCATTCATTAAAACCAACTGCATGGTTTTGTTGTGAAGCCCATTTCAAATAATTAGCAACGGTATCTGCAAACGGTTTTTCTTTAAGTGCCGTATCTGTTTTTGCTTTGGGCATGAACCAACCAGGTGTGCTAAAGCTCAGCCGCCCGTAATGAAAATAAGCCCATGAGGCAAAATCGCCGCCCACACTTGCAGGCCCTTTGGGCGCATCTTTCATGCTGGTGTTTTTGTTGTACAGGTCCGAAACCATGGCATTGGTTTTTGCATCCGCTTCCAGCCAGCCGGTAATGATCCGATCCTTGATACTGCCTGCATTAAAAGTTACTGGTGCAGATAAATTATTGACAGTAGAAAAGCTTACCACTGCAAACACATTAAACAATTCGTAGAGCTTGTCTGCAATAGCACGGGTTTCAATTTCAGAAACAGCAAACTCGCCGGAGCCCTGCGTAAAAGATGGATGCCTGAAACTGAAATTTTTATTAAACCATACACCGCCTTCCCCATCTTCATTAAACTGGCCATCTTTATCATTGTCACTGCCTTCCGTAAACAATAAATATTTTCCTTTTTCACCTTTTGCAATATCTGCTTTCACCATCACCCGGGCATCTTCTGTGCTGCTGCGGTAGTCACCTATTGGCGATGCTACCCGCATCCATGTAATTTTCCCGTTTCCATCTAAATCGTCAAAACCGTCTTCATTTATTTTTCCATCCCTATCATCATCCGTGCTGGTTGCATTCCCCATGCGTTCGTACTTTAATGGGGCAAAGTATTGCTCCATGGCATCGGGGCTCATGTTTGGAAAAACATAAAACGTAGTAGAAGCCAGCAGATTTTCAATGCTGTCTGTGTTGGTTGCCTTTAATAAATTTTCTGCAAAGCCAATGGCCAGTTCCGTTCCCAGCAGGTGATTGCCTTCTACGCCGCCTACGATGGCAATTCCGGGTTTGGTTTCTGTATTGCCGGTGCCAAGTACCAGCATCCAAATTTCTCTACTGCCTGCAGTTTTGCCCAGCGAGCTTAGTTTTGCAAAAGCGCCATATTGTTTCGTAAGCGCATTCAGCCTGCTGGTTTGCTGGCCAAAGTTGGAGTAATTGGTTTGTGCCGTGGAAGCCAGGCAGCTCATGCACAACAGCCAACCCATCATCGTTTTTCTCATGCAGTTAAATTTTTGTGGAGTAAATATAACTTGTAAGGGTGAGTGTACCCGCAGTATGGAACAAAAGTATTGAGTCTATCAATCAGGTAAGGGCGGCGTATCAATTCAATGTTATAAAAGTAAAAGGGTCATCTCAAAAATGAGACAGCCTTTTTTTGTGGCCTCGCCAAAGACGGGCTGTGGGTCGGGCTAATCTCCCTTGTTTGCTCAGAAGCCAATTTTATTTCTTGGCATTGCTGGTTTTGGACTTAATAGTTGTTTCAATACTTCAAAAATCATTTGTATATTTTCATCATGACTGGTTACTTCATTTTCCAACTGTTCAAGTTTTAATAAAATATCCTTGTGGGTTAAAAGCATTTCTTTCATCTTCGCAAATATTCTTACGATTTGTATATTTACTGCTATGGCACGGTCACTATTCAATACACTTGCCAGCATTACTGCGCCATATTCTGTAAAAACATAGGGCAGACTGGGTGAGTATTTCAAATTTTTTAGGTGGTCGCAATTTGCGACTACCTGGTCTTTTTCCTCCTGGTTAAGCTGGAACATAAAATCCACAGGGAACCTTTTTAGATTTCTTTTTACTTGCTCATTTAAACGCTTTGTAGGAACGCCCTATAAAGAAGCAATATCTTTATCAATCATTACCTTCTTATCCCGTATCAACAGAATTTTATTAATGATTGCCTCATCAGGTATAACCATTTTTTTCGCTGACTTTGCCATGGTGATCTTTTTAAGGTGCATAAATATAATTTATGCAAACCGGTGATGCAGTATTAGTTGTTCGGTAAAGGTTTCCATTTCCTGCACTTCAGTAAGCTTAGGCTCATAAAAAGCCACCAGCTTTTACAGGTGATGGCTTAGCATTTTTCTATCTTCTTACCGTTTACACCGCTGTTCGAAGCCTTCCGAAATTATCGGAACAAGCAAGGCGGCGACAACTGCTTACGGGTGATGGCCTAACTACTGCGGAAGAAAATTCTTACCTTTAACAGGTTAATTTAAAACATGCCCACAATATTATTTATTTATGGATATGAAGGGAATGAGCCAATCCATGTGCATGCACAAAAGGCTGATATGGAATGTAAGTTTTGGTTACTGGCTGAAGAAGTTGAAATAAGAGAGGCTTTTTCTTTCAACTTAACTCCCTCAGCTAAGAAAGAAATAAAAAAAATTATATACCAACATTTCGATTTAATTATTGAATCCTGGGACAACTTCTTTAATGCAGAATAAAATGTTAGCAACATATAATATACAATCGGTTTCATTTGAACAAAATCTTATTTGTTTAAAAATAGATGGTAACCTCATAAAGCTACCGTTAGAAAATATTTCAAAAAAACTAGAAGCCGCAAATGAAATACAAAGAAATTTTTTCACCGTTTCTCCATCCGGATATGGAATTCATTGGCCACTAATTGACGAAGACCTCTCCATCGACTGTTTATTAAAAGCTGTGTAATTTAAATCTCCTTGTAACCAGGGTGAAGTCGAGTAATCAGGGATAGTTTCACTCCAATCTTCTTACAGATACTTCCGAGCTAATATGATACACGGCTCAATGGATAAAATTCTATGAGTTCGGCAGTGACAATTTTGAAGTTTTTACCCCTTAGAACGGCAATCAAATAAAAAAAAGGTAGTTTGAAGACCTCTAGGTGCAGCTGTCCGAAGCCTTCCGAAATTATTGGAACAGGCAAGGCGGCTGCAATTACCTGTTAACACCGGCAGCGGAAATAAGAAATTTGTTAGTGCCTTATACACCGTTGGTCGAAGCCCAGACGGTGGCAATCGCAACGGCTTACCTGCGGCGGCTGAAAGGAACATAAAGCATGAATGCTAATAACTTCTACGCACAAAAAAAGCCGCAATCACTTGCAGCCTTTAATTTTGTTAGCATCGTATCCTTAACGGATATTATGAATGTAGATATTTTCTGCAAACTGTTTTTTTACGTCTTCCAGGTCTCTTAAAACTGTGGCGTCTACGAGGGTTCCGCCCATCTCTATCTTAAAACCACCAATCAGTTCTTCCTGCACTACAGCTTCCAGTTCTATGTGCTGCACGCCGGCATCTGCTTTTAATTTGGTAACGATGGCGTCTTTCAATTCCTGGCTGATGGGGGTGGCCGTACTTAGCTTTACGGTATGAATTTCTTTTAGTTCGTTGTATTGTTCTACAAATGCTTTTACAATTTCTACCAGGTTGCTTTCCCTTGTTTTGCGAATGATGAGGTGTAAAAATGCTGAAGTGAGTTCACTCACTTTTCCAGCGAGTACGGCTTTTACGATCTGCTCTTTTTTATCGGCACCTACCACGGGGCTTTTTAAAAGAGTTACAAAATCAGGGTTCGATTTGGCAATGGCTTTCAACAATAGAATGTCGGCATGCACCGCTTCTAACTTATTTTGCTCAATGGCAAGACCCAATAAACTTTTTGCGTACCTGCCTGCTAAACGTGGATTATTCATGCTTGAATTTGATAATTTGGTGATTTGATAATTTGGTAATGAAAGTTGCCTAAAAAGTGAGCCCCATCCTCCAATCATCAAATTGACTAGTTCAATTTTACATCTGCCGTAAGATCCCTGATGTAGTTTTCCTGCTCTGCTTTGTTGGAAAGTTCTCTTCTTAATACTTTTTCGCTTACCTCTATCACCATATTACCCAATTGGTTTTTAAGATCGGTGATGGCGGCCATTTTTTGATTTTCGATAGAAGCCTGTGCATCTGCAATGATCTTAGATGCCTGTACTTTAGCTTCATCTTTTGCTTCGCTGATGATCTTGTCTTTAATCTCTTTGGCTTCCTTCAACATAGCACCACGCTCTTCACGGGCCTGTGCCAACAGGGCTTCATTCTCATTAACCAGCTGCGCCATTTCCAGCTTTACTCTTTCTGCGGTGGCAATGGAGCTGGCTATGCCGGCTTCTCTTTCGTTTAACCCGGTTAAGATGGGCTTCCAGGCATATTTTTTAAGGATAAAAAATACGATGAGGAAGGCGATCAAAGTCCAGATGATTAAACCTAAATGTGGTAATAAGAGTTCCATGTTATATGAATTATGATTTATGATTTATAAATGCTGATGTCCGAAAAAAATCAACAATCTGAATTCAGCAATCTGAAATTAGAAAATATTACTGCATCCCCCGCCCTGTGCTTCGGATGCAGTAAAGATTGTGGCAAACGTTGGCTTACTTCAATACGGCCAATAAACCTGCGATAACTGCGAAAAGGGCAACACCCTCTACGAACGCAGCAGTCAGGATCATGTTTGCACGAATGTCGTTAGACGCTTCAGGTTGACGGGCAATAGATTCTACCGCACCTTTACCAATCTGACCGATACCAATACCGGCACCGATAGCTGCAAGGCCAGCACCAATTGCTCCACCAAAATGAGAATAACCAAGCTGAACATCAGCTAACAAAGTCATCAAAGTCATGATACTTGTGTTTTATAATGAAAAAATAATTACGCTACTATGGGCTCCTGGTGACCGTCTACATCGTCGTGACCGCCCTCAAAAGACTGGCCGATAAATACTGCAGTTAAATTGGTAAAAATAAATGCCTGTATAAATGCTACCAGCAACTCAATAAAATAAATGAACACCGTAAACAGAACAGAGATGGGCGAAAAGCCAAAACCTGCTACCGAACTCATGGCGCCAAAAATAAATATGAGTGAAATGAAACTTAAAATAATGATATGCCCTGCCACCATATTGGCGAAAAGACGAATGATTAATGCTGCGGGTTTGATCACCAATACACCTAGCAACTCAATAGGGATTAAAATAACTTTTACAAAAATAGGTACGCCGGGGGGCCAGAAAATGTGACCCCAAAAATGCGAGTTGGTACTGGCCAGGATAACCACCAGGGAAATTAAACCCAATACTGAGGTAAACGCCGTGTTGCCGGTTACATTGGCGGCGCCGGGTATCAATCCAAAAAGGTTGTTGATTAGAATGAAAAAGAAAACGGTGAGCAGGTAGGGTAAATACTTCGGGGCTTTTTTACCAAGGTTAGGCCTGGCCACTTCGTCTCTCACAAAAGTAATAACGGGTTCTATTGCATTCTGCCAGCCCTTGGGGGCAGTGGTTACACCCTGGCCGCTTTTGTATTTTTTCGCTATCCCCGTCATTAGCAGTACCAACACAAGCAATGCAATCATCATTTGCACCACGTTTTTTGTGAGCGAAAAATCGTAGACTGCTGTGCCATCTGCTGCGCTGATAACACCTTCTTTGCTTTCGTAGCCATTGTAAATAGTGTGGCCATGATCGAAGCGGGCAGAAGAAAACGCCGAGAACCCTTTAGTGGGTGAGTATAATATTACAGGAAGAGGAACGGTTGCATGAAAATCGCCCACGCTGAAGAAATGAAATTCGTGTGCATCCTTGATGTGATCCATGATAATTTTGGCAGGATCTAGTTTTTCTGCAGGCTCGTGCGCAGCACCTGTAGCCCCATGATCCTGGGCAAAACTATTATTAGAAAAAAGTACAATACCTAAGCTGAAAACCGCTACCAGCAATGATTTGATGCGTTGTGCTGCCATATCTATCCTGAAATTTGGCGCAAAGATAAGGTTGGAGGGGGGAATTTAAAAATTAGAGAGAGATAATTTGAAACAACTTTGCCCTGGCCGTTAATCCAGCCCCATTTCAGACCTGAGTTTTTTAATGCGCTCCAGTTCAATTACATCCACCTGGTCTTTGGGGCGGTTTACAGCTTTTTTATTAGCAATTAATTGGTTGATTTGAAGGAAGGGAACTTTCAGATTATATATTTCTGCAACAGAGGCCATCGCATAACAATCATCAAACGAAAATTCCTCGAGGCCTTTCATTGGAACCAGGAGAATATCCAACACAAAGCCGTTGTTTAACCGGAATGGTGACCAACCAGGAACAAACTGCAAAGTTTCTATCATAAAATAATCAATGCCAGTATACATTTCAAAGGCCTTTCTAAAGCTTTTTCGATTTTCCAAGGTATCATCCAGCAGTATGTCCATATCCTCTGTAGTTCTTTGAAAGCCGTGTAAATTAGCTGCAAAGCCACCCACCATTATATATTTTACGTTCTGAGTATTTAAGGCTCTCCAAAATGCCAATACTTCTTCGTTGTAAACATCCATAATATTAACGATTACTTTAGGTAAGGCTTGTGTATGATTTTTGCATTTTTAAGCATGATCCCTACTTTAATTAGCTGCATCATGGTCTCAAACCTCTCGGTGTAGGTTCGTTTTATGCCATCCCTGAGCAAGTCCAGTTCCGCTTTTTCATAATCTGCTGCTGGTTCGTTTACCTCGTTTGCTGCAGCAGGAATATGTTGATTGTCTTGAAATGGCATACCTGCAATTTACAAAATTTGAAAGAAAAATTACTCCCCCGCTATTACCATTTCGCCACCTGAAAACTGCATTTGGTGCAACTGGAAATAAAAGCCCTGGCGCCGCATGAGCTCTTCGTGGGAACCAATTTCTTTTACTTCCCCTTTATCTAATACGAGTATTTTATCTGCCTTGCGGATGGTGCTAAGGCGGTGTGCAATCACTATAGAGGTACGACCAGCAATAAGTTTGTCTATCGCCTGCTGAATGAGTGCCTCACTTTCTGTATCAATGGAAGAAGTAGCTTCATCTAAGATAAGGATAGAGGGATCGTATAAAAGTGCCCTGATAAAAGACAGCAACTGCCGCTGCCCCATAGACAAGGTGGCACCTCTTTCCATCACGTTGTAATCGTAGCCGCCAGGCAGTTGCATGATGAAATCATGAATGCCAATGAGTTCTGCAGCACGCTGCACTTCCTCCCGGCTAATGTCGGAATTGCGCAGGGTTACATTTTCTAAAATAGAACCGCTGAACAAAAAAACATCCTGCAACACGACCCCTATTTTACTCCGGAGGTAGTTCAATTCGTAGTTTTCAATGGGCTGGTCATCTATGAGCAACTCACCCTTATTTACCGGGTACAACCGGTTGATGAGACTGATGATAGATGTTTTGCCGCTGCCAGTATGCCCCACGATGGCCAGTGTTTTGCCTGCCTCAATTGTGAATGACACATTTTTTAAAACATACTGCTCCTCTATGTATGCAAACCATATATGTTTAAATTCGATACCGCCTTTTGTAATAAGTTGTTTTTTATAGCTGGCTTCAAAAGCCCCTTTAGGGGTTGGGGCTGTGCTATCGTCGTTGTCCAGTATTTTAAAAACCCGCTCGCTGGCTATCATGCCCATTTGCAATACGTTGAACTTATCTGCCAATACCCGCAGTGGGCGAAACAGCAAGTTAAGGCATAAAATAAAAGCCGTGATGATGCCCCCTGTTTTTTGAGCGGTTTCTTCGGGCAGTTGCAGGGAGTTGCGGGCTGCCCACCACACCAGCAAACCAATACTGAGTGCTGACACTAGTTCTACCACCGGAAAAAATACCGAATAGGCAAAAATGGCTTTAATGTTGGCGCTTCGGTGTTGTTCGTTGATTTCTTCAAAATGTTTTAACTCTCTTTTCTCTGAAGCAAAAGCCTGCACCAGCGCCATGCCTGTAATATGCTCCTGCACAAAAGCATTGAGTGCCGCCACCGCATTGCGTACTTTCATGAAAGATTTATTCACGCTTTCTTTAAAATAATACGTGGCAATGATCATAAACGGGAAGGGAGCAAGGCATACCAGCGTGAGCCGCCAGTCTACCCAAAACATAAAACTTAATACAGATGCTATGGAAAGTAAATCGGCGATGATTGGAATGAGGCCATCACTGAAAATATCATTTACAGATTCTATGTCGTTGATGGTGCGGGTAGTGAGGGTGCCAATGGGCGTCTTATCAAAATGCGATAAGTTTAAGTTGACTATTTTCTGGTAAGTACTCACCCGAAGATCCTTCACCACGCTCTGCCCCAAGGAGGCGGTACTGAATGTAAAATAAAACCTGCACACGGTTTCCACAAGCAGCAACACAATTTGAATAAGGGTGATCTCTATGATAAAAGCGCCGGGGCCTTGCAGTAAGAAGCCGGCTGTGCTGTCTTTCAAACCCATATTCAGGGTAAGTTGTATGAGCAGCGGACGAACAGGCGCCAGTGCTGCTAAAAAAACTGCCAGTACAAGGGAAATGTAAAATTTTTTTCGGTAAGGAGCTGCAAAAGCAAAGACCCTTTTCAGCAAAGAAAAACGGATCGTTGCAGGCTTAGCGGGTACCACACTCATAGCTGCAAAGTTAAGGAAGGTTTTGGCACACGACCAGCCCACCCACATAATGAATGGTCATTACATACCTTCCGCTATGGTTGTTTGCTTGTGATAAGCCTTGATGAAAATAGCGCCCAGGTTGCGGTACGGTGGAATGTAATCTTCCCAGCTTTCCCGAACTTCAGGGTTAGGATCTCTCGCAAATAAGTTACCCAGCGATTTCCACATTTCTCTCCATCCAAGCGTTTGCCCGCCTATGAAAGCCTGGTTGAGGTAATTGAGAATGGGTTTATTAATGTCGCCTTTGCCTATTTCTTTGGTAGAAATAATATGAGCATCGGGGCTCACTTCTAATATCTGGTTAAGGTTTTGGTAGCCACCGCAGGAACCCAGCACCACTATTTTTGCATCGGAAGGCATTCTTTTGATAGTACCCGGCAGCCAATAACTATGGCCCCTATGCACCACTACAGAAGGGTGCATTTCATTTGCCTCCATGTAATTGGCCAGGTGCACCTGTGCCGAATCATCAAGGTTTTGGTTGTAGTCCAGGGGCTTATTGGCAAAAACCCACACATTACTTTTGTTAGCCTTTATTTCTACCCACTCCTTTTTAGAAGTAATGGTCCAGTCTTTTGCCGGAAAAGAATTTAAAAACGGTGGAAAGAAAGTCTTGCCATCTTCATCGCCATAAAAGAATACCTGCTGCACTATACGCCCCTTTGCGTCCTGCAACTCCTTATTACTAATTTCATAAATAGATGGAATGCCTACAGTAGCTGTAAGATCGATACGATTGCTGCTGTCTGCCGATAAAAAAATTGTCTTAAGCAGGCTGTATACCAGGGCACCCCGGCTATTGTTCTCATTGATACTCCGCTGCTCATTCTCTTTTACATAAGTCAATATAGTTTGCAATAAATTTTTATTGTTGATGCTGCTGTAAGAATCTGCCACATCCACGGCATCTTCCAGGTTGCCTGTTTTATCAAGATTGGCCACAAATGCCTTCATCAATATTTCTGAATTGGCCACAGGCATCGTTTTTAAAAAAGTATCCAGCTTATTAAAGTTGGCTGCCATTTTAATGAATTTCTTAAAAAAATCGAAGTGCACCGTTTGCAACAAAGAATCGCCCCGGGGTTTAGAACCCATCAATTGCATCAAGCGGCTAAAGCTATGTTTGTAGCTGGAAGTGAAAATATCTGCCTCACCCATGATGAGCATATAGTACAGTTCCTGTGCACCCAGCGGCTGAATGGCTTTCATCCTCACTGCAAGGTTGCTTACATCGTGCAGCTCGTTGATTGGCTTTATAAAATGCTGAAGTGATTTTCCCTTCAACACTTCCCGCAGGCTGTTGGGGCCAAACATAGCAATAGGTGTATCCCGCAGGGGTGGGGCCATTCGCTTAAAATATTCTATTTCTGTTTTCACCAGCATTTTAAAATAGCCAATGCTATCGTACTTGCTTTCTTCATCGCCCACATAGTGTTTGATGTTCTGTACAGTGTTTTTACCGCTGAGCAAGTCGTCTAAAAAAGGAAAGTACAACAATGCATTGGGCGTTTGGCTTAGTTGCGCCACCACTTTTACCATCCTGTTCTCATTTCGATGTATCAGTTTACCTTCTGCTGTACCTGTAGATTGTGCATAGGAGTACAACTGCACCGGGTTGTTCTTACAGGCTACTACTACCAGGCTGTCTGCAAAAGATTCCTGGGCAAAAGGACGAATGGTTTTTAAAATATTATCCGGGTGAAGCTGGCAATATTTGAGATAAACTATCTTTTGTGCCTCCCGATATTCATTGCTTTCGAAAAATACCCCAGCACTCATTTTTGCCACTTCGTAAGGCGCAGCCTCCAAAAAAGGGAGCATGGACTTTTGTGCCGGCAGACCTTTAAAAATACCTTCAAATGTGTGGTAAAGCGCCGGAAATGCCAGCGGTTTGATCTCATTGTTGTTCCAACCTATCCTAAAACTGCGCACCAGGTTTTCTACGAGGCGCAGGTAACGTATTTTTTCATTGTTTGTGGCTATCTCCGGGTTGGTTTCTACCCACAACTGCAGGGCATCTATTTTTCTAAAAAAAGCATCTGTAACCTGGAGGTTGACTTCTTCATTTTTACTAACATGGAGGTATTGATCAAGCTTACTATCCAACTTATCTGTCAGTACTTGTTCCTTGTCTATTTTATCATGAAAGCCCTGGCGGGAAAGAGGAATTCTTACTGTATCGGCAGGTGCGGCCAGGCCAGCAAAAGCAAGTGATAGAAATGTAAAGAGTAAAAATATTTGCTTCATAAAGTTTTTTCTTGGTACATGGTTGTTACAAAGATGCTTCAATTTTGCAGATCGCTGCACAACTGCTTCACAATTATACGTGTTACAACCATGCCTGCTTAACAATTTGATAATATTATAACGTTCATTTAACGGATGTTTCAATGGGCAGGATAGCTACTTTTGCAGCAGCCAATTTATGAGCACAGCAAAAAAAATATTGATTGCAGATGATGAGCCAGATATATTGGAGATCATACAATTTAACCTGCAACAGGAGGGCTACGAAGTAGTTACTGCTAAAAGTGGCGACGATGCCATAGAACAAGCCAAGCGCCACTTGCCAGATCTCATTATACTGGATGTGATGATGCCGGGCAAAAACGGCCTCGAAGCTTGCAACATCCTGAGGAATATGCCGGCGTTTAAAAAAACATTGATCGTTTTTCTAACTGCCATGAGCGACGAAGGCACACAGATACAAGGCCTGGAAACCGGCGCCGATGACTACCTCAGCAAACCCATTCGCCCAAAAGTTTTACTAAGCAAGGTCAACTCCCTCTTCAGGCGTTTTGAAAAAGAAGACAGTGGTATTATTACCTTGGGAGAAATAGCCATAGACAGGGAAAAATATCTTGTGAGACATGATGGAAAAGACATCACCCTCGCACGTAAAGAATTTGAACTGCTGGCGTTGCTCGCCTCCCGGCCCGGCAAAGTATTTTTAAGAAACGAGATCCTTAACCAGATATGGGGCACCGAAGTAATCGTGGGCGACCGCACCATCGATGTTCACATTCGTAAGATCCGCCAAAAACTCGACCTCGATTGTATCACCACTGTAAAAGGTGTGGGGTATAAGTTTGAACTCTAGTTGCTATCTTATAAATAAAATGACGGTTCTACTTGTCAATGGTCAATGGTCAATGGGTCAATGGTCGTCAATGGTCAATGGTCAATGGGTCAATGGTCAATGGTCAATGGTCAATGAAGGCGCACGCTTTCACCTTTCACCCTTCACCTTTCACCTTTCACCCCCTACATTCTATAGGGGCAGGCTTTCACATTTCACCTTTCACCTTTCACCACCATTCACCTTTCACAGCTCATCTCCTACTACCTCCAAAGTTGCTATTTTTACAATATGCTTACAGCTAAGAATTTTTCACCACAACAATTGGCCTCGGTAACCGCACTGGCCCTATCGGTGCCTATTGCACTCGGTTTTTATGCCTTTAAACCCGTGTGGTGGATAGCGCTGTTGGCATTTGCAATTATTTTTGCAGGCAGCTTTGCTCTCATTTTATATACGCTGCAAACTTTTATCTACCGCAAGATCAAACTCATTTACAAACTCATTTACCAAACCAAGGCCAGTAAACGAGAAGAGTTTTATTACAAAAATATTTTACCTCAAAAGAGCATTGACGAAGTAAGGCAAGATGTGGAAGCCTGGGCCATGCAGCGCAAAGCAGAAATAGATGTGCTGCTGCGCAACGAAGCCTTTAGAAAAGAATTTTTACAAAACCTGAGTCACGAACTTAAAACGCCCATCTTCGCCATACAGGGTTATGTAGATACGCTGCTCAGCGGCGCCTTGCACAACGAAGCCGTTAACACCAGGTTCCTGCAAAGCACTGCCCGCAATGTAGACAGGTTGGTAAACCTGCTGGACGATCTTGATGAAATAGCCCGCCTGGAAAGTGGACAACTCAAACTGAACAAAACTAACTTCATTATACAAGATCTTTTAAAAGATGTGTATGAAACCCTGTTTTTAAAAGCTAAAGAAAAGAGTATCCGCTTCGCTGTTAAGAAAGGGTGCGAACTGCCACAGGGAGTTTTTGCAGACAAAGAAAAAATAAGACAGGTATTTACCAACCTGGTAGACAATGCCATTAAATACAGCAACGACGGCGACCTGATAGAAGCCAGTTTTTACAATGTAGATGGCAAGCATGTGCTCATAGAAATAAGCGACGAAGGTGTGGGCATACCAGAAGAACATATACCCCGTATTTTTGAAAGATTCTACCGCACCGATCTTGCCCGCAGTCGCAAAGAAGGCGGCAGCGGCCTGGGCCTCTCTATTTGCAAACACATTGTAGAAGCGCATGGGCAAAACATACATGTGCGCAGCAAACTAGATGTGGGCACCAGTATTGGTTTTAGCCTGCCGGCAAAAAATGATGAAAAAATTTCCTCAAAATAGAGCCGAAATTTACTGCCGATTTTGGAGAAATGTAACCGTGCCCTCGTCTGGCTTCCAGCCAACGAGGAGGAAAAGAGCATCCGATACTTTTATTCCCGCTGTGATGCATAATGATTTTGAAATCATCGTTGCCGCAAT